>CAZRQP010000090.1:0-5960 GCA_964602315.1 uncultured Dehalococcoidaceae bacterium
GACATTTAAAGAACGCATTGATTCTCTTTCCTTTTTAATTTCATCAAGCGCGAGGGATATCCCCTTTCCTTTAAATTATCAGAAATTGTGCTATTACGTCAAAAACAATGTTGATAGCGTGATGAAATAAGGGGTAAAATCAGACCGTGAGAGCGGAAATTATCGCCACCGGCACCGAGCTCCTTCTCGGCGAGGTCACGGACACCAATACTTCTTTTCTGGCGCAGCAGCTTGCTTCGCTGGGCATCGACCTTTTTTATACGTCGTCGGTCGGCGACAACTATGAAAGACTATTGGGGGCTTTACAGTGCGCCTGGGAGCGCTCCGACCTCATTCTTACGACGGGCGGACTTGGCCCCACGCAGGGCGATATCACCCGCGACGCCATCGCCGGGCTTTTCGGCGAGAAGATGGAGGTCGACCCGGAGTTAAAGGCGTCCATGCAGAAGTTCTTCTCCGAGCGCGGCATCGAGATGACGGCTAACAATCTCAAGCAGGCAATGCTCATTCCTTCCGCTAAGGTGATTCCCAATCCCCGCGGCACCGCCCCCGGCTGGTGGGTGGAAAAGGAAGGCCGCATCATCATTGCTATGCCCGGTCCTCCCGGCGAAATGCAGCTCATGTGGCAGACCCAGGTTGCACCCGCCCTGCAAAAGCGGGCCGGCGCCATCATCCTTTCCCGCACGCTTAAGACCTTTGGGCTGCCGGAATCCACCGTTGACGAACGCCTGGCTGATTTGCTTAAGTCCCCCAACCCCACCCTGGCCTCTTATGCCAAGCAGGACGGCATTCAGCTGCGCATTACCGCCAAGGCCGATACGCTTGAGTCTGCCCGCACTTTGATTGCCGACCGCGAGCAGTCCGTCCGGGACATCGTCGGCGACTATATCTGGGGCGCGGACGATGATACTCTGGAGACTGCCGCCGGTAAAATGCTTGTCTTGAAGAAGCTGACCCTGGCAGTGGCCGAGTCTTTTACCGGAGGCGCGCTGATACAGCTGCTCTCCCGCGCCCCGGAAAGCAGTCGGTTCTTTAAAGGCGGATTTTTCACCGCCTCGGATGAAGCTAAAATATCTCTCGGTCTCGTCTGGGGCTCCGGCAACACCGGGAGTATCGCCGCGGCAATGGCGTCTCTGGCGCGTGAAAAATTACAGGCCGACGTCGGCATCGGCATCGAAGGCCGCTCCGAAACAGTGGATAACGTCAGGACAGCCAGGGTCTTTATTGCTATCGTTGGCCCCAAGCCTATGCAGCCTATCACGAGGGAATATTCCGGACCGTTCACCCGGGTGGCCGGCAGGGTTGCCTGTTATGCTCTCTTCGAACTTAGAAAATACCTGGAATAAATGCCTGCCTTACAGCCACTCGCAGTCGTACTTAGCGTTTAACCCTACCTGCATTACGCTGTAAGGTCTCTCCAGCTTATTGCAGGATATTGAGCCGTAGGGTGTTCCCTTGGGCAGCACCACCACGGTAGGCACGTCGAAGGTATGCTTTTCTCGTTCCCCGCCTATCTCAATGCTTATCTCCGCCCCGAGAAACCTTAAGTCGTCCGTTTTGTGCCCGAAGAATACCAGGCAGGAATCGTAAGAATGGCGGCAGGCGCCCTTGCCTGGATGCCAAGGCCCGGTCTTGTTATAACGGCCCATGGTGAAATTGATGGGCATACCCGCCAGGTCTTTGCCGTCGGCGGAAAGTTCCTGCGCCGCGTTGGCCCCGCCCGGCCCATTTTTCACCGCCAATGTTTTATAGAGGTAGGCGTATTTTTTACCGTCGGTCGTGCCTTCCTTCTCTACTTTCGTTGCCGCGTAACTGCCGCTCAAAGCCAGGTGAAAATGCCCAAAAGGTTTATAGACCTTCCTGGTAATCAGCGGACAGTGCGGCAGGTTGGCCGGCGCGGCTATCACGGTGGGCACGTTGAACTGGTGCGCTTCGTACTCCTTACCCATGTCCAGCTCCATCTCCGAACCCAGGTAGCTTAAGTCGTTATCGTCGTACCCGAAAAAGAGCAGGGCTTCATCGAAAGGATGCGTGTGCGCGCCCATGCCCGGCGCCCAGTCGCCCGGCTCGTTGTAAACCCCCACGACAAAATTCAGGCCGAACCCCTGGAGCTGGTCTCCCGCCATGAAGGCCATTTCCTTGGCGTTGGCGCCTCCCATACCCTTGATATAATTCAATGTTTTTACTAAATCTCCATACTTGACTGCGACCACGGGAAAGTCCTCCTCGCTTATGGTTTAGGCAAATTTTATGCTATTCGTGAGTACAATGCAAACGAAACTGATTCGCAGGTGGATTTTTAAAAGATGGAATCCGGTCGGCGGTTGATGAATAGTAAATGCCCCCAATGGAATTCGAATCCATGTTTACGGCTTGAAAGGCCGCCGTCCTAGGCCTCTAGACGATGGGGGCGTACCTGTCTAGTATATCAAATATCAGCTTGGGGAAACAATATCGCAGCTTGTCTCGTGCGTAGCTATGATGTAAAATATTATATAGTGGTTTAGATACTTTGAGGTGACATAATATGCCCATTTACGAATACGAATGCACGCACTGCCAACATCGTTTTGAGTTAAGGCAGGGCTTTCATGATAAGCCCCAGGCGGAGTGCCCGCTGTGCAACAGGAAAGCCAGGCGTGTTTTCCATCCCACTCCCATTATCTTCAAGGGAAGCGGTTTTTATGTGACGGACCATCGTAAAAGCGATGGTACTTCAAAGCGCAAAGAGGGAACTGACTCTAAGAGTAAACAGAGTCCTGATTCTACTAAAACTAAACCGGAAGCAAAGAAGAGTAAGGATTGAAAGCGCTGCTGCAGCGGGTGGGTCAAGCCTCGGTCACTGTTGACGGCAAAGAGGTCGGCAGGATAGGGCAGGGGCTGGTGGTGCTGCTGGGGGTTGCCGTCGGCGATACGGAAAAAGACGCGCAGTACATCGTGCCGAAAATCGTCAACCTGCGTATTTTTACCGATGCGCAGGGCAAGTTCAATCTCTCCGCCCTCGATGTCAAAGGCGACCTCCTTTTCGTCAGCCAGTTCACCCTCCTCGCCGATACGCGCAAGGGTCGTCGCCCCTCTTTTGTGGAAGCCGCCCCGCCGGATAAAGCCGAAGCTTTGTTTAATTACGCGGTGGGACTGGCGCGGGAAAGTGGTCTTAAGGTTGCCACCGGGCGTTTCCAGCAGCACATGCAGGTGGAAATCCATAACGATGGCCCGGTGACTATTATGCTGGATAGCCGCGAAAAGCTAGGGTAAGTTCCTTTTTCTTTGCGTATATTAAATCAGTTTCAGGGTCTGGCTCTCCATCTCCAGGCTGATGTCCAGCGCTTTATAGGAGTGGGTAAGCGCCCCGATGGATATCATGTCAACCCCGGTCGCCGCCGCCTGGCGGACGTTCTCCAGCGTGATATTCCCGGAAGCCTCGAACTTAACCCTCCCCGCCCCCTTTTCCACCGCCTGTTTCATATCACCGGCGCTCATGTTGTCCAGCATGATTATATCCACCCCGGCTTGCATCGCTTCTTCCGCCTCTTTTACGCTGGTCACTTCTACCTCGATAGTGATGCCTTCGGGCGCGTTTTTGCGGGCTTTCGCCACGATTTCTCCAAGGCTCATTCCCGTTGCCCGCAGCGTCGCTATGTGGTTGTCTTTAATTAATACGGCGTCGGCCAGGTGCATCCGGTGGTTCTGCCCTCCGCCCATCCTCACCGCATACTTTTCCAGAAGCCTTATACCCGGCGTTGTCTTGCGGGTGTCGTAAATCCTGGCTTCGGTGCCCTTGACACTGACGACGTATTCCGCCGTCGTTGAGGCTATTCCGCTTAGTCTTTGCAGGAAATTAAGCGCGGTGCGTTCCGCTTCGAGAATGCTGATTACGCTGCCGTCTATCGTGGCGGCGATATCGCCGGGTTTTATTGCAGTACCGTCTTTAATCAGGATTTCGACCTGCAGCATGGGGTCGATGTACTGGAAGACACGCCTGGCAATATCTATGCCGGCCAGCACGCCTTTTTCTTTCACCAGTATTGTTGCCTTGCCGGTAAGGTCGGTGGGTATCAGCGCCTCGCTGGTGACATCGCCCTGTCCGGTGTCCTCCTCCAGCGCGGCTTCGATAATCGCCTCGACCTGTCTTTCAGGAAGCTGGCTCGTGCTCATTGTGTCATTTCGTCGCGCCGCAGGGACACACTGGCTTTATTGACCCGCATCGTTGTGCCGGACTCGATTTTGATGACTACGCTGTCCTCGCTGACGCTTTCGATTGTCCCGTAGATGCCACCGGCCGTGATGACTTTATCGCCTCTATTCAGGCCTTGCATCATCTCCTGGTGTTCCTTCTGGCGCTTGCGCTGCGGCCTTATCATCACGAAGTAGAATATGGCGAAAATCGCCACCAGGAAGATAAGCATCGGCCAGAGGCTGTCGAAGGTGCTTTGTTCTTCGCCTGTGCCGGTGGTGTTGCCGCTTCCGGCGGGTGCCGTTGTTCCCAGGCAGCTTACGCTTAATAGCAGGACTGTAATAATCAGTCCCGCGATGATTGCAGTTTTCCAGATTTTATTCATGCTTCCTCCATATTTATTGTACCCTGCAGCGACCACGGACTCGTCTTGTTTATCTTAATTTTAACCAGTTTGCCGTGATAATCCCTGGGGCTGCTGAAAAACACCAGCTTGTCCGTGCGAGTACGACCGTACCACTTGTCCTTTTTCTTCCCCTCCACCAGTATCTCTATTTCCGTGCCCAGCAGACGGGCGTTGATTTCCGACTGTACCCGTTTCTGGAGTTTTTCTATTTCATACAGCCTTGCCTTTTTCTCGCTGGCAGGAATATCGTCGTCCAATTCACGAGCGGCGTACGTTCCCGGCCTCGTCGAATAGACTGCTACATGCACTGTATCAAACTTTATCTTGGAGAGCAAATTATAAGTCTCTTTAAACTGCCCCTCGCTTTCCCCCGGAAACCCCGCGATAACGTCCGTGCTTACGGCTATTCCCGGCGCCCGTTCTCTTAAATCCCGCACGAGCTGTCTGTACTGGTCTACGGTGTAGCCGCGCTTCATGGCTTTCAGGATTGCGTCGCTGCCCGCCTGTACCGGCAGATTGACCTGCTCGCATACCTTGTCCAGATCGGCTATGGCGTCGATAAGCTTGAGGCTCATGTCTTTTGGGTGGTTGGTCAGGAAACGTAATCGTGCCAGCCCCTCGACTTTGTTCAGTTCCGCCAGCAAGTCGGCGAGGTCCGGTTTTCCTTCGAGGTCGTGCCCGTAGGAGTCCACGTTCTGCCCCAGCAGGATGACCTCTTTAGCCCCCCGCCGCGCCAGTTCCTCCGCCTCACAGATAATTTCGTCTAGAGGTCTGCTGCGCTCTCTCCCGCGACGGTAGGGGACGATGCAGTAGGAGCAGAAGTTATCGCACCCCTGGCTGATGGGCACGTAAGCGCTGGGCGACGGACGCTGCGGCAGCGATGGCTCTTTGGCCTCTTCCAGCCACGGCGGATAGTCCCCTGCCTTAAAGAAATAGTTTATATAAGGGTAATTCTTATGCAAACGGCTAATGTCGGAATCGACCATGCACCCGGTGAGGGCTAAAAGTATGTCCGGCTTTTCTTTCTTCAGGTGCTTGAGGTCGTGCAGCTTGTTGACCACGCGGTCCTCGGCGCTCTGCCGCACCACGCAGCTGTTCAAGACAATAAGGTCGGCATCATTAGCGCTTTTCGCGGCTGTATAACCCAGCTCCTCGAAGCGTGCGGCCATGCGTTCGCTCTCTGCCTTGTTCATCTGGCAGCCGATTGTCCAGATATGGTATTTGCTCATTTTCTAATCTCTGAAAAAAGTACCCCCTCTGGGGGATTAGGTGAAAATATTACTTAATATGGCGGAGGGGGAGGGATTCGAACCCTCGTCCCCAGTTACCCAGGGAAAGCGCTTAGCAGGCGCCCGCACTAGGCCACTATGCGACCCCTCC
>CAZRQP010000091.1:0-5633 GCA_964602315.1 uncultured Dehalococcoidaceae bacterium
TCTTTTCATGTAGCACCTCTCTGGCAAGTTCTCTATAAGCTTCAGCCCCGTCGGTGTTAGGGGCGTAATTCAGAATCGTCATTCCCGCCGCCGGGGCCTCTTTAAACCGTACACTCGTCGGTATCGATGTGCCGAATACCCGTATCCTGTCCCCGAAGGCTTTTTTCGTAACCTCGATTACTTCCTTGGTGTGCAAAGTGCGGGAGTTGGTCATCGTAAACAGTATCCCCAGGATTTTCAAAGAGGGATTGATTTTTTCCTGCACCCTCATGATGGTCGTCAGCAGCATCGCCAGCCCCTTCATCGCCAGGAAGTCCGCCTGCAAGGGAATTAGCACGCTGTCCGCAGCGGAAAGGGCATTGATGGTCAGCAGCCCCAGACTGGGCAGGCAGTCCAGCAGGATATAGTCATACTCCTTGCGCACGGACTTAATCATGTCCTTCAGCACCAGCTCGCGGGTGAAGGCATTCACCAGGTCCAGCTGCGACTGCGATAGTTCCACGTTCGCCGGCACCAGGTCGATATTGGGGTTCTTGGTTTTTAATGTAACATCTCCCAGCGAGTATCGCCCGTTGTCCCTGATAACGCTCGTCAAAACGTCGTAGCTCGTCAGCTTAAGATTGTCCGGATTATACCCCATGCTGATGGTAAGGCTGGCCTGCGGGTCCCAGTCGATAAGCAGCACCCGTTTCTTCTGCTCGCTTAGACCCTCTGCAAGGGCACCGGCGGTAGTGGTTTTACCCACCCCGCCCTTCTGGTTGGCAATACATATAATGGACATTTCTTAAATTCCCTGCTAGATTATAGCGCAATTGCGCAAATGCGTCTATTTTTTTGAAAATAAATGTTAGTCCTTAAGGCAGGTACGGATTAAGAAAATTAATAAAAAAAGGAATAATTATAAAAATAATTAAAAAAGGTATTGACAAAGTTAATAATCGCCATTATAATATATTAAGATAATTAATGTGCAACTAAATAATATTAAGGTTTTAGAAAAATCGGGGAGGTGATAAAAAAATGACCAAAGAATGGAACGAGCTTACCGGGATGACCCAGGGCAAGCCCATTGTCGTGGAGCGGGTTCGCTTGGTGGATAGCGATATCGCAATAGAAGGAAGTTTCTCGCTGCCGCCACTGGCCAACCTCTCCGCCGAAGACCAGGTGTTCGTCATGGCTTTTATGCGTTGTGACGGTTCGATAAAGGACATGGAGAAGCTGTTCGGCATCAGCTATCCTACCGTGAAAAACAGGATTAGTCGTATCGCCAGGCAGCTGGAATTTGTCGAAGTGACTAAAATTTCCCCGCAAGAGGAAGTCATTGACGCCCTCGAGCATGGCGATATTACCGCCGAAGAAGCAGTAAGGAGGTTATCGGAATGAACTGGAACGAGCTGTGGATGCACGTAAAAACAAAACGGCTGGAATACGTTGATAATGCCAAGATTCCTCCACGAGAGGAAGTAATCCACGAACTTGATAGTTATGACATCGTCACTATAAGGAGGTTACCCAAATGAACTGGCCGCCTATGTTGATGCATATAAGGATAAAAAACAAGGATACCAGATTCGGTTTGTGGCTGCCCCTGTTCCTGCTATTTCCCGTAGTGCTGGTTATTTTCACCATTCTCTCGCCTTTTATATTAATCGGCATTATCATTACATGGCACCGCGGCTGGGGCAAGCTGGCCCTGTTTTCCCTAAGGGCTGCTTTCGTGGCATGTTGGTCCCTGCGGGGCTTGAAAGTCGATGTCAGGAGACCTGACGAATGTGTCTCTATATCAATAATATGATCGCCGTTTTAACTAATGTAAAAGGAGGATATTAAAATGTCTGACAACAAGAAAAAGATACTGGAAATGCTGGAACAAAGCAAGATAAGCGCCGATGAAGCCTACCGGTTGCTTAGTGCTGTTGATGGTGGGGAGAGGGAGAATAAGGACTCCGCCGGTGAAGGCCAACCCGCATCGGATACTGCTGTCAAGAGTAAGTCCAAGTACCTGCGGGTGACGGTGACGCCCGGCGAGAAATACGAGAACCCGGAACATGCCGACCGAGTTAATGTCCGCGTGCCCATGTCTCTGATACGCGCCGGCATCAAGCTGACTTCTCTGATACCCAAGGAAGCCCTGGACAAAGCTAACGACGCCTTGAAAGAAAAGGGTATCGACTTTGATGTGCGCAGTATCAAATCGGGGGACATCGAAGATTTAATCGACGCCCTGGGCGACATGCAGGTCGACGTTGAGACCGGTAAAGGCGAATGTGTAAAAGTATTCGTGGAATAAATAACCCGGGTAAATACCTGTAATTTCGCGCTGGTGTTTTTTTGGAACGCTGAAGGAGAAAGTATAGATGAACTTGAGTAACTGGACCGAAACTCTTGCCAGGGCATGTGCCCGGCGGCCGTGGTTGACCGTGGGCATCTGGATTGGCGCGATGGTGCTGGCTGTTTTCTCTATTGTCACTCTGCTGGGAGGTGCACTTGTAACCGACGCCAAGCCTACTAACGACCCCGAATCGATAGTGGGTATGGACCTGATGAATGAGCGGCTGGGGATAGATACGTCGGAAATTGTCGACGAAATGGTAATCGTGCGCTCGACTACGCTTACGGTAGATGACCCTGAATTCCAGAACGTCGTCGAGAACATATACGCCGATGTCTCGGCTCTAGGCCCGGAGGTTTTCCTGGGTGGGGTTACTTATTATATGACGCAGGACCCCTCGCTGGTATCGCCTGACCGCCATACCACCCTGTTTCCTTTCAACATTCCTTTTGAAGCTGATGAAAGAATGGATGAAATTTACGCCATTGGTGATAAATATGCCGGGGGAGAATTCGAGGTCTACCATACCGGTACTGCCGCCTGGGCCGCCGACGCGATGAAGCTGGGCGAAGATGCTGCCTCCAGGGGTGAAGCCATCGGTATCTCGGCGGCTCTTGTAATACTGGCCGTCGTTTTCGGAGCTATAGCCGCCGCTCTTTTGCCGGTTGCCCTCGGGGTTGTCGCGATCATCGTTGCCTTGGGGCTTACCGGTTTGGTGGGTCAGGCAATGGACCTGACCTTCTTCGTATCCAACATGATAACAATGATGGGACTGGCCGTAGGTATAGACTATTCATTGTTCATTCTCACCCGCTTCCGTGAGGAGCGCCAGCGCGGATTGAGTAAAATGGACGCCATCGGTACCGCTGGTGCTACGGCCAGCCGCGCGGTATTTTACAGCGGGCTTACCGTGGTGCTGGCCCTTACCGGCCTGGTTATGTTTCCCCTCTCCATTTTTATCTCGATGGGTATAGGCTCTATCCTGGTAGTCTTTACGGCCATTATCGCCTCGTTAACACTCCTTCCGGCTTTATTAGGCTTGATGGGTGATAAGGTAAATGCTATTAGAATTCCTTTTATACAGCGGAAAAAAGACACCATGTCTTATGAAAAGCCGGTCGGCTTCTGGGCCTGGATAACCAGAGTGGTAACTAAAGTACCGGCTGTAAGTGTAATCATCGCGGTAGGTCTGCTACTTTTTGCCGCGGTGCCGTTTTTGGATCAGAAATCCGGGATGTCCGGCATCAATGACGTTCCTGATTATTTAAGGTCGAAACAGGGTTACATCGTTCTGCAGAATGAATTCCATGTCAGTATAGACCGGCCTGTTACCGTTGTTATTGACGGGGATATCAATTCGGACAAGACTCAAGCAGGTATTATGTCGCTTCAGGAACAGCTGGCAGCCGATTCCGCTTTTGTCGGTTCGCAGGTGGTTCCTTATCCGGAGCAGAATATGGCTATTATCTATGCACGCTTGGCTGGCGACCCCATGAGCCAGCAATCTATGGACTCCGTCCGCATGATAAGGTCGGAGTATGTGCCGCAGTCATTCGGTGATGCTCCTGTCCGCGTACTCGTTACCGGCGACTCTGCAAGTATGATCGACTTTAATCAGACGACAAGCGATTACACGCCGATTATTTTCGGTTACGTCCTGGCGCTAAGTTTTATTATATTAATACTGGCATTCCGCTCGATTGTAATACCGATTACAGCCATAATCATGAACCTCTTGTCTGTAGCCGCTGCTTACGGGCTTATTGTGCTGGTCTTTCAGAAGGGCGTAGGAGCGGGTCTCTTCGGTTTCATTCAGGTGGAAGCTATCGAAACATGGCTGCCGCTTTTCCTGTTCGCCGTGCTTTTTGGTCTTTCAATGGACTACCATGTATTTCTGTTAAGCCGTATGCGGGAGAGGTTCATGCAGAAAAGGGATAACACTGAAGCGGTGTCCTTCGGTCTGCGTTCAACTGGCAGGCTTATTACTGGCGCCGCTCTGATAATGGTGGCGGTGTTTATCGGCTTCGCCCTCGGCGACCTTGTGATGATGCAGCAGATGGGCTTCGGACTGGCGGTGGCAGTGTTCATGGATGCTACTATAGTACGCTGCGTCCTCGTCCCGGCGACGATGAAGCTTTTAGGTAAATACAACTGGTATCTCCCTAAGTGGCTTGAGTGGATACCTGATATAAGTCTCGGAGACGGACCGCATAGGCCGGATACGCCAAAGACTAAAGCCGGGAAGAAGTCTCTATCGGATATACCTAAACCTGTACCCGTCGAGGAAGAAGATTAATAATCTATAAAATTTTTTTTGGGAGGCTCTTGACAAATTGCCGTTTTGTTGTATAATAATAACTAGATATATCTAGATGTTATTAGATATGTTTAGTTATTGAAAAGGCAATGAGGAGGCTGATATGTTTAACGGTAGGTTATTTAATAGGGAAAGTATCTTCCAGGGTCCACGGCGCAAGAGTTCTTTCCAGAAGGGCGACCTCAAATATATCCTTTTGGACCTGATTAAGGAAAAGCCCCGGCATGGCTATGACGTTATCCGTGAGCTAGAGGAACGGTCGCATGGTTTTTACAAGCCCAGCCCCGGCGTTGTTTATCCCACCCTCCAGATGCTGGAAGAAATGGGTTACACCAGCTCCGCCGAGGAAGAGGGAAAAAAGACCTACTCCATTACCGGGGAAGGTCTGGCGTTCCTGGCGAAAAAGAAGGATATTGCAAATGGTGTCAGGAGTGAGATGAAACACCGCTGGAGCTTCAAAAACATCGGCCGTATGGCTTCGGTGATGAAGGAGTACCATGAACTGGAGAACCTGATCGGGAGGGGCTTTCGTAGCCTGGATGCCGATAAAACGGGACGTATACGTCAGGTTCTTTCTGGTGCCTACCAGGAAATTGAGGCAATACTGGAGGAATGATAAATCATGGTCAAGAAAGACGACTTAACAAGAAACGACATAATCGTTCAATGTGATCCTGACAACATGGATTATTATTCCGTATGGGAACCGGTAGTCGTAGGGGCGGGTAAAACGGAACGGGAAGCCCTGGAAGACTTAAGAAAAGCGGCGCATTTCAGTGTTGATACACTGATTGAACTTAAATTGAAAATAAATAATGGAGGTTTGACATGACTGGTTATTTTAAAATTCTGACGGCTATTCCCGGCTTTTTCGTGAGTTCCTTTATCCTGATGTTGCTCTGGGGGGCTATTGCGCCTGATTTCGGCATCTCTGCCATTAGCTATGTAACGGCTATGCTGATAAACATCACTCTCTGGCTGGCC
>CAZRQP010000092.1:0-2058 GCA_964602315.1 uncultured Dehalococcoidaceae bacterium
TTTTTAATGAAATCGGGCGGCGCGTTGTACCCGAATACTGGTTTAAAGACGTCGAAACCCTGCTCGACCATGAGCTAAGAAAAGCGCCTATTACCTGGAAGAAGTTTAGCGAGCAGACTATTTCCGGCTGTTTCGGCCCGGACCAAGTCTATTATAAATACAAGACCGACTACTGGCGGAAGGGGGGAGGCTTCCCCACCCCCACCGGTAAGATGGAGCTTTATTCCACGGTGCTGGAAAATCTGGGATATGACCCGCTGCCCTTCTTTGAAGAGCCCGGTGAGAGCCCCTACTCAACTCCGGAAGTGGCCAAGGAGTACCCCCTGGTGCTGACCACCGGCTTCCGCTCGCCGTTTTATTTCCTGGCGCAATATCGCAACATCCCCTGGCTGCGCACCTTCATGGAATACCCCACCATGCAGATTAACCCTAAAACAGCCAAGGAACTAGGTATTGAAGACGGCGACTTTGTCTGGATAGAATCGCCGCGCGGCAAAATCATCCAGAAAGCCAGGCTTTTCCCGGGTATCGACCCCAGAGTCGTGGCGGCTACGGCAAACTGGTTCTACCCGGAATCGCCGGCGCAGGGCTTCCGCGGTGTGTTTATCTCTAACCCCAATGTTCTTACTAATGCTGACCATCAGGATCCCATGTACGGTTCCCCGGACCTGACGTGCCTGGTATGCAAGGTATATAAATGCAAACCGGAGGAACTGAAAGACCCGAAATACGGGGACATCTTCATCAAGGAACACGGGGGCAAGCCGTGGGCATGGTAGCCAAACCTGAAATCATCTTCGATAGCACGAAGATGGAAAATACAGGGGGCCCCAGGAAAAGCGCCACCCCCCGCTACTACTTCCCACTCATCATCGGCATCATTATCGCTGAGGCGGTTATTCTGGGTTTCATCCTCTTCGATATCTTCCCCCTTACCCACGATTTTGAAATACATTCTTACTCGCAGTACGCTTCGTATGTTGATGCTTCCGATATCACGCAAGTATCGGTAACCATCACCAGGTGGTTCTTCTTCCTGCTGACGGCAGGCGTCCTCATCCCCACGACCCTGATTATCATCATGGAGGTTACCCGCCGCGTGATAATCGCCCGTAAAGGCAAAGCCAGCGCCTGGGACGACGAATACTCCTGGCTGGATAAACTTGACCGTGCCCCAAAGGCTCCTGCCGACGCTAAAACCCGCGTCGAAGGCGACTACATCCGGCGCTTTGATATCCACCAGCGCATCCAGCATTTCGCCTTGATGGTTTCTTTTATCGTCCTGGCGATAACCGGTTTCTTAAGGGGTTTCCCGGACTGGCCGACTTTCCAGTGGTTTACCAGCATCTTCGGCGGCACCGAGGTGTTGCGACTGGTCCATGATATCGCTGCCTTTGTGATGATTGCGGACGGCATCTATCACCTGGGATATATAGCCTATGGGTATTTCGTGAAACACAAGTCTCCTGCGGCGATGTTCCCCCGATGGAAAGACCTTAAAGATATCATCCATACCTTTCTCTGGATATTCGGCCTGCACCGGCACGAGCCGCAGTACGACCGTTTCCAATACGGCCAGAAGATAGATTACTGGGCGATATTATGGGGTATGCCGGTGATGGTAATAACGGGCATCATCATGATGTTCCCTTCCGTTTTCGGCCAGATGGACGGCCAGTGGTTCGCTGTAGTTGCCGCCGCCCACCGCGACGAGGCGGTACTTGCCGTCGGATTTATACTCATTGTGCACATGTATTACGGCCACCTTCAAGGCAACGCCTTCCCCTTTAATACGGTAATATTCACCGGCAGGATGCTTAAATCAAAATATAAAGAATGGTTCAGCCGGGAATACGCCCAGATAACTGGCGGAAAAGACCGGGAATAACTATACTTAATTCGGATATCAAGGCAGGTAAAAATGGCTGGTATCATGCAGCGCTGGATGGGGCAGGGGAACAAGGTTAAATCAAGCTATACCGTCAGCGACCGGCTGGCAGGAGCGCTCGATATTACCCGGCCTGTCCTTTCGGGGATGGGAGCGCTTGGCGTTGCCGG
>CAZRQP010000092.1:2158-5625 GCA_964602315.1 uncultured Dehalococcoidaceae bacterium
CGCTCGATATTACCCGGCCTGTCCTTTCGGGGATGGGAGCGCTTGGCGTTGCCGGTGCTGCCGCTCTCGCTTATGGTGGATTTCCTTCCTGGGGTGATGCAGTTCCGGGCGTTATCGCCGCCCTGCTGGCTTTTGCCGGCATTCACGCCTTTAATGATTTCGTCGACCAGCGCCGCGACGTGGTCTGCTGGCCCGGCCGGCCGATACCAAGCCAGCGGCTGGCGCCGCAGCAGGCTTTATTGCTGACCCTCGCTTCTTTTGCCGCCTCCCTTATTATCGTCTGGTTCGTCTTTAATACTACCTGCTTTACCGTCTCGGTAATTGCCATCGCCTTGAGCTGTCTCTATTCAGGTTATCTAAGGGACAGGGTAGGCTATCTTATCCTCCCCCCTATTGAGGCAATGCTCTGGCTCTGCGGCTGGACGGCCTTCTCACCGGGTACCCTGTTGACCTCCTGGGAGCCGTGGGCGCTGTGGCTGTTCTCGGTAACCTGGCAGGCGGGGCATATTATGGTTTACTCTCCTCTGCACCCCATACAGCACGTCAAGGGGGCGAAACTAACTCAAGTACCGGCTTTTATAAAAAGGACTTCTCCGCAGGCGGCAACCGTCCTAGGTTTTATCTTTTTATGTATGGCTGCCGGGGTAGGCATCTACCTGGGCTTCCTGTTCAACCTGGGTCTGCTTTACTTGATACCTACCGGCCTGATGGCTTTGCTTGCACTGGTAATCAGCTTTAACTTCATGCAGGACTCCGAGAATTTCAACAAGGGGATTAAAGCTTTTTCTTTCGCCACCTACTTCATGCTGGTCGCCCGCGTTTTAATCCTGTTAAGCGTTTTCATATTATATTAGGAGATTTTTTTGGCAAACTCCAAGTCTGGTAGGCAGGTAAAATCACTCTTCAATCCACCCTCGCTGGTGTTTAAACAGGCCTTATCCCTGGCATATCACGGATGGATTACCGGCTGGGCCGGACTCCCCGGCTGGATGTTAAAGGGGGGAAAGGTGCTTGCCACATCTGCCGGCGCCACCGCTATCGGCTGTACCGGTTATCCCACTCATGTAGTCTGGGAGGTGACCACACGCTGTAATCTTAACTGCATCCACTGCTACGCGAGTTCGGTGGACTCAATACAGGCGGAGCTATCGACCGCCGAGGGTAAAAAGCTACTGGAACAAATCGCCATGGTCGAAGATATACGCATGATTGTCATCACCGGCGGCGAGCCTCTCTTAAGAGAGGACATCTTTGAGCTCATGGAGTATGCCGGGAAGTTAGGTTTTCATATCGTCTTCAGCACCAACGGGACATTGCTTACGCCGGATATGGCTAAAGACCTGGCCCGCTTGGGCGTGGCTAATTTTTCCATAAGTCTGGATGGTTTTACCAGCGATTGTCACGAGTCGATACGACGCAAGGAGGGTTGTTTTCAGGGCGCCCTGGATGGCATCAAGGCTGCCGCACAGACCGGCGTCTGCTTGCAGGTCAATTTCACGGCGATGAAACAGAACCTGGCCGAGCTACCCGGTGTAATCGACCTTGCCGAATCGCTGAAAGCGGATATCATCATGGTTTTTCAGGCTATCCCGCCTCAAAAAGAGGGGTTGACCCTTGAACTGGACGCAGAAGAACAAATGCACCTCATCAGGACAATCGCGGAAAAACAGAAAAAGACCCGCGCTTTGATAATGCCGGTCTGCTGTCCCGAGTACTGGCCGTGGCTGGTGGAACAAAAACGGTTTTCGCTAGGTAAGAGTATCCGGGAGAAAGCACTTGCCGGCTGCGGTGCCGGCCGCGGCTTTAGCTACATCAGGTTTGACGGCGAAGTGTGGCCGTGCAATTTTATCCCGCTTTCAGCGGGTAACGTACGCCTGACGCCGTTCCAGGATATCTGGAACAACTCTCCGCTGCTGCAGGAGTTCCGCGGACAATCTCGGCGGTTGAAAGGCGCCTGCGGAGAATGCAGCCATCAGAGTATCTGCGGCGGCTGCCGCGGCCGGGCCTTTGCCCATACGTCAGACCCCTTTGCCGCCGACCCCGCCTGCCTGTTGAATCACTGAAAACGGATTTAATATATGATAAGGTTGATTCAAGGTAAACGCATCCCCTTAAGCGAAGACTCCTTTATCAACACCAGCACTGCGCAATTTTACGATGAACATGCCCGGCGTTTCATGGGGTTGGTCTATCGTCGGTTTGCCGTAAAAACCGCAGGGATTAAAATTCCTGGAAAGCGGGTGCTGGACCTGGGTACCGGCACAGGCTGGCTGGCAATCGAGCTGGCAAAAGCCCGCCCCGACTGGCATATTACCGGCAGCGATATCTCGGAAGAAATGCTGAAAATCGCCCGTACTAATGCTTCACAAGCCGCTCTAACTGATAGAATCGATTTTCACCAGACCCCTGCGGAATCGCTTCCCTTCACCGACGACTGTTTCGACCTGGTGGTTAGCAACTCTTCGCTGCATCTCTGGTCAGACCCCATCAAAGTATTTAACGAAATCGCCAGAGTAACCATGCCGGGCGGGTATTGCTTAATCTGGGATAATATGAGGTGTAACATACTTAATCCGTTCTTAAGCTTGCTTGGATGGGCAATGGGCATGAGTTCATCGCAGCGCCGACTTTGGTTGCAGGCCATCCGTTCGTCTTACACTATCGGGGAGGTGAAGGCGCTCAAAAGAGAATCATACCTCAAAGATGCCCGTGTGAAAATAGAACCCAGATTTCTTGAGATTAGCATACAATGGAGAAAACCCGTGTAATTATCTTCCAGATATCTTTTCACTTAAAGCCTCTAAAATAAGTAACAACTAGGCACTCTTTATCAATCTTCGTTACTGGCAATGTTCAAGCAGGTGTTGACAATAATCGGTGCCCTATTTTATAATTGCAACCAGGTGCAATAACAATGAGTTGTGTTACAACATTAAAGGCAAAAGGGCTGAAACTGACTCCGCAGAGGTATGGGTTCGACGCGAATTTCAAGCACATAGTAATGAGCGGACTTTGCGAAAAATGTAAGAATAATAATTAAAATTTTTTCCTTATTACTGCAATTTGTTGCAATAACTATGATATGCAAATTTCCCTGGAGGCATATCAGGATAAGGCAAATACTAAGTAAAGTTTGAGAGGAGAAAAAGTGATGAAGAAATTAGGGATTATTTTTGCCGTTATTCTGGTTTTAAGTCTGTCAGTGGGTACTTTTTTTAGCGGATGCGCCGCAGAAGACTCCGCAAAACTAAAAGTGGTAACCAGCACGTCCCTGATTGCCCAGATAGCTGAACGTATCGGTGGCGATATGGTCAGCGTAATTAATGTAGTGCCTCCGGCGCAATGTCCCGGTCATTTTGATATCAAGCCGGGTGATATTCAGATGCTGGCTAACGCACAGCTTTTTATTATACATAACTGGCAGGGAGAAAAGTTCTCCGATGAATTGATTGCCTCGGCTAATAACG
>CAZRQP010000093.1:0-3016 GCA_964602315.1 uncultured Dehalococcoidaceae bacterium
AGCAGCCAGAACCAGATTGTCAATACCGTCGACCTCTCCGAGGGCACGGTTAACAGCAGTTCCGTCTCCCCCCGCGAAGTCATAGAGGGCGCTCTTAAGAACAACGCCGCCGCCCTGATATTTGTCCATAACCACCCCTCCGGCGCCGTCGAGCCTAGTACCAGCGATAAAGGCCTGACCCGGGAGCTGGTATATGCCGGACGGATTATGAGGCTCAAAGTACTGGACCATATTATCATCGGCGAAAACAAGTATTACAGCTTCGCCGGTGAGGGCTTAATCGAGGAATACGAAACGGACTTCCTTAACCGGATGCTGCGGGGCGCCGCCGAAGCCAGGAAAAAATTTTACCGGGCTAATGTCGACGGGGACAATATCAAATACTAGCCCGACCTCTTTTCAAGGGCAAGCAGGCGTTTTTTCATCGCCAGTCCGCCCCCGAATCCGCCTAATTTTCCATCACAGGTAATAACCCGATGGCAGGGTACGACTATCGGCAGTGGATTTTTCCCTAAAGTCTGCCCGACCGCCCGAGCCGCGCCCAGTTTTCCTAACTGCCCGGCTACCCATGCGTAGCTACGGGTCTCACCGTAGGGTATTTGTTTTGTAGCTTCCAAGACTTTACGCTGGAAATCCGTAGCTGCCTGTAAGTCCAGTTTGTCCGGGAATTCCACCCGCTGCCCCATAAAGTAGTTTTTAAATCGTGTAACAAGGTCTATGAAAAATACTTGAGACAGGGTGGCTTGATTGGTATCGGCACCGAGAGCGGCTACTGCCTTTTCTCTGGAGGACTGGAGCAGGGTAGTGCGTTTTAGTCCTGCGGCTGAACCCAGCAGACCTACCCATCCCGCGGCTGTGTTAAAGATGACATAATATTGTTTGAGTGGCATTATTTAAATTCCGGCTCGATGATGCCGTAATTGCCGTCTTTACGGCGGTAAAGTAAATGTACTTCGCTGACATCGGGGTCATAGAACAGGAAAAAGTTATGCCCGAGTCGTTCCATCTCCGCAATAGCTGCTTCCTGCGTCATCGGCTCGATAATAAAACGCTTGGTCTTTACAACTTTTTTAGCGGAACTATCTGCTTCCGGCTGCCTGAACTTCCCGCGTGCCAGGGGATTGCCACGGCCGCGGTCGTACAATTTACCCTTGTGCTTCTCCAGCTGCCGGGTCAGGACAGACGTAATCTTGTCGGTGGCTTTCATGATGTCTTCGGCTCTTTCTTCGCCGTGAAATACCGACTTTCCAACGCCGCTGTTGACCGTCGCCCTTATCAGGTAGCGCTGCTCCCGGGACTTGGTCTGTTCCTCGGATACTTCCACCTTGATGTCTATGATATCAGGCATGTGTTTGTTCAGTTTATTGAACTTGCGCTCAATGTATTTGTTTACTGCTGCTGTTATTTCCGTGTTTGTCCCGGTTATCTGAAGTTCCATCTTTTCACACTCCTGAAAGGTTTAATTTTCCAATGCTATTGTCAGGCCCCATACAATGGTGGCGCCGGCTTGTTTTAATGCTTCGGCACAGGTATTAAGAGTTGCCCCGGATGTAGATACGTCGTCGATTAAGATAACCTGCCTGCCCTTGAGACGGTCGTTGTTGCAGGCGAAAGCGTCGGCTATGTTCTTACGCCTTTCGACGGCGCTGGCTGTCCTTACCTGCGGTGGAGTGTTGACGCGTCTTACGAGACAGTCCTCGATGATGGGCAGTTCGTTCTTCCGGCCCAGTTCACGCGCTATCAGTGAGGACTGATTGTAGCCGCGTTCGCGTAAACGTTTCGTGTGTATGGGAACTGGCACCAGTACATCGCCGGGAATAGGGTTTTCCAGTAGGTAGTCATACAGAAAACCGGCGAGCAGCGGCGCGATTGCCTTGAGATTGCGGTACTTAAGCTCGTGAATCGCCTTGCGTATGACGCCGTGAAATAGAAAAGGAGCGCGGATGCCGTCGATTGTAACCGGCCCCTCGATACAGTCGGGACAGGTGTTTTCCTCCGTCAGCGAGCGTCCGCATATTGCGCAGACCGGAGGTGAAACAATGGGTAGTTTCTCACAACAGGCATTACAGATGTACTGACCCTCCCGCCCGCAGCCGATGCACCATGGCGGGAAAAACAGGTCCAGTGCTACCCTCTTAAGATTTGTTATTTGAGGAAGCACGATTGCCATCCGCAATTATCAGTCGGTAGAACGAGTTGCTGGGATACTATCTGGCGCGGGAATTATGCATAGCGCCGCTCATGATAGGTTCGTCTCTATAAACGTCACCGTTCCTGATTTTCAAATTAAAGCCGCAATCGGGGTTAGTGCAAACCCAGGCTTTAAATTGTATGGATGCTCCCTGACTGCCGAAATCGGATAAAGGCACGAGGTCACCGGTGTTGCATTTCTGACATTTAGGGAAATTGAACTGTTCCATGGGGTCCTCCTCCCAACCATAAAATAATATAGAATTAACCGTTTAAGTATACCTTGAAATTGCCCTCTTTGGCAAGTAGAATACCTGATTAGTAATTAATTTTTAATCTTGCCTAGTCTTTCTGTTTGCCGTCGGCGTTGATGAAAATCATCTTATCCTGCATTTCTTTTGAGACGAGCTTTTTGAGGGAGGTCTCGTTCAACTTGGGGGAGTACTGGCACTGGATAAAGAGGAAAGGTCGCCGTACTTTAAGTATCCGGAACGGACAGTGCACGAATTTGGCCGGTATCCATATCATCGTGGACTCCGAGATGATGTGGCTCTCCATTTCCGGCCCCATACACATTTCCATATCCGCCCCGAGGTCCCTGGGATTAGCCGGATCGGTGCCCAGCGCCACCAGCAGTTCCGGGTCATCGTGGATGTGCGGTCCGTGCCCCGCCCCTTTGGTGGCCTCCTCGCCCATGAGCATCACGGAGAAATATTTGCTGCCTGCGATGATATCGTTATCGGTAAAGGCCACCATCGACGGCATTCTACCGAAGCCTTTTTTGCGCTGCTCCTCCGGTAGCTCGTGGAGGAAATATTTACTGTAC
>CAZRQP010000093.1:3116-5548 GCA_964602315.1 uncultured Dehalococcoidaceae bacterium
ACCGTGTAAAGTATTAAGCCGTCATCCTCTTTTACCTTATCGGTTACTATAAAAGCGTTTTCAGGGCAGTCCTGGGTAACGCAGAGTCCGCATTTTAAGCATTTCTTGGTATCTATCCTGTAAGCCACTTTATCCTCCGTAAGTGAATTTATATACCTGATGTGTGTCCGCTAGGCCATTATCTCCGGGTATTTATCGTCCGGCCACATCGACCAGTCCATTCTGGCGCGCGCTTCTTTAGGCAGGACTTGCCGGTAGGACTTTTCTGTGTGCACAGGCCCCTGATTGAATTCCATGAATATCCAGGGACGGTCGCACCTGACGGGTTTCCAGGGGGAGTGGATGAAGTTCGGGGGTATCCAGATGCAGCAGGTGCGGGTGATGTGGTGCTCCTCCAGTTCCGGTCCCAGGTACATGATTACCTCCGCCCCGAGGTCCATCGGGTTATTAGGGTCGGTGCCGATGTGGAAAAGTAGCTCGGCGTCTTTATGAATGTGCGGCGGGTGCCCCGCGTAGGGGAAGTCCCATTCCGGCTGCATGCCGAATCCCGGCATTATCCAGTGTATCAGGTAAAAGTTGCTGCCTTTCGCCAGGTTATTGTCCATATAGGCCATCACTGGCCGCTGCTCTTTGGGGAACATCTTGGGGTCGTACTCGTAGATGTATTTATCGTATTTCTTTTTGGCCATTATAAGCCCTCCTTACTGGTATTTGAATTTAAGTTTACCTTTAAATAGATAAAATTTTCAAATACAGAGCGTTTGACATTAGGGATAGCGGTATATAGACTACATAATAAAAACTGCTTCGGCTGGTTATTCAAGGAGGTTCTATGAAAGCGGCTGTCTGTTATGAGTTCGGCAAACCCCTGGTTATAGAAGAAGTTAGCTTAGACCCTCCCGGTAAGGGGGAGGTTAAGATACGCCTGGCGGCGGTGGCTATCTGCCACTCGGATATCCACTCGATAAAAGGGGAACACGGCCGACCTCCCCTCCCCGCGATACCGGGCCATGAAATATCCGGTTACGTGGAGGAAATAGGCGAGAGTGTTGCCTACGTAAAGCCCGGCGACCCCGTGGTTGCCAGTATTATCCCGGAGGGCTGCGGGCAGTGCTATTATTGCCGCATCGGGCTCTCCAGCCAGTGCACCACCAACCGGCTTTACCTGAATGGGGAAGGGAAGTTTACCAATAAAAAAGGCCAGCGTCTTACCCAGTTCGCCGGCGCCGTGGCTGGCTTTGCCGAATACGCCGTCATTCCCGAGGTAAACCTGGTGAAAATACCGGATGATATGCCAATGGATAGCGCCTGCCTGCTTGCCTGCGGTGTTATATCGGGTTTTGGGGCAGTCATGAATCGCGCTAAAGCTACTCCTAACAGCAGCGTGGCCGTTCTCGGCTGCGGGGGCGTTGGGCTCAACGCCATCCAGGGGGCGGTCTTTGCTGGGGCTTACCCGGTTATCGCCGTGGATGTAAAGGATGGCAAACTGGCAAAGGCCAGGGTCTTCGGCGCCACACATACGGTTAACGCTAAAACGGAAAAAGACCCCGTTAAAAAAGTGCATGAGATTACCTACGGGCGTGGGGCCGATAGTGTTATCGTTGCCGTGATGGGTCTCGATATACTACGCCAGGGGTTCATGATGTCCGCCCGCGACGGCACGACGGTCATCGTGGGGCATGGCTACGGTGAGAAGCTTTCCGACTTTTCCCCGCTGGACTTCATGATGGGCAAGAAGCTTACCGGCAGTGCCATGGGGGCCGTACGCTTGAGGATTGATATTACCAGGCTTATCGAGCTTTATAAGACCGGCCGAATCAAGCTGGACGAGCTTATTTCCGGTCGCTATCCCTTTGAGAAAATTAATGAGGCGTTTGCGTCATCGGAAAAAGGCGACGTGATACGAAACGTTATCATGTTTTAAATAAGTAGTATTGTATTTGTCTGTTATTTTAAATAAACGTCGAAGTCGATGCCCTTCATCGGGCCGTTGACCCAGGCTTCGACGATTTTTTCATTCTTAAGTTTGAAAAGGAACATCAGACTGACATCTACCTTACCCCCGACGGGCGGCAGCCCCGGGACCGTGCCGTTTGAGATATAATGGGCATCGTATAAAAGCGCGAAGAGATTGCCTTCCCCTGTTAAATATGTCCATTCCTGCTTGATATCGGAGTACGACGCCAGAGAGTCGAGGATTTGCTGTTTGTGTGCCTCGAAGCCGTCCACGTCCGCACCGAGTACGATAAAATGATAGACAACTTTGGGGTCTTCAAGCGCCGCCAGCGGTGCAAAATCCCTGTTTATCCAGGCCTCGTCTTCCGCTTTTAAAAATATTTCCACAAATTTTTCGAGTGACAATTGATTGCCTCCTTTTATGGGGTGAAATTATACTACACCCACTATAATCTAATGTAAAAGCGTTTGCCAAG
>CAZRQP010000094.1:0-5526 GCA_964602315.1 uncultured Dehalococcoidaceae bacterium
TCGTAGTCCAGCCCCAGCTTGTCCATGACGCCCGTCGGGAAGCCCTCCGCCACCACGTCCGCCCAGGCTACCAGTTTCCTGAATATTTCCAGGGCTTCCGGCTGCTTGAAGTTAAGGCTGATGCACAGTTCCGGCGCCGTGTGCGTGATGGAGAAGAACGAGCTTTTTTCCAGTCCGGCGTGCTTGCCCTGTATGTCATTGGAGGCAAGCGGGGCAAAGAGCCTGACCGGGTCCGGCCGCGTCGAGCTTTCCACGCGGATGGTGGTCGCTCCGTAGTGCGAGAGATAATTGCACGTATAGACCCCCACCCCCGCCCAGCAGAGCTGTATCAGCTTAACGCCCTCGAAAGGCTTTTTGTTGTCGTTGGTCTTCGGCTTTTCAAAAGGCTTTGTTAAATCAAGATTTTTCAGTATCTCGTCGTTATGCTCGCCGACTTTCGGTGCCCGTTTTTTCGGACCCACGTATCCCTGCGTCGTTATCACCGCCCCGCCCGGGTACTTCAGCCTGCCGATGCCGGGATAATCGATTTCCTTCCAGTATTGGCGCGCCGCAAGCTGCGGGTGCTTGAGGACGTCCGCCGCGTTATTGCAGGGCCCAAGCTGGAACCGGTTTTCAATCGCCAGGTCGAGCAGCTCTTGCTTGGTGTGGTTCATGAAGAACTTGCCGAGGCTGTCCATCAGTTTCTCCGCCTGCTGGAGAGTCATGTGCTCCCAGCTTTTCGTCTCCCATTCCCAGTCCTCGAGGAAGCCGATATCGATGCCGTCCTTCTTGAGGTACTGCATCATGCTGCGATTGTTGCGGGCGGCGCTGGCGTTGAGCAGGAGGTTGAGGGCGATATAGCCGTCCTTGCAGGGCCAGAGGAGCTTATTGTAGAAGGTGGAGCCGTCCTTGAGGGCGACCGATGCCCGCGCCGTGCCGTAGCGCCTGGGAATTTCGCCGAAGAGAGCGTAGGGGCCCTCGATTTCCGCCGAGCAGACGATGTCCAGCGCCTGCTGGGTGATGGCGTCGATGTGCTGGCCTTTGCCGGTGTGGGCGCGTTGGGCGAGGGCAATCATCGTGCCGGTAGCGCCGTTCATCGCGCCGAGCGTGTGCGTGTGGATGTAGCTGGTGGTCAGGGGAGGGCGGTCGTCGTATCCGACCGTATAAATCATGCCCCCCAATGCCCGCACCACGATGTCCGGGTCTTTGTAGTCCCGGTACGGCCCCTCCTGCCCGAACCCCGTCATGGAGGTCAGCACGATGCCGGGATTGACAGCGCTTAAGTCCTTGTAGCCCAGCCCCAGCCCGTCCAGGTAACCCGGCGCGTAAGACTCGAGGACGGCGTCCGCTGTTTTAACCAGTTTCAGGAATGTCTCCTTGCCCTGCGGCGACGTTATATCCAGGGTGACGCTTTTCTTGTTGGCGTTGAAGGCCAGCCAGGTCAGGTTCTTCTCGGGGTCCACCTTGTCCTTATGAAAAAGCCCCTTAAAGCGGGAGGAGTCGCCGCCGGGCGACTCAATCTTAATTACCTCCGCCCCCCAGTCGGACAAAGCCCGACCGGCAATAAAAGCCCTCTCGGTGGTCATGTCGAGGATGCGGTAACAGCTAAGCATAAGGCCCTCCGGGAAAAATATAATATGAAATAATGAATTTGAATCTGAATAATTATAACGTGGATAGGGAGAGAGGAGCAAGGTTAACAAAGAAAAATGAATTACTTTTTTACAAGGTAATGTTTCATTAATCTTTGGATTCGTAATAAATGAACATATCTACGATTTGGAATTGTCTAATGAAAAAACGATTTTCTTCTGGATTATTTATTTCAATAGGATTATCAGTTTCTTTTTCTGGTTCTGAAATAACTCCAGAGCCGATTAGGTCTTCAAGCGTGATTAATTTGTCAGTAGGAAGAATTTTAAACAAGTTAATTGGCTCCACCATTACTAGATAACCATTTCCTATTAATTGCTTAATTCGCTCTCTATGTCTGACAGGCACAAATAGGAATTCCACTCCTAGATGTTCCTGATGAATTCCAATTGGTGTATGAAGTCTTAACATACCTGTATCGCCAAAGTTTTCTCTATAAACACGACACATGTCTTCATACTTCATAATTTTATCTTGACTTACTTTTTTCACAAGTTTTTCAGGAAATAGTGTTTTCAGTTCGCCTTCGGAATTTTTTGTATATACTTTCGCACCTTTAGTTGCTTTGCTTAATATTGGGTCTTTATAAAATACAATATCGTTTTCTTCAACATAATAACCATCATGCCATTTTTCTTTAGGCTTAAATATCATATACCTCTCCCTTTCCAATCACATCGGCATGATTTGAAATATTTGCTATCCCGTTAGCCACTCACTTTGTACATCGCCTACATTATAGACTCCAGGAGTTATCTAGGTTTGTGTATTTTACATCAATAAATCCCGTTTGACAACCAAACCTGTGTCGCCCTATGATTGGTAAGTTAGTCGGGAGATTGTAAGTGGATACCAGGATAACGATTATATATGACAATGACCTTAATAAGCAGGGGTTAAAAACCGGCTGGGGCTTTTCGGCTCTCATAGAGACCGACCACGCGTCACCCATCTTATTCGATACGGGTAACGATGGTGTTGCCTTATTATATAATATAGAGAAACTCGGCATTGACCCGGAACTCATATCCGCGATTGTCATCTCCCACGGCCACTACGACCATACCGGCGGTCTCGGCGATATACTTGAGATTAATGACCGTGCTACTATTTATTTCCCCGCTTCTGCAACAATGACAATACCGGGCAGAAAGGTGATTACTGTCAGCCGGCCGCTGCAAATCACGGATAACGTGTTCTCTACCGGCGAATTAAAAAATATAGAGCAATCACTGGCAATAAAAACCAGTCGGGGTATAGTAGTGGTGACAGGTTGTTCACATCCTGGTGTTGGCACTATCCTGGACGCCGCTTCTTCCCTCGGTAAGATACACGGTATTATAGGTGGTTTCCACGGTTTTAATGATTTCAGCAGATTAAATGGCTTGTTTTTAATATGCCCCTGCCACTGCACACAACACAAGAAAGAGTTGGCACGCCGGTTTCCTGAACAGTATATGGAGTGTGGGTCTGGGTTTGAACTGGTAATATAATTAACTTGAGCTTTTGTTTAATATCCGCTATTTGTATTCGGATAAAGTGCCCCAGTTTTCCACCTTGTTAAACCGGCTGTTAGTAGAGTGGAAATGTATAAGAACTGGAATTTTATCCAGTTCGGGATTGTGTTCAAATAGAACCCTGTCACCGTACCTGATGGACTCTAAAGCAAGCCGCAGTTCGGATTTAAAGATGTTATACCGGAACTTGGCCGTGCCGAGAACAAATCCTCCGCTGACGTGGCAGTACACCTTGAATGTCAGGTTATCTCCTTCATCAACAAACTCGGCCAGGACCTCGTCTCTCATCAATCTTGTGTAGAGCTTGGAGGTCTTTTCAGTATCATACTTGCTGCATATGGAGAGGAAAAGGTCTCCTGTTATATCGGAGTGGGTTAACGTATAACATCGTGGTAATGTAAGTTGTTCCGGAGTAGCGCCTTCTAGATACGTAACGTGAAGTTTATCAGGTTTAAGCCTCTGCATTTTATTTTACCAGACCTTCCAAAAATGATTTGTCAGCGCTGAAATATACTTTGTCCCCGATACGGACGACAGGTCTCCGTACGAGCCGTGGCTCTTTTAATATCAAGTCGATGAGTTCTTTGTCGGTCAGCTTTCCCTTTTCTAGTCCGAGCTGCTTGAAACTCGGACTCCTGAAGTTAAACATCTCTGAAGCCGGCTTTCCCTGGAGCAGCTCTTCTATTTCGGCCCGTGTGAAGCGATTTTTAAAAAAATCACGCTCGTTGATTGTTACGTTTTTCTGCGAAAGAAACTCCTTCGCTTTACGGCAGGTATTTCATTTTACCCAACAGTAGAAATCAACTTTCACTGCCGTTTTCCTCTCTGCTTTCAATTGATAAATTAGGTTGACATCAACACCGGGAAGAACACCTGCCAGGCAAGCAAGGCCTTGGCTGTCAGACTGAGTATTATATACACCTTTTCGCCAAAAAGGTAATCTCGCCAGGGGCCTACCTGCTTGTACTGCAGTATCATATTGACCGCAAAGCAGTTAAAGAAAACAAACAGTGAGGCGATAATTCCATAGACAAATCCGGGTGGTGATACCGTGAGTCCTGGTGCTATCACGTAGATTACTATCGCAATCCACGGGATGACTCCCGCAAAACTTCCGAACCAGAATGGTAACCAGCTCGGTTTGCCTGGTTTTTCATATTTCTCTTGCAGTACACCGAATAGTATCATACAGGCGTTGATACCGAAGATAGCCAGTAATGCCGCAACATCACTGATACCGGTGAGTTGGGAGATTAATACAATCATTATTGAGGAACTGAAAAAATACTCTATCCACCGTCCGTAGTTGCGGTTTTGTAGCAGATTGCGCTTGTACCATGGAAAAACGAGAGGCGATGCGATTATCAAAAGAGCAGCGGCGGATATCGCGAGAAAGGCGAAAATGCCCCAGCCGGTAGATATATTGAACAGGTGGTGTAGTTCCGGAGCGGTGCCGGGAGGACCGCTCATGTAAGTTGACGTTACAGGAAGTGAGAAATTATTGGTCAGCACCGCGAGCATTACTGCCTGAACTGCGAGAATAAGCCCGACAACAATGTTCCAGATTCGCAGGCGACCCAGTTTCCGTTCGGTGATTTCGTCAGTTACCATCATTTACCTCCTTTATCTAAGACCCTCCACGAAAGTTCTATTCTGGTACTTATTGATAGATATGTCAACATTTCTATTTTTATATTTACTAAAATTTTTATCAAGCACTAAAGTCTCACGAATGCACTTAACATAACTCTATAATTCGGGAAAACGAATCAGCTACGGTTTGTAGCTAAAGACACCAAAAAAATTTCTTCAAAAACTAATAAAACGAATAAAATCCCGTCTCTTCCTATTTACCTCTCCCTTGATGGGAGAGGAATGAAAAGCCTGCCCCGTACTTGATACGGGGGTGAGGGTGTTCTTAAGTCTGCTTGCCCGCCGGCTTGTCCTCCGACTTGCCCACCGACTTGCCCACCGAAGCCTTGGTGCAGGTGGGAGCCTTGGTGCAGGTGGGAGCCTTGGTGCAGGTGGGAGCCTTGGTGTAGGTGGGAGCCTTGGCGCAGGAGGGTTTGACAACTTAGCCTGTCTCACTCTATGATTATTAAGGAAATCGGGGCGTAGCGCAGCCTGGTTTAGCGCGTCTGAATGGGGTTCAGAAGGTCGGCAGTTCGAATCTGCCCGCCCCGACTTTAGCTATGAAATATTTGGTCGCGACCTTCTGATACCTTAATAGTGCCACGAGTGGTCGAATCTGTTGACGACCTTCTGATACTTTGAAAATAGGGCGGATCCGCGAATGAAAAATGGAAATTGCGACGCGCCCAACAGCACCCCAGGGGACTTCCCTGAAATCTCTGATAAATGGGTTTGTCCTCACCAA
>CAZRQP010000095.1:0-5488 GCA_964602315.1 uncultured Dehalococcoidaceae bacterium
GAGTTGATAACCCCGGAGGCTGTTTCCAACAGTCGAGGCTGCGGATTTCCCTCACGCGGCTCAAGCGTTGTCGCTTTACAGATGATTGCCCCCAGCCTCTGTATATCAAAAAGTCCGGCGTACTCCGTTCCATACCCGAACGTGCCGGAAGCGGTCATTACGGGATTGGCCAGCAGCAGCCCCGTTTTGTTCTTCGGCGCTATCTGTACCGATAAATCAGGCGTCATACAATCGATTTTCCTTTTCTGGATTCTTGCAAAAAGCTTAGCAGACTCTTTATTACGATGCAAGTAACGTACTCTTTAGTAAGAGAATTGGGTGCTTACCCTTATTTGTTTCAGGTAAAAACATGCTGTTGTTGAATGGATCAGGAATGTATGTTTTAACCGTAAGGAAGAATAATGACAGCAGTTTTAACCTTTACCCGCGAATCGTTGCTGGGTTTCAAAGCCCGCCGCATGCGTATTGCGGAAAATATCAGCCAACAGGAAGTAGCTGATGAATCTGGCGTCCCTGTTGAGTCTGTTGACCTCTTTGAACACAACCTGCCTCTGCCTCTGGACTTCAAGCGCCGTATTCTCCAGGTATTGTGGTCCAGAAAAAACAAGAGGTGACGCTCATCGCGCCACCCCTTGGATTCAACAACTATCCGGGTTTTTTACTTCGGCTTATTTTCTTTGATTCTCCTTTTTATTATCGCCGATTTAATTTTTCCCGTTAGTTGTCAGGCTATGTTAACACTTCACTGTTATTAGTGCAGGTTCACGTAGTTGCTTACTCTGGCCGGGATTGTCCGTTCGAATATCAGCACCGGGCCGTCGCCAGGTTTCATTTCCAGTGAGAAGTAATCGTAAGCCCCCAGGGTAATATTACCTGTTGTGGGTATGTGTACATCAAGCATAAATAACTCCGTCGGGTCAAGGATATTATCATCATTGACCCATGTCAATTTGGTTAGTGTCCAGTTCATCGAGGGCACTATGTTATCAAAATCGCTGTACGAGATTACCATTATGCTGACGTTCTCTGAAGTCGGATTGAAATCTACCGGATAACCGCCTGCCGGGATGCCCACGCAGAAATAGATGTTAGTGACCAGGCCATTCTCCATTTTTGCGAGAACATTGCCCTTGATTTGCAGCGCGCTCATCGTAGTTTGCAGTCCGGAGTTCATGGATTCCTTCGTCTTCTGCGATGCGAACAGACCTGCAGAAAGCACCACGTAGGCGAACACCGAAGCCACGATGACGAACGCTATCAAAACAATGGCTGTTTCCAGGCCGGTGACACCCTCCTGTCTATCTTTTATCCTCTTCATTAACTTCTTCCACATCTTAACGCCCTCCTCTTCTTTAAAGAGTTAGACCACTGCCTTTGCAGTGATGATCTATCTTTTGTTATTTTCTCCCGTTTTTTCTTTCGGTAGTGTATCTAGAATAACAGCAGAGGGGTAACTAACACATAAAAATCGCGGTCTGTCATATAAACATTTCGTTACAGTTGAGGCAGTCCGCTATTGGGACTAATGGAATTTGAATAATAGGAATAATGTAATGGGGCAAAGACTTGATTTTACGGTAGGTGGACTTTTTTACGCCGGTCTTCGGCAGGGAAAATACCCGTTTTGCGGGGCGCTTAAGGGTTCTTTATCCTGGTTAAGGCAGCACTCATGGCATAAGGGTTTCGTGCGGCAGATTTCCTTGGCCAGTCGCACGAGTAATGCGTGATATTCGTTGAATAATTTGACATCGGCCGGTAGATGAGCCATGAAAAGTGTCTGATAATCGCTGTAGCTGTTGTTTGGAGGGGCGAGACCCAGCCGACTGATGATACGGCGGGTATAGGCGTCTATCACAAAAACAGGTTTGTTGCCTGCATACAGTATTATAGAATCGGCTGTTTCTTCGCCGATGCCGTAAACGCCGAGGAGCTGTTGGCGTAACTCCGGTATATCCTGTTTAAAAAGACTATCGAGGTCGTCGTTGTACTTTTCCCCCAGCCACCCCGCAAAGGCTTTCAGCTTGCGCGCTTTGGAATTGTAATAGCCGCAGGGGTGAATCAGCGCCGCCAGTTTTTCCTGGGGCATCCGGCGTATCGTTTCAGGTGTAAGCGCCCCTGCCTGCTTGAGGTTTTTAATGGCTTTATCGACGTTTGTCCAGGCGGCCGACTGCGTTAATATGGCGCCGGTGATTACCTCGAAGGGCTCATCGGCAGGCCACCAGTGCTGTGGACCGTATTCGTCATACAGGCATTGGTAAATATCCAGGAGAGTCTGCTTTACTTCTTTTTCGCCCACGGCGGCACCTTGGCGTTTTTTACTGCGTCGATTTCTGGTATAAACGGCTTGATATCTATTACCGGCGTCCCATCCATCGCGTCCAGCCCCTGCACTTTTAAAACGTTTTCACGGCGTTCCAGTAATTTCACGATAGTTTTTCCCATCGGGTTGGGGCGGTCCGGTGAACGGCTCGCGAAGACACCCACTTGCCCCGGTTCTACCCGAAACCTCGGCTGGACTTTCAGTGGAAACGGCAGGTGGGACTTGTGTATGAAAAAGATAATGATAAGATGGGAAAAGTCCTCGATATCGTCCAGTCCTTCGGTAAGGGCCGGGTCGAGGACGATTTCGGAGATAACATTTTTGGTATCTTGCCAATGGCGCTTTTTTATCTCGTTTTGTACTGTTCCGATGGCTTTGAATCTGATTTCAGGTAAGTCCTTACTCATTTTTGACCAGGATTATCCTTCCTAGAAGTAAGAGGGGACCGGTATCATAGCTGGCATCCTTAATTGGTTGTCTCTATGCCAGCGGTGTCAGCGTGAGCAGTTTCTTAGCAATTCCCGGGTACTTGGCGATGAAAACGAGTTCGTCTTCTACCAGCGGTTTCTGCGACTCTACGTTGGCGAATCGTACGAGTTCCAGGATTTCGTTAGCCTTCTCTCTGCTGGGGAATTTGATGGGTACCGGCAGCTTGCTCATTACGTGACTGAACCCCGATATTCCGCCGTACTCTCCCGTACTGATTGCGCGGCCGGTCTCGACCAGCTCCGGGTCGCCCCGCCCCAGTTCCTCGTAATTGTACAGCTCGTAGTTTTCGGGGTCTTTTAGCACGCCGTCGGCGTGTATGCCTGATTCGTGGGCAAAAGCATTTACTCCCACGCCCGGCTGGTTGATGGGAATCGGTACATCGAAGGCATAGCTCGTAAATTTACATATTTTCCAGGCTGTATTTAGATTTAATGTGCCGCCCAGCTTATACTTTTTAGCTGTATCCTTTGACTTCAACAAAGCTAGTATAACCGCTATGAGGTCCGCATTGCCGGCTCTCTCGCCGATGCCGTTGATAGTGGTATTGATATAGGCATCCTGCCCTCCGTCGATAACGCCCATCGCCCCCGCTATTGAGGTCGCCACCGCCATGCCAAGGTCGTTGTGACAGTGCAGTTCTATGGGAATGCCGATTTTTTCCGCCAGCGTGCGGCCGTTATTATAAATAGAGAAAGGATTATCGAAGCCCAGCGTATCGCAGTAGCGTATTCTTACGGCGCCGTGTTCCTTTGCCGCCAGGCCGAATTCTATCAGGTAATTGATGTCGGTCCTGGAAGCGTCCTCGGCGTTTACTCCGATTGACTCCGGGTCATGAGCGCGGGCGGCATCTACGGCGTCGGTCATGTCCTTGATGATGTCTTTCCTCGTCTTTCTACCCTGGAACTTTCCATTTATCATCTGGTCTGATGTTGAGATAGACAGATTAAGATGCTTGATTTTCGGTATGTTGTGGTAAGTCGTCTCGACATCACCGGGAATAGCCCTTATCCAGCCGCCCAGCCGCAGCGGTTTGATAACTCCTATCTCGGCCAGTTCCAGGTTGGCGTTCAGGTAATTTATCTCGTGCCTGGTAGTGGGGAATCCGAATTCGGACTGAAAGACCCCTATCTCGTTGAGATATATATTAATCATGGTCTTTTCCAGCTTGGCAAGACCCAGCCTGGCGGTTTGTACGCCGTCGCGATTGGTAACATCTAATAGATAAATTTTAGACATGTGAACCTCCCCTCCGGTTGACTATCCTCGCGCTATAGTCCCAATTGTATGATAGCATATGGTAATCATCAACGACAATCAAATGTATCTTTTACCGTAAAACAGTACGATTGAAATGCCTCTCTAGGGAAGACTAAGGACTTTCTCTGTGGATTTTTCTGCCCGTCGACTTACGATACGCCACTTCTATTAAAAAGGATAGACCCAGCATTATAACTAGGACCAGGAGTTCCGATGGAGCAGTGGTTGCCCTCTGGATGATTAATATTACCAGTGCTGCCAAGCAAATAACCGCCCCGAGTAGTGATACCCATCTCCGCGAGTGAGTCCTTACTGACAGCTTGACATTTGCGGCGTTGACCGTTGCGAAGATAAGTAAAAAACCGGAACTGCCCATCATGGAAATACGTGATAAGTCAAAAAGGTTGGCTATCAAAAGCGTCAGCGCTGATGTTATTAGCAGCCCCTCAATGGGGCGCCGCCATACCTTTCTATCCAGGCTTTTCGGTAGTTCGCCTTCCTTGGCAATTATATAACTGACCTGGGCGGTTCCATAAAGAGTAGCATTGATTGCCGAGGCGGTTGATAATAAGGCAGCCACAGCAATCATGATAAAACCCGCCGACCCCAAAAAGGGTCGGGCTGCTTCGGCCAGGGCATAGTCCTCGGCGCTTACTATGCTGTCGATTGAGAGATTGCCCACTGTTACCAGGGAAATTACCACATACAGGGCGATAACAAAGATGACCGCGGTGAAGTACGCCAGGGGCAGCGTTCGGCGCGGATTACGCACGTTCTCTGCGGTATTGGCAATAAGCTCGAAGCCTTCATAAGCCAGGAAGATGACCATACCTCCGGCGACTAACTGCAACGGACTGCTCCATGTTGAAGGAGATATGTAAGGAGTTTTTATACTCCAGAGTCCTGCCCCCAGGAAGATTAGTAGTATCAGGATTTTAGACGCTACTATAAAATTTTCCGACCTGCCGACGACCCGGGAGCCCAGAATATTTAAAAATGTGAAAAGAATTATCACCCCGCTGATAAAAATATGTCTCCAGAAGGGCTGTGATGCTTCCGTGAAAAAGCTGGCGCCGTAGCTACCAAAGGCGTAGGCGTAAAGTGAAAGCATGATAATGTAGCTAATCCAGAGCAGTATATTCATGCCGCCTGTAAAGATACCGGGCCCGAATGCCTGGTTCAGGAACTCAACGGTTCCGCCGCGTCTGGGATATATCACCGATAGCTTGGCATAGGAATAAGCCGTCAGCAGGGCCACCATTCCGGAAATAAGAAAAGCTACCGGCGTGCCCCCGCCTGCCATCTGCACCGCCAGACCGAGGACAGCGAAAATCCCCCCTCCCACCATCCCCCCGATGCCGATGGCTACCGTCGACCAGAAACCCAGACTCTTTACTGTACCAGGACTATTATTCATGTTTG
>CAZRQP010000096.1:0-1107 GCA_964602315.1 uncultured Dehalococcoidaceae bacterium
CGCTGGTATCTTTACACCGCCTCGGCCCCCGGCAACCCACGCCAGTTTGACACCAAACAGGTGGACGAGGTATCCCGCCGCTTTCTTTCTACACTGTGGAACGTATACTCTTTCTTCGTGATGTACGCTAATATTGATAAATATAAACCGGAAGACGGCCCCTTCACCCCGCCCGACGCCGAGCTGGATAAATGGGTTCTCTCCGAGCTTAACCAGCTTATCGTTGATGTTGACGCCGCGCTGGACAACTATAATCCCACGGAAGCCGGCCGCAAGATAGAGACCTTTGTCGACGGCCTGTCAAACTGGTACGTCCGGCGCAGTCGGCGGCGCTTCTGGAAGAGCGAGAATGACGCCGATAAGCTCTCGGCTTATAATACGCTTTATCACTGCCTTGAGACCTTAACCAGGCTGCTGGCACCTTTCACCCCCTTCATCGCCGAGGAGCTTTATCAGAACCTGGTGCTTTCGGTCTCCCCCGATTCGCCGGAAAGTGTCCATCTATCTGGTTTCCCCACCGCGGACGAGTCGAAAATAGATAAGCAGTTGACCGACGATAATCGACTGGCCATGAAGGTCTGCAGCATGGGTCGGGCGGCGCGTAGCAAGGCCGGCGTCAAGGTCCGTCAGCCCCTGGAGACCGTCTATGTCGGCGTAGCGTCCGATTATGAGGCGGGCGCCCTGGAAAGAATCGCTCCCCTCATCCTGGAAGAGTTGAATGTCAAAGAGCTTAAAACGGATACCGTTGAAAAAGTGTCCGGTATGGAAGCAGCCAACTTCTCCGTTGTCAGCGAGGGCGGTAGCTGCGTGGCTATCTCGACCTATATCACGGTTGAGCTTCAGGCGGAAGGCATTGCCCGCGAAGTCGTTCATCGACTGCAAACGATGCGCCGTTCCGCCGGCTATGAAATCGCCGACCGTATACTGGTATATTATGAAGGTGATGCCTATTTCGTTCAGGCTATCTCCGCTTTTGCCGACTATATCAGGCAGGAAACCCTCTCGGATGTCATTGAAGAGGATATCCCTGATGATGTTGATTTGGAGGAAGAGCACAAGATAAGCGGCTATCACCTGCTGCTGGGTATTAAAAAAGTAGGGTAGTCT
>CAZRQP010000096.1:1207-3433 GCA_964602315.1 uncultured Dehalococcoidaceae bacterium
CTTGTTTCTTGTATCTTGTATCTTTTTTAATTCTACCCTGTCTCCGGTCTTGGACTTTCAATGGGTACTGCATTGGTGACGTATTCCATGTCCCCGCGGTAGAATCTTATTTCCAGCGTCTCGCCTATCGGCGCCGCGTGCAGTACCTGTGTCAGTTCCTCGACCGTGGCAATGTTTTCCCCGCCGATACTCACTATCACGTCGCCTCTCTGTAGCCCTGCTTCATAAGCCGGACTGTCGGCCACCACCTGGGTTATCAGTACGCCTTCATCTACCTTGAGGTTGAACTGTGAGATTGCTATCTGGTCGACGGTGTATATCATCACTCCCAGCCACGGTCGGGTTATGTACCCATTGGTAACCAGTTCCTCGATTATTGGCATGGCAGTGTCGATGCTGATGGCGTAGCCCATCCCCTCTACCCCTACGCTGGCGATTTTAGCGCTGGTGATGCCGATGACTTCTCCGGCGAGGTTGACCAGCGGGCCGCCGCTGTTGCCCGGGTTGATAGCGGCGCTCGTCTCGATGAGGTCGTAAAGAGTTTGGTTATAGTCCACCTGGAGCGATACCCCCTGCCGGCTAACTATGCCTTCGGTAGCTCTGGTTCCCTGTCCCAGCGCGTTCCCGATGGCGACTACCCAGTCGCCCACGCGCATGTTGCTGGCTGTGCCTCTCTTCAGGGCTGGCAGGTCGGTAGCGTCTATCTTGATTATTGCCAGGTCGTTAAGTGGGTCGGTGAAAATAGAGTTGACGTCCGCGATGTAAGTATCGCCGTTGTCGGTGGTCACGGTAATTGTATTGGCGCCTTCGACCACGTGGTAGTTAGTCACGATAATCCCGTCCGGGTCGATTACCCAGCCGGAGCCGGCTCCCTCTTGTGTATAAGGTCGGTTAAAAAAGTCGTATGTCGTGACCTCGGTGCTTATCGCTACTACCGATGGTTTTACCAGCGCCACCACGTCCGCGATGTTCGGCAGTTGTGTTGCTGTTTCGGTGTTCACAGGTGGTGTCCATGATGTGTCTATTGGCGTTGTCACGGCAGGGGTCTCGGTAGACTCCGGACTTTGTGTAACCGTAATGCAGCCTGTCAGAAAGGTTGCCCCCAGCACTAAAACAACTAAAAATACCGCTAAAAATGCCTTAAAATTCCACGTTTTCATATCTAAAACCTCGCACTTTCAATTATAGCATACTAAGAAATTGTTAAGATTTTGTGTAAAAGCGCGGGGTATTGAAAAAAGCCCCCTCCCCACCAAAGGAGAGGGGGCTTTTGCATTGTTGGATAAACCAGCGTTATTTGTATTCTGGCGATACTTCGGGTAAATCTTTTAGCGCTTCCTTCACCATGTCTTCGGGGTAGGCATAGTCCTGCAGCTTACCGCTTAGGTAGGCCTCGTAAGCCGCCATGTCGAAGTGCCCGTGGCCGCTGTGCGCCAGCAGGATGACTTTAGACTTGCCTTCCTTTTTGCACTTAAGTGCTTCGTCGATGGTAACCCTGATGGCGTGGTTGGTCTCCGGTGCGCTGATGATGCCTTCGGCGCGGGCGAAGGTAATCCCTGCCTCGAAGGTCGCCATCTGCGGCACGGCTTGGGCTTCGACGAACCCGAGTTTGTGCAGGTGGCAGATAATCGGCGCCATGCCGTGGTAGCGCAGGCCGCCGGCGTGTACGGGAGGCGGAATAAAGCCGTGACCCAGCGTGAACATCTTGGCGATGGGTGCCATGCCGGCTACGTCGCCGTAGTCGTAAGCATATAGGCCCTTGGTAACGGTCGGGCAGCTTTCCGGCTCGACATTAATGATGCGCAGGTCCGGTTTCTTCCCAAGGATTTTATCCCTGACGAAAGGCAGATACATGCCGGCGAAGTTAGAACCTCCGCCGATACACCCGACGATGATATCGGGGTAGTCTCCCGCCATTTCCATCTGCTTCATGGCTTCCTGCCCGATGATGGTCTGGTGCATCAGTACGTGGTTGAGCACACTCCCCAGAGAGTAATGCGTATCCTCCCGACTTACTGCGTCTTCTACGGCTTCGCTGATGGCCAGCCCCAGGCTTCCCGGGCAATCCGGGTCTTTGGCCAGCATGTCGCGTCCGGCTTTGGTGTCTGGACTCGGACTCGGCACGCATGTGGCTCCCCAGGTCTCCATCATGATGCGTCGGTAGGGCTTCTGGTCATAGCTTATCCTGACCATATAGACCTTGCATTCAATCCCGAACAGGTTGCA
>CAZRQP010000096.1:3533-5464 GCA_964602315.1 uncultured Dehalococcoidaceae bacterium
ATATCGATGTATCTCTCCTGGCTGACCTCCTGCTTAATCAACTCCATGGCGAACAGGGGTGCCAGGTCGGCCGGGCCTATCGGTTGTTTGGTTCCCGGATGAAGATAGGGAGGCAGGGGTACCGGCAGGTCCGCCTGGATATTATACCAGCGGGTCGGCATGTCTTTTTCTTCTAATAAAAATTTGGATCTTTCCATTTCTCCTCCTTATAAGTATTTATTATATATCAAACGGTAGGTTACTACATAATCAATACCTCCCGGTGTTTTTCTGAACGTCCAGTTCCGTGCGCACGCTCTTAATAAACGACTTTAATGTCTTGAGTGTTGCGTCTTTTTCAATTAACTGTATTAATCGGCTGCCGATGATGACCCCGTCCGCTAAAGCCGCCGCTTGCCTGGCCTGATCGACGTTGGATATCCCGAATCCCACACATAGAGGCAGGCTCGTTTTTTCTCTAACCCTTTCCACGAAGCCTGCCAGCTCCGGCGAAAGCTTGTCTCTGGCGCCGGTTACTCCGGTCAGCGAGACCAGGTAGATAAAGCCCCGCGAGCTTGAAGCCACGACGTTAATCCTGCTTTCAGTGCTTGTCGGTGCCAGCAGGTATATCAGGTCGAGCCCGGCCTTCCTGGTGATTGTCTCCAGTTCCAGCCCCTCTTCCGGCGGCAGGTCGGGCACAATCAGTCCGTTCACCCCCGCCTCGACACATTTCTTAGAGAATTCTTTAAGACCGTAATTGAGCACCGGATTGTAATAGGTCATAAAGACCAGCGGCGTGGGGATTTTGCTTCTTATTTTGGCGGCCATCTCCATGCAGGCGTCCGGCGTGACCCCCTGCTTCAATGCCCGGTAGCTGGATTTCTGTATCGTTGCTCCGTCCGCCAGCGGGTCGGAAAACGGTATTCCCAGCTCGATGATGTCGCAGCCCCCCTCCGCCAGCTTCCTGGCTATCTTCACGGTCGCCTTCTGGTCGGGATAACCCGCCGTGATGTAGGCAATCAGCACCTTGTGGTCCGGCTGAAATACATCTGTGATAATGCTCATTTTTTCATCCCCAGGGCTTCGGCCACTATTTCCAGGTCTTTGTCCCCCCGCCCCGATAAGTTGACGATAATAAGTTTGTCTCGACTAAGTCCTTTGGCCAGTTCCGCTGCGTAATATATCGCGTGGGCCGACTCCAGCGCCGGGATGATGCCCTCGGTGTCGCAGAGCAGTCTGAAACCCTCCAGCGCCTGTTTGTCATCGACCGATACGTAGGTTGCCCTTCCTGTATCTTTATAAAAGCTGTGCTCCGGCCCGACCCCTGGGTAGTCCAGCCCCGGCGCGATGCTGTGTGTCTCTTCTATCTGACCGTGCTCGTCTTCCATCAGGTACGACTTCGTTCCGTGCAGTACGCCCGATTTCCCGGTGACCAGCGTCGCCGAGTGTTTGCCGGACTTGATGCCTTTGCCCCCCGCTTCCACCCCGATGAACTTCACCTGTTTGTCGTCGTAAAACGGGTGGAAAAGCCCGATGGCGTTGCTGCCGCCGCCCACGCAGGCGACCAGGTAGTCGGGCAATCGACCGTATATTCCCTGCACCTGCTCTTTGGTTTCCTGCCCGATAATCGACTGGAAGTCGCGCACTATCATGGGATAGGGGTGCGGGCCCACCACCGATCCCAGTAAATAATGGGTGTTTCTCACGTTACTTACCCAGTCGCGTATCGCTTCGTTGATAGCGTCTTTCAGGGTTTTACTCCCGGAACTGACCGGCCTGATTTCGGCTCCTGTCAGTTCCATCCGGTTGACATTGGAAGCCTGTCGCCGTATGTCTTCATCGCCCATGTAGATGATGCATTCCAGCCCCAGCATCGCGCAGACGGTTGACGCCGCTACCCCGTGCTGTCCTGCCCCCGTCTCGGCGATAATCCTCGTCTTGCCCATCCGCTT
>CAZRQP010000097.1:0-3182 GCA_964602315.1 uncultured Dehalococcoidaceae bacterium
GCTTTTTCGTAGATTTCATCTTCGGTCGGCTGGGTTGTCATAGTTGACACTCTCCTAGATTTTTTACGGGAGCAAAATCCCCCTTAATCCCCCTTTTACAAAGGGGGAAAGAATATTTACTTCCCCAGTCCCTCTTTTCTCAAGATATCAGCTTTATCCGTTTTTTCCCAGGGGAGGTCGAGGTCGGTGCGGCCGAAGTGTCCGTAGGCGGAAACCTGGCGGTAGAGGGGGCGACGCAGGTCAAAGTGCTGGATAATAGCGCCGGGGCGGAGGTCGAAGTGCTTGTTGATTAAGTCCGTGATAACCTGCGGGGCAACTTTCTCCGTGTCAAAGGTCTCGATGGAGACAGAGAGCGGGTGTGCCTTGCCGATGACGTACGAGACCTGTATTTCAAGTCGGTCAACGAGCCCGGCGGCAACCAGGTTCTTAGCGATGTAGCGCGCCATGTAAGAGGCGGAGCGGTCGACCTTGGTGGGGTCCTTGCCGGAGAAGGCACCGCCGCCGTGGCGGGCAACGCCGCCGTAAGTATCCACGATTATCTTGCGTCCCGTGCAGCCGGTATCCGAGACCGGCCCGCCGATAACAAAACGCCCGGTGGCGTTAATGTAGTATTTGGTATCTTTATCGATATATTTAGCGGGTACTACCTCTTTAATTACATGTTTGATGATGTCCTTCTCTATCTGGTCGTGGGTAATATCGGGGTCGTGCTGGGCGCCGATGACGACGCTGTCCACGCGCACAGGGACACCGTTCTGGTATTCCACCGTGACCTGACTCTTGCCGTCGGGGCGGAGGTACTTAAGCGTGCCGTTTTTCCTGACTTCGGCCAGGCGACGGCACAATTGCTGGGATAGTGAAGCGGTGAGGGGCATAAGCTCCGGCGTTTCATTGCAGGCGAAGCCGACCATCATGCCCTGGTCGCCGGCGCCGATTTCATCCAAATGACTGATGCCGGTGGTCTCCTTAGCCTCCAGCGACTTGCTGACGCCCATATCGATATCCGCCGACTGCTCTTTAATCGACGACAAAATGCCTACCGATACATCATCGAAGCCGTACTCCGGGCGCGTATAGCCAATATCGCGTAATACCGTCCTAACAATATTCGGGACATCGACATAACAGGTGGTGGTAATTTCACCCAGGACTATAACCAGTCCGGTAGTGGTGGCCACCTCGCAAGCCACCCTGCCGTTGGTGTCTTTGCCCATGATGGTGTCCAGAATTGTATCGGCTACCTGGTCGCAGATTTTATCCGGATGCCCCTCGGTGACCGACTCCGAGGTAAACAGATATTTCGGCGAGGCGGTAAAATTGTTAGACATGTTTTTTCCTCCGGTTAAGTTAAAATCCCCCTCTTATCTCCCCTTGTTAAAGGGGGAGGATGATTATTATGTACCCTCTTCCCAGCTTGATAAATACTTGCTCTGCTCGGCGGTCAGGGTATCGATGGCGACGCCCATCGCTTTGAGCTTCAGGCGGGCGACCTCTTTATCGATTTCCTCTGGCACGTCGTGGACCTTGACTTCCAGCTTGCCCCTGTTTTTCACCAGGTACTCCATGCACAACGCCTGGTTGGCAAAGCTCATGTCCATGACGCTGGCCGGGTGGCCCTCCGCCGCCGCCAGGTTAATCAGCCGGCCCTCACCCAGCAGGTAGAGGCTGCGGCCGTCCTGCAGTTTATATTCTTCAACAAAGTTGCGGATAGTCTTCTTGCTCTTACTCATTTTCTCCAGCGCGGGGATATTAATCTCGGCGTTGAAGTGGCCGCTGTTGGCCAGTATGGCGCCGTCCTTCATCACCTGGAAATGGGCTTTGTCAATAACGTTTTTATCTCCGCTAACGGTAATAAAGATATCCCCTACCTTAGCGGCCTCGATAAGGGGCATTACCTGGTAGCCATCCATAACGGCTTCCAGAGCGCGGACGGGCTCCACCTCAATGACGATAATATGCGCGCCAAGTCCTCTAGCCCGCATAGAAACGCCCCGTCCGACCCAGCCGTAGCCGCAAACCACTACCTTTTTCCCCGCCCAGAGGACATTGGTGGCGCGGGTAATGCCGTCGATGGTGCTCTGGCCGGTGCCGTAGCGGTTATCGAAGAGGTGCTTGGTGTCGGCGTCATTTACCGCAATAAGGGGATACTTAAGCTGTCCGGCATTGTACATGGAGCGGAGACGGATAACGCCGGTGGTGGTCTCCTCACTGCCGCCGATGATGTCTTTCAAGAGGTCGGAGCGCTTGGTATGCAACTGGGTAACGAGGTCGGCGCCGTCATCGACAGTAAGGTTGGGCTTGTGCTCCAAAGCGGAGATTATATGCTTGTAGTAGGTGGCGTCGTCCTCGCCCTTGATAGCGAAGACGGGGATGCCGTATTCCACCAAAGCCGCCGCGGCATCATCCTGGGTGGAGAGGGGATTGGAGGCGCATAGAACGACGTCCGCCCCACCCTCCTTTAAAGTAAGCCCTAGGTTGGCCGTTTCCGTGGTGACGTGAAGGCAACCGGAGATACGCACGCCTTTCAGAGGCTTTTCCGAGGCAAACCGCTTGCGTATCAGGTCGATTACCGGCATCTCGCGGAAAGCCCAGTCGATGCGCTGCCTGCCCATCCCGGCAAGCGAAATATCCTTTACGTCATAGTCGTGAGAACCCATATAAAAACCCCTTTAATTACATAAGTACCAGTCAACTCATGATACATCAAAATTGCGAGATTATTCAAACTCGATAACGGTAAAACAGGTCAGCCTATTGTCCAGTCGCGGTAGCCCTGCTTGATGACCGCCGCGTATTCTTTAGAGGGGAGGGACACCTCGAGCCGGCCCGACTTTACATAGGTAACGGCCTGGTGGGGCTGGTTATCTTCATCGTAAACGGTGACATTGAAGCGGGTATAGCCGACCTCATGCTTATCGAGCTGCTTCAGGCAGGCGTCGGCGACCTCATAGATGGCGCCCTGTACCTTTTCGCCGCGAAAGGATTGCAGCGTAGCCGTGCCGCCGTGCCAGGTCCGCGACCAGCCGGAAAAGACGCGCTTGTAATTAGGCAGTACCGCCGTGAAGCGCGGTCTGGCGTCCGGACAGCGCTCCTGCATCTGCTTCCTGTTTAAATTATCGGCGTAAGCGAAATACAGCACGGGGCTACCCGGAGGGGTCGAACTTTTCCTGGATTTTTTCCAT
>CAZRQP010000097.1:3282-5386 GCA_964602315.1 uncultured Dehalococcoidaceae bacterium
CTTTCGATAGCGAGGGGCACGGTCTGGAAGGCGGTCTGGAGGGGCGGCAGGTAAATAACGGCAAGCTGCAGCAATATAGCCACCGAAACCGAGAGCACCAGCCAGCGATTTTTAAAGATTCCCAGCTTAAAAACAGTGTACTCGTCGGAGCGGGCGTTAAAAGAGCGGAACCACTCGAAGGTGACCAGCGTGCAGAAGGTGATGGTGCGGGCCTCTTCAAGGCTGTACCTTGCCTGTGCCCAGTTGAAAATCAGAAATCCCCCGATGCCCATCAGGGCGGACATGAAGAGTATCCGCCAGAGCATGCCGGGATATATTATGCCGACGCTGCGGTGGCGGGGCGGCTGCTCAAGCTCGTCGCCGATGCGCGGCTCCAGTCCCAGGGGGACGGCCACAGCGGTATCCGTAAGCAGGTTGTTCCAGATAATCTGCACGGCCAGCAGCGGCGCTTTACCGAGGAAAAGGATGCCTAGAACCAGAGCCAGCAGCTCGCCGATGGTTGTGCTTAACAGGAAGAAGATGACACTGCGCAGCCGGTTGAAAATCACCCTGCCTTCACCGACGGCAGCCACCACCGAGGCGAAATTATCGTCGGCGAGGTTCATGTCGCCGGCTTCCTTGGCGACATCGGTGCCGGTAATGCCCATGGCGATGCCGATATTGGCCGCTTTCAAAGCCGGGGCATCATTAACGCCGTCGCCGGTCATGGCAACGACATGCCCGCGGCTCTTCAGGGCATTGACTATCCTTAGCTTTTGAATCGGCTCGATGCGGGCGAAGACGGAAATATCTTCCACCTGCCGGGCAAGTTCTTCATCGCTCATCGCCGCAAGCTCCTGCCCGCTTACCGCCCTGCCGGGAGGCATCTCCAGCTGGCGTGCGACGGACTCCGCCGTCAGTATATTATCGCCGGTAATCATGATAACCTTGATGCCGGCCTTACGGCATAAACGAATCGATTCCCTGGCTTCCTCGCGGGGCGGGTCGTCCATGCCTGACAGCCCCACAAAGACCAGTTTGCCCCTGATGTGCTCTTCTTCAAGGTCGGCAAGGTCGCCGGGGAGGTCGATATAAGCGGTGGCAATGACCCTCATAGCCTCATTCGCCATGGCGTTGTTGGCTTCAAGGATAGCCTGCTTCTCCGCCTCCCCGAGGGGCCTGGCGCCCTGCCCGTCATGGATATATTTACTGAATGACAGCAGTTTTTCCACAGCGCCCTTAACATACGCCACCTTCTTGCCATTGCCCGGATGCATGGTTGCCATGTAGAGTTTTTCGCTCTGGAAGGGGATTTCATCGAGGCGGGGATAGTCTTTATCCAGTGTTTCCCTTAGCAGGTCCGCCTTGGCGGCCGCTACGACCAGCGAAGCTTCCGTGGGGTCGCCGTAAACGCTGCAGCACCTGTCTTCTTCGATGTTTATCGAGGCATCGTTGCACAGAGCGCCGATACGCAGGTGCAGCTCCAGGGACGGCTGTGTTTTGATATCCACCGTCTGCCCGTTCATAGAGAATTCGCCGGCCACCAGATAGCCTTCGCCGGTGATATCCACCCACTTGTCCCCCACATACATACGGCGTACCGTCATCTGGTTAAGTGTCAATGTACCCGTTTTATCGGAGCAGATAACCGTGGCCGAGCCCAGCGTTTCCACGGCTACCAGCTTGCGTATGATGGCGTTGCGCTGCGCCATCATCCTCATGCCCACCGCCAGCACCACGGTAACGACGGCCGGCAGGCCCTCCGGTATGGCGGACACCGCCGCCGCCACCGCCAGCAAAAACACCTCCAGCCAGTCCAGGCCTTTTACCAGGCCCAGGATAACCAGCAGAGCACACACGCCGAGGAAGAGAATAATCAGGTAGCGACTTAACCTACTAATACTTTTTTGCAGGGGCGTTTTTTCCGGCTTTACGTCCCGGATGCTGGTAGCGATTTTACCCATCTCCGTGTTCATGCCGGTTTCGGCAGCCACGGCGACCGCCCTGCCGTAAGCGACCACCGTCCCCATGAAGACCATGTTCTTGCGGTCGGACACGGGCAATTCGCCCTTGAGAACAACCTCATGTTTGTCAACCGGCACAGACTCTCCGGTAAGGATTGCCT
>CAZRQP010000098.1:0-1222 GCA_964602315.1 uncultured Dehalococcoidaceae bacterium
AGGCGGTTACCCCTATTGCTTTACCAGCCTCTATATTATACTATTAAGATTAGAAGGGTATTCCACTCAAATCTTAACTCTAGAGGAGCTAGATGGCTAGCAGGTTTGAAAAATTTTCAGAGAGAGCCCGCCGCGTCCTCACCATAGCCCAGGAAGAAGCTCGCAACCTCAACCACAACTATATAGGTACCGAGCATATTTTACTGGGGCTGGTGCGGGAGGAAGAGTGCGTGGCGGCCAAGGTGCTGATGAACTTGGGAATCGGGTTGAGCAAGGTTCGCTCCGCGGTGGAGTTCATCATCGGGCGGGGAGAAAAGCAGAGCTCCGGTGAGACGGGGCTGACGCCCCGCGCCAAAAAAGTAATCGAGCTTGCCATAGATGAAGCCCGCCAGATGGGGCATAACTACATCGGCACCGAGCACCTGCTGCTGGGCCTGCTCCGCGAGGGCGAAGGGGTGGCGTCGAGCGTGCTGGACAGCTTCGGCATTACGCTGGAGCGGGCGCGCGCCGAGGTAACCCATATCCTGACGCAGGGCGTGCCTAAGGCCAGACTTTCCCGTAGCGCCAGCAAGACACCTGCCCTGGACCAGCTCGGTAGCGACCTCACGGATGCCGCAAGAAAAAAGAAACTCGACCCCATTATCGGGCGGCACAAGGAAATAGAGCGCGTTATCCAGATATTAAGTCGGCGCACCAAGAACAACCCGGCGCTAATCGGCGAGCCGGGCGTCGGCAAGACGGCCATCGTCGAGGGACTGGCGCAGCAAATCGTGGCCGGCACCGTGCCGGAAACGCTGGAAGATAGAAGGCTCATCGCCCTGGACATGGGCTCGCTGGTGGCGGGGACGAAATACCGCGGCGAGTTCGAGGAGCGACTGAAAAAAATAATCGAAGAAATCAAGACGGCAGGCAACTGCATTATATTTGTCGATGAATTTCATACGATGGTGGGCGCCGGCGCCGCCGAGGGCGCGGTGGACGCCGCCAACATCTTAAAACCCTCACTGGCGCGCGGCGAGCTGCAGTGCATCGGCGCAACCACGCTGGACGACTACCGTAAGTACGTGGAGCGTGACGCCGGACTGGAACGCCGCTTCCAGCCGGTGCTGGTGGAGGAGCCTTCGGTCGATGACTCGCTGCAAATACTGCGCGGCATCAAAGAGCGCTATGAAGAGCACCACCGACTGAAAATAAGCGAGGAGGCCCTGAACGCGGCGGCCAA
>CAZRQP010000098.1:1322-5342 GCA_964602315.1 uncultured Dehalococcoidaceae bacterium
CTGGAAGCCGAGTGGCGGGAAGAGCAGGAGCAGACGGATATCACGGTAGGCAAGGAAGATATCGCCGAGGTGGTAAGCATGTGGACGGGCGTGCCCATGGCGCAGCTTGCCGAGGGTGAAATGAGCCGCCTGCTCAACATGGAAGAAGTCATCCACCAGCGCATCGCCGGGCAGGAGGAAGCGGTAATCGCTATCTCCAAGTCGGTCAGGCGGGCGCGGTCCGGTATTAAAGATATGAGGCGGCCGATGGGCGTTTTCCTCTTCCTCGGGCCGACAGGCGTGGGCAAGACGGAAATGGCCAAAACGCTGGCGGAATTTATGTTCGGCAGCGAGGACTCGCTGGTGCGCATCGACATGTCCGAGTTCATGGAGAAATTCGCGGTCTCGCGACTGGTCGGAGCGCCGCCCGGATACGTGGGCTATGAAGAGGGCGGACAGCTTACCGAGTCGGTAAGACGCAAGCCCTACTGCTGCATACTGCTGGATGAAATTGAAAAAGCCCACCCGGATGTATTTAACATACTCCTGCAGATATTTGATGACGGTCATTTGACCGACGCCAAAGGACGGCGCGTGGACTTCCGCAATAGCATTATCATCATGACCAGCAACTTCGGCGCGGTGGACATCAAGAGAGGTATGGTGGGTTTTGCGCAGCGCAGCGATGAAGCTAAAACACGCGAGCACTCTTACGAGAAAATGCGGGACGACCTCCTTAACAAGCTGAAGGACAGCCGGGAGAGCAATTTCCGTCCCGAGTTCCTGAACCGTATCGACGAAATGATCGTTTTCCATTCTCTCACCGAGAAACAAATCCGGGAGATAGTCGATATGATGCTCTCGAACGTCAGCAAGCAGCTGGCGGAGAAAGAGATAAAGCTCCATGTAACCAAAGAATGCAAGGATTTCCTGGGCAAAGAAGGCTATAAGGAAGAATACGGCGCCCGCCAGTTGCGCCGCGTCATTCAGAACAAAGTCGAGGACAGGCTTTCCGAGGAGCTGCTGCGGGGCGGCCTTAAGACCTTCAAGCGGGTTTACGAGGAAAAGGCAGTTATTAGAGATAAAAAAATAATCGACGACGTTATCAAAGCGGTGAAGGAAGTCCCGGAAAAACGGACGGCGGAGAAAGAGGAAGACAAGTACCGCACCGTGCCGGAAATCCTGGCCGTCGAGAGTGAAGGGGATACCGTTACCGTTTACGCCACCGAGAGCATGAAGTACGACACCGAAAAGACAATCAAGGACATGCTGGAAGAAAAGAAGAAAGAAGATTCCAAGAAAAAGGCCAGGGCAACTGACGAATTCAAGGTAACGGAAAACTCGTACGTTTCCGAGGTCTTGGTTGACGTGAAGGGCGGCGAAATCACCATCGACTCCAGGAAGGCGTTTACACTGCCTAAAGTGGCGGTTGGCGCGAGCGCTTCATAATATAACCGGCCAATAGTGACTTATAATAGCATCTTTAGTATAATAGGGCGGTGGCAGTTAGCAAGCCACCGCCTTAAATTTTTGGAAGACCTGAAAGGAGCCAGTTGGCCAGGGAAACGATTGAAGTTCCTATTACGGGAAAAATCATCAGCGTCGCCGTAAAGGCGGGCGACATTGTTAAAGAGGGTGACGTAATCTGCATGCTGGAGTCCATGAAAATGGAAAACCCGATAATGTCGCCGGTGGACGGCGCCATCGTGGAAATCGGCGTGGAGCCGGAGCAGGTGGTCAAGCCCGGCGAGAAAATCGCCGTCATAGAGTATTAATCTTACCTTGCCTCGCCTTAAATTTGTATTATCGGGCGGGGTGAATTTATAATATCGGGTAAATAGCGGGAAGCAGGGAGAAACAAATGGACTGGTCTTTCGGACTGACGATGACATTCGCGGGGATGGGGATTACCTTCATCACCCTGTACCTGCTGACGCTGCTTATCCGCCTTCTGAACAAGCTCTTCCCCTTTAAAAACGAGGAAGAAAAGAAGGGCAAGACTTAAGGGATATCCGACCGTAAATGGACGCTTTTATAGACGCCTTGAACAGCCTGGGGCAGGGTTTCATGAACCTTACCTGGGAAGCGGCCGTCATGATTTTAATCGGCTGCGTGCTGCTGTACCTGGGCATCGGGCGTAAGATAGAGCCGCTGCTGCTGGTGCCCATCGGCTTCGGGGTGGTGCTGGGAAACCTGCCGCTGGCAAACCTCGGGGCGCAGGACCAGGGCGGCATCATCAACCTGCTTTATAATGCCGGCATTCTGACCGAGATTTTCCCTGTATTGCTGTTCCTGGGGCTGGGGGCGATGATCGACTTCGGGCCGATGCTGGCCAACCCGGTCGTCCTGATATTCGGGGCGGCGGGGCAGTTCGGCATTTTCATTACGCTTTTACTGGCGCTGGGGCTAGGCTTCGTCGAGCAGGAGGCGGTGTCCATCGCGGTCATCGGGGCGTGCGACGGGCCTACTGCCATCTACGTGACGTCCAAGTTCGCGCGCGAGCTGCTGCCGGCGGTGTCCATCGCCGCTTATTCCTACATGGCGCTGGTGCCAATCATCCAGCCGCCCATTATGCGGGCGATGACCAGCAAGAAAGAGCGCGAGACGCCGATGGCCGCCGGCGAAAAACAGGTATCCCAGCGGGTGAAAGTCCTCTTCCCTATCATCGCCGGCATCGCCACGATACTGATAGCCCCCATGGGCGCCCCACTGATGGGGATGCTGATGCTCGGCAACCTGCTGAAAGAGTCGGGCGTCGTCGGCAGGCTGGTGGACGTGTCGCAGAACACCATCGCCAACCTGGTGACGCTGCTGCTCGGACTCTGTATCGGGGCGTCGATGCTGGGCGGCAACTTCCTGACATGGGACACTTTACTGGTGTTCGCGCTGGGATTCATCGCTATATCGATGGACACGGTCTTCGGCATGCTGCTGGGCAAGCTGATGCGGGTATTGAGCAAAGGTAAAATCAACCCGCTCTTAGGGGCGGCGGGGACCTCCGCCTTCCCGATGTCAGCCCGCGTGGTGCAGAAGGAAGGCCAGCGAGCCAATCCGCGTAACTTCCTCTTATGGCACGCCATCGGCGCCAACACCGGCGGCCAGATAGGCTCGGTCATGGCGGCCGCCGTCATGCTGGCGGTCTTAAGCGGACTTGGCATTGGGCCCTTGAGTTAAAATCCACCATTCCCCCATAACCATACCGGCGCAAGCCGGTATCCAGGTAGATGGAGTTAGTGCAATCTAGACGTAAACAGACCAATGCCGTCTAACTGGATTCCGTTTTACAACGGAATGGTTAAAAATTAAAAGTGACAAAATCCCCTTCCTTTTATCCCCTGCCTACTGTAGACTGTTAACTGTGTACTGTAAACTGTAAACTAATAACTCACACCTACCTTCACTTAACATAACACCCTAAAAGATAAAAACGAATCAGCTACGGCCCAAAGCTAAAACACCAAAAAATATTTTTCAAAAAACAAATAAAACGAATAATTTACGAACAACTCACTCGTAGCAAAAACGAATAAAATTTGATTTTCATTCTCTCTTGCCTTATTTCTCTAAATCCAGTAAAGTCTAGCTGTGAGCAAGTCCCAGTCTAAAGTCGTTTACATCTGCAAAGAGTGCGGCCATGAGAGCATCAAGTGGCTGGGGCGCTGCCCCGACTGCCACCAGTGGAACACCTTCTCCGAGATGACCGTCAGGCCGGAAGTCGCATCCTTGAGGCCGGCGGGCCAGCCGGTCCTGCCGCAGGAGCTTTCCCAGGTCTCCATCGAGGCCAAAGACCGCGCTCCTTTACCCCTCGCCGAGTTCAACCGCGTGCTGGGGGGAGGCATGGTGGCGGGGTCGTTGGTCTTAATAAGCGGCGACCCCGGCATCGGCAAGTCCACTCTCCTGCTTCAAGCGGCGGCGTCCATTGCTAACAAGAGCAAGCGCGTGGTCTATGTCACCGGCGAGGAGACGGCGCAGCAAATCAAGCTACGGGCAAAGCGTCTGGGACTGGTAGGGGAAGGGCTTTTCATACTGGCGGAGACCGAC
>CAZRQP010000099.1:0-5058 GCA_964602315.1 uncultured Dehalococcoidaceae bacterium
ATGATCATTGCAGGTCTGGCGCTTACGGTAGCAGGCTGGCTCGCCCAGATATACCGGACAGTCTACAAAAAGGAAAATCGCCTTTGCCCGACTTTTCTCATCTTGTATGCCGTCGGTTGTATTCTTCTTACAATCGGCAGTTTTACCAATAACGACGTTACCGGCGGAGCGTTGAATCTAGTAGATGTGATATTACCTATCGTTTTACTGTGGACTGTCTTACTCGTCCGGAAAGCGGCGTAGTAAAACCGACAAGTTATTGCCGCGACTTAGGATATGAGCCGAGGATTTTCACGAAGACGGAGTGCTCTTCCAGCGCCCTGATAGCGGCGCGGACTTCCTTTTCCTCGTGGTGGCCGGAGAAGTCCATATAGAAGTTGTATTCCCAGGGCTGGTGGCGAGTGGGACGGCTTTCCAGCTTGGAGAGGTTGATATCTCTCATGGCAAATTCCCCAAGGCAGTCGTAAAGCGCGCCGGACTTGTGCTTCAGGGAAAAGACGATAGATGTTTTATCATTGCCTGTAGGCGGGGAGTCCTCTTTAGAAAGAATGAAAAACCGGGTGAAATTATGGGGATTGTCCTCGATTTCTTTTGCAAGCACCTTCATGCCGTAGAGCTCGGCGGCACGGGCAGAAGCGACGGCGGCGGAGTCCAGTCGTTTTTCTTCCTTTATCATCCTGACGCTGCCGGCGGTATCGGAGGCGGGGACGATTTCCGCGCTAAGCTGTTTTAAGAAATTACGGCACTGTGCCAGAGCCTGCGGGTGGGAATAAACGAATTTAACAGCGTCCAGTCCGGCGCCTTCCATGGCAATAAGACAGTGGCTGATACGCATTTCCGTCTCGCCGCAGACCATGAGAGGCGAGTCGAGCAGCAGGTCGTAGGCGCGGGTGATGCTGCCTTCCAGCGAGTTTTCCACCGGCACCAGGGCAAAGGGGACATCGCCATTCTCCACCGCCTCAAAGACTTCGTCGATGGTATCATAGGGAACACCGCGGGTAGATTTCCCGAAGAAACGCAGGGCGGCCTCCTCGGTGTAAGCGCCCGGCTCGCCCTGGAAAGCCACGGCGACGCCCTGGATTTTCTTGCTGGCGCTGATTATCTGCCGGTAGATACTTTCAATATCGCCGGGGCTGATTTTCTCATCGCGGGCGAGGGCGCGCACGTGCTTGAGAACGCGCAGCTCCCTTTCCCTATCCTCGATAAGGCGGCTGGTCTTGTTCTTGCCTTTACCGATATCTTTAGAGATACTCTGCCGCTCGGCGATAAGCTCGACGATGCGGGCGTCTATCGTATCGATTTTCTTCCTTAAGTCGTCCAGTTTCATTTCAATACCCCCGGAATAAGGCCAGCCCTCATGGCGAAGTCGCAGAGCGTTACCGACATCATGGCGGCGACAACCGGCACGGCACGGGGGACGATGCAGACATCATGCCGTCCGCCGACTTTAATTTTAGTGTCTTTCATTTTTTCAATATCTACGGTCGACTGCTCCAGGGTGATAGATGCAGTTGGTTTTACAGCCACCCTGGCTACGATAGGCATACCGTTGCTGATGCCGCCGAGAATACCGCCGGCGTTATTAGTCGTAGTGACGATTTTGCCTTTCTCGATGGTAAAGGGGTCGTTATTTTCCGAGCCCTTGAGTCGAGCGGCGGTGAAGCCCGCCCCGAACTCCACGCCTTTAACGGCCGGTATGTCTGCGAGCGCTTTGGCCAACTCGCCGTTAAGGCTTTCGAAAATGGGCTCGCCGAGTCCGACGGGTACATTGAGAGCAACGCCCTCTACAATGCCGCCGAGGCTGTCCCCCTCTTTTTTCACCTTTTCTATCAGCGCCGCCATTTTAGTCGAAGCGACAGTGTCAGCACAGGCAAGGGGGTCTTTCAGCGCCTTTTTCGCTGTTTCTTCATAAGGTAGAGTACGAGCGTCAATACCGCCGATAGCCACCGTGTGGGCGAAGACCGAAATATCAATGGTCCTTAAAATTTTCGCGGCAACAGCACCTGCCATGACAAAAGCGGCGGTCATGCGGCCGGAGAAGATGCCCCCGCCACGCCAATCGTTAAAGTCGCCGTATTTGACCCGGGCGGTGAAATCGGCTTGACCGGGGCGCAGTTTCGACCTGATTGCCTCATAGGCCGAATCGTCAACATCTTCATTCATAATAAGCAGGCAGATGGGGGCGCCGGTGGTAAAGCCTCCAAGCGTGCCGGAAAGAATTTCTACTTTGTCTTTTTCACGCCGGGAAGTGGAAGCCGCCCCGGCACCGGCACGCCGACGGTCCAGTTGCGGCTGGATATCGGCGGCGGCCAAGGGGAGGCCGGCGGGACAACCGTCAACAACGACCCCGACACACCTGCCGTGGCTTTCACCGAAGGCGGTGATAGTGAACAATTTACCCAGACTGCTGCTCATCTACTTGTATCTCCCCACCAATTTTTTGAAAATCCTTCCAGAAATCGGGATATGTCTTGGCAACACATTCGGCGCCGCTGATAGCCACATTGCCCAGTGCCGAGCCCAGCACGGCGAAAGCCATAGCAATACGGTGGTCATCATGACTCCTAAGATTAATAGATTCCTGTGTGGCGCCGGCGAAAAATTCCGCCGCCGAAGGCGCCTCATCGAGAATCTCGTCGGCATCTTCATCATCCGTCTTCCAGAAAACGTTCATACCCTTGATAGTCAGGCGGTCCTCTTCCTCTCCGACTTCAATGCCCACCTTGGACAGGCCTTCTCTCATGGCAGACACACGGTTCGACTCTTTGAGGCGGGCACGGCGAATACCGATTAAGGTGCTGGTGCCTTTAGCCAGGGCCGCCAGCACCGCCATTGTGGGCAGCAGGTCAATGCAGTCGGAAAAGTCGGCGTGGATTGCTTTCAGCCGGCCGTGACCGATGGCAACATTACTCCCGGTAATCCTCACCCTGGCGCCCATGTTACGCAACATATCAATAATAGCACGGTCGCCCTGGAGGCTGGCGGTATTTAAGTTCTGGACCACCACGCCCTCCTCGGATATTGCCCCAAGTGCGAGGAAATACGAAGCCGACGACCAGTCTCCTTCTATCTTGATATTAGTCGGCTGGTATCTCTGGCGCAGGACGATGAACATATTACCTTCCCGATGTACATTTATCCCGAACTGCTTGAGACACCGGAGCGTCATAATGACGTAGGGCTTGGATGTCAACGGGGTGGTTAACTTGATGCTGACCGCCTTGGGAGCAAAGGGGCCTATCAGCAACAAGGCGGAAATAAACTGCGAACTGACATTGCCGGCGATTTCCGTTATGCCGCCTTTGAAATCGCCTCCCTCGACGGTTACAGGCGGAAGTCCCGTTTTCTCCGATGAGGCTTTAACTCCCATTTTTACCAGAGCATCAACAAGCGTGCCTATAGGCCTGCGGCTAAGCAAGGGCCCGCCTACCAGCCTGTGACGACCGGGGATAAGAGCACAGAGGGCGGTCATAAACCTCAAGGTAGTGGCCGATTCTCCACAGTCGAGGTCGCCATTATGGACGCGGAACTTGCCGCCGGTGACTTTCCAGACATCGTCCTCGCGGCGGATAACCGTACCCAGTTTCGTCAGGATATTCAGGGCGGCGAGTGTATCATCACTGACCAGCGGATTGACAATCTCGCTCTCACCCTGGCTCAAGGCGGCACACACCAGCGCCCTGACAGTCAGGCTTTTAGAGGAAGGCACCCACACGCCCCCGGTAACGCTACTTTTGCCGACGATTACTCTCATAGTCCTTTAGCATTTCCAGTACTTTAGTCACAACACCCTCAATATTGAGGCGGGACGTATTCACCATGATATCCGCCGCATGGGTATAAAAGGGGCGGCGCAATTCAAGCAGTTTTTTAATCTCCTGCGCGCGGTCGGCCACATTCAGCAGCGGCCGGCCATCCTTATCAAGCGCCGTCCGTCTTAAGATTACCGAGGAAGAAGCGGTCAGGCATATTATAACGCTTTCCTTTCTCAAGCGCTCAATGTTTATTGTATTAAGAACGACGCCGCCGCCGCAAGCGATAACGACATTCTTTTGATTCGATACTCCCCTTACAGCCTCTATTTCAAGCTCGCGGAAGCGAACCTCACCATCACGGCTGAATATATCCGGGATAGGCATGCCGGCCTTCTTTTCAATCAGGGCGTCCAGTTCGACGAACTTTTTACCGAGTTTTTGCGCCAGCGCTCTGCCCACCGCCGTCTTGCCCGTGCCCATAAAGCCGATAAGGGCGATGCTAGTCTTCATGACGCTCCAGCATTTTTACAGCTTCCTGCCGCATTAGGTCAACCGGCGCAGCTTTACCCGTCCATTTCTCGAAAGCCAGCGCACCCTGCCAGGCGAGCATATCAATGCCGCTGATGGTCTGGACACCGGCGGCCGCGGCTTCCTTGAGGAGCCTGGTTTTAAGCGGATTATAAACGATATCAAAGACCACCGGGACTTTTTCCAATAATGGGGCGGGGACGGGGCTGTCATTATCCGCCGGGGACATACCCACGCTGGTGGCATTAACCAGGAGGTCGGCGCCGGGCAGCACTTTAGCGATATCACCGAGTTCAAAGACTTTCACTTCCTTATTAAGGTCGTCAAGGATAAATCGAGCGATATTTTCCGCCCAGTCCAGCTCCTGCCGTCGATTCAGAATAGTCAGTCGGGCGTCTTTTTCCGCCAAGGTGTAGGCGATGGCGCGGGCGGCGCCGCCGGCGCCCAGCAGAACGACGTTTTTACCCTGCGGACTGAAGCCCTGCTCCAGCAAAACGCGGTAAAAACCATCGCCATCGGTATTATAGCCCCGCAATTTCCCGTCTTCATTGACCACGGTGTTGACGGCGCCGATTTTCTCCGCCAGGGGGTCGAGGCCGTCCAGGAGGGGCATAACCGCAACCTTGTGGGGGATAGTAACGTTAAAGCCGGCCACGTTCAGGGCATTGAGACCGGCCACGGCCTGCGGCAGCTGCTCCGGGGCGACACGGAAAGGTATATAAAGATAGTCCAGTCCCATTTTTTGAAAGGCGGCATTATGCATCGCCGGGGACAT
>CAZRQP010000100.1:0-5016 GCA_964602315.1 uncultured Dehalococcoidaceae bacterium
TTCTTAAATACCGCTTTCCTTTTCTCCATGAAAGCGTCCATGCCCTCTTTGCAGTCGTCGGTGGCAAAGCAGAGGGCATTGCATTTAGTCTCCATGTTCAGTCCGGTGGTCAAATCGGAGTCCACGGCGGTATTGATAGCCATTTTGGCCATAGCTAAAACAGGCCCGCTCTTACCCGCCAGCTTGGTCGCCCACGCCATGGCTTCTTCCATCAGCTTTTCCGGCGCGACAACTTTGTTGACCAGCCCCAGGTCGAGAGCCGTGGCGGCGTCAATCATGTCCCCGGTATATATTATTTCCTTCGACTTGGCCGCCCCGATGAGACGCGTCAGGCGCTGGGTGCCCCCCGCCCCGGGAATCAGCCCCAGGTTTATCTCCGGCTGTCCGAACCGCGCCTTTTCCGAGCATATCCGCAAATCGCAGCAGAGGGAAAGCTCGCAGCCGCCTCCCAGGGCGTAGCCGTGAATGACGGCAATCGTAGGCTTGGTCAGTGCGTAAATAAAGTCGGACGCCTTGCGGATGGTAGCCATGAAATGCTGGATTTCCAGGGGGCCCATGTTCTGCATCTCGGCGATATCGGAGCCTGCTGCGAACGCCTTTTCGCCGGCGGCGGTCAGAATAGCCACCCCTACCCCGGGGTCGTTCTCGATGGAAAAGAAAACGTCATAAAGCTCGTTATAGACGTTGCTGTTGAGGGCATTTAGCTTATCCGGTCGGTTGAGGGTAACGACGGCGATGCCGTCCTTTTTCTCGTAAAGCAAAGTGCTGTAAGTCACGGCCTTATCTCCTCTCTGTTCTGGATGCTTCAGATAGCGCACCTGTTCATAATAAATAGAGTCGGTTGGGGCATTAATTGAGAAGAAAAATCCTCTATTATTTTAAGCTAACGGACGCGCGAGTGTCAAGGTAAATTGACTTTCCCCATTATGTTCGTTAAACTTTGCTTAAACCAAACGCCATCAGTTATCGAGGTACTTACATGCCGCAAATAGAGGAAGTCGCTCAAAGCCTGGCGGGGAAACTCAAGGGGGGCAAAGCCGATTATCTTGAGGCGCGCTTTGAGGAAACCCAGAACAGCCAGATTGTTTACCGCGGCAAGGTGCTGGAGTCCATCGGGCGCTCCACCGCTTCCGGCGGCAACGTGCGAGCCCTGGTAAAAGGGGGGTGGGGCTTCACCAGCTTCAACAGTTACGAGGGACTGAACGACCGCATTCCTCTGGCTGTCGAGCAGGCGAGGGCAGCCGGCACCGGGAAAAGTCACCTGGCCGCCGTCGAACCCTCTAAAGAAACCGTGCCCAGCAGCGCCGCCAAAGACCCCACAACCGTCTCCCTGGCGGAAAAGAAACGCCTGCTGGATGAATACAATGAAATCATCTGGAGTATCCCGCAGATAAAAACGTCCCATATACAATACTCGGACGGCCGCAAGAAAGTCGTTTTCCTGAACTCTGAAGACAGTTTTATCACCCAGGAGCGCGCAGATGTCACTCTGTATCTATCAGCCATCGCGGCTAAAGACGGTGAGGTGCAGCAGGTGCTCATAAGCATGGGGAGCCTGGGGGATTTTAGCAAGATAACAGGCCTCCACAAGCAGGTAAAAGAGATAGCGCAGAACGCGGTAGCCCTGCTTGACGCTCCGCAGGCTAAAGACGGCGAGTACACGGTAATACTCGACCCCTTCCTGGGGGGTGTTTTCGCCCATGAAGCCTTCGGGCATCTGTCGGAGTCCGACTTCGTTTATGAGAACGACCGCCTGCGGGAAATCATGGAGCTGGGCAAGCAGTTCGGCGATAAACACCTGAATATCGTCGATTCGGCGTCCGACCCGGCGGGGATGCGGGGCAGCTATAAGTACGACGACGAGGGCACGCCATCCGTCAAGACCTACCTCATCCGGGAAGGCAAGCTCGTCGGCCGACTGCACTCGAGGGAGACCGCCGCCAAGATGAATGAAAAACCCACCGGCAACGCGCGTGCGGTCAGCTACCGATTCCCTCCTATCGTGCGCATGACCAATACCTACATCGAGCCGGGCGCCATGTCCTTCCAAGACATCATCGCCGACATCAAGGAGGGCATCTACGCCAGGAAAATGTACGGCGGCACCACGGCCATGGAGATGTTCACCTTCTCCGCCGGCGAGGCTTTCATGATACGCAACGGCAAAATCGCCGAGGCCCTCCGGCCCGTTAAGCTGACCGGTAATGTTTTCAACACCCTGCAGAATATCGACGCCATCGGCAACGACCTTGGTATGAACCAGGGTGGCGGCTGCGGTAAGGGCGAACAAATGCCCCTGCCGGTATCCACCGGCAGTCCCCATATCCGCATCCGGCACTGCCTTATCGGAGGAAAATAATGGAACAAATCCTCGCCATGGCGAAAAAAGCCGCTAAAGAAGCCGAAGTCTTTGAGATTGCCTCCGAAGAAACACGGGTCAATTTTGAGTCAAACCGACTCAAGCAAATGCGGACCAACCAGTCGACCAGCGTGGCTTTACGCGTCATCAAAGACGGGCGTATCGGCTTTGCTACCGCCGCCGGTACTGCGGACAGACAGCAGCTTGTTAAAGACGCCGTGGAGACCGCTGCTTTCGGCAGCAGGGCCAAATTCAAGTTTCCCGGCGATGCCCGCTACCCGAAGGTGAATATCTTCGACCCCGCTGTTGAAAGCGTCGCCATTAAGGACATGGTCGCTCTGGGCGAGGAGATGGTCGCCGCCCTTACCGAACACACCCCCGGTATCCTGTGTGAAGCCAGCGTGACCCGCGGTGTTATCACTGTCCGCCTTCTCAACTCGCGCGGCGGCAAAGCGGAGTACAAAAAGAGCTTTTTCGGACTGGATATCGAGGGCAACCTCATTACAGGGACCGATATGCTCTTCGTCGGCGAACAAGAAAGCTCCTGCCGACCCATTACCGACCCCAGGCAAGTAACCGACCCCGTGCTCAAGCAGCTTGACAGGGCTAAAGAGAAAGCTAAATCACCCACTAAAACTCTGCCGGTCGTTTTTACTCCCAACGGTGTCGCCAGCGCCCTGGTTATGCCTCTCACAACAGCCTTAAACGGCAAGACCGTGTATGAAGGCGCTTCGCCGCTGGGCAATAAAACCGGTCAGCAGGTATTTGATAAGGCTTTCAGCCTCCATGACGACCCCTCCCTCGCTTACCGTCCCGCCAGCCGCCCCTGCGACGACGAGGGCGTTCCCAGCCAGAAAACGCCCCTAATCAATAAGGGAACCGTCAGGGGGTTTATTTACGACCTGCAAACGGCAGCTTTGGCGGGTAAGAAAAGCACCGGCAACGGCAGCCGGGGCCGCGGCAGTCTGCCCAACCCCGCCCCCAGCGGCCTGGTCATCACGCCCGGCAAGACCACCTTCGACGAGATGATAGCGGATATTAAAGAAGGGCTGGTTATCGAGATATTGATGGGCGCGGAGCAGGGCAACATACTCGGCGGGGACTTCAGCGGCAACGTGCTGCTTGGTTTTAAGATAGAAAAGGGCAAAATCGTGGGGAGGGTCAAGGACACCATGGTCTCCGGCAACGTTTATAAAATGCTTAAAGACATCGCCGCCATCGGCAGCGAGACTAAATGGGTGGGAGGCTTTTTGCAGACCCCGCCCTTCTACTGCAAAGAGCTAAGCGTTTCAAGCAAGGGATAAAAGAGGTTAAGTGAAATGACTAATGATATTATTAAAATTACCGCCCGGCCCAAGCTTAATACCCCCAATCTTTTAGCCGCCTGGCCCGGCATCGGCAATGTTGCCATGATTATCTCAAATTACCTTAAAGCAAAGCTCGGCTTTAAAGAACTGGGCTACCTGGAGCCATCTTACTTCTTCGACCCCAGCGGCGTGCTGGTCAGGGACAACGTCGTCGAAGAGCCCAGCTTCCCCCAGAGCGATTTTTATTACTGGAAGAACACCGGCGGCGGCAAAGACCTGATTATTTTCATCGGCGACGACCAGCCGGCTTCGAAAGGCTACGACCTTGCGCACTGCATCCTGGACGTCGGCAAGAGGTTCGGCGCGCAGCGTATCTACACATGCGCGGCGGCCATCACCCGTATCCACCACACCGAGCCTCCCAAGGTCTGGGGCGTGGCGACAAGTCACCTGCTCTCCCGCGAACTACAGGAATATAAACTGGAGCGCTCGAGCAACCTGCAAATCGCCGGTCTCAACGGACTGCTGCTGGGGGTCGCCAAAGAACGCGAGTTAGACGGTATCTGTCTGCTCGGCGAGGTGCCGGTCTATGCCAGCAGGGTTCCCAACCCTATGGCGGCGCTGGCCGTCCTCAAGGTCCTAACCAATATGCTGGAGTTAAAAGTTGACTTCACCGAGCTTGCCAAGATGGCCGTGGAAGCCGGCGAAAGAATCAAGCAGGTAGCCGCCCAGGCCATGGAAGAGTACATCGATTATTTTACCGAGCCCATCTGGGAACGCGGCGAAGGTGAAGAAGAGGACGAGGGACAACCGGAAAACTAAAGCCCGTCCGCGTTAATTTTAAGCTATGATATTCAGGAAAAGCGATAAACTTGCAGGATTGAAGCCCCTGCGCGGCAAAGTCATCACCGGCAAAAAGACCCGGCTCCGCGAGAAAAAACTCTCGGATGTCCGCAACGACTACCGCTGGCAGTCCGACCCCGAGCTTTCCCGTCTGGACGCCGCCCCGACGCTGGAGATGTCGTTCGCCATCTACCTGCTCGACTATTCATCGTTGATGAACCGCCGGGACGCCCGGTATCCCCTGGCGATAGAGACCCTGGAAGGCAGACACATCGGCAACTGCACCTGCTATGACATCGACGAGAAGAAGGGGGAGGCGCAGGTCGGTATCATGATAGGGGACAGAGACTACTGGGATAAAGGCTACGGCACCGACACCCTCAATACGCTGGTGGACTATGTGTTTAAAAACTCAAGCCTGAACCGGCTTTACCTGAAGACACTGGACTGGAACCAACGGGCGCACCGCTGTTTTGAAAAATGCGGGTTCACCGATTTCGGGCAGCT
>CAZRQP010000101.1:0-4987 GCA_964602315.1 uncultured Dehalococcoidaceae bacterium
GTTATTTCCACCCGATTTCCCCAAATCTACCGTTTTTGCCTGGACCACGGTCTGGACATAACCAAAACGCTGATACCCGTAGCCCCGGCGGCGCACTATATGATAGGCGGCGTTAAAATCAACATCTGGGGAGAAACGAATATTGCCGGGTTATTCGCTACCGGCGAAGTGGCCTGCACCGGCGTCCACGGCGCCAACCGACTGGCCTCCAATTCTTTGCTGGAAGCCATCGTGTTCAGTCGCCGAATAGTAGAACGCACGGTGAACAAGGTAAAAGAAAAGAAAGCAAATACCGAACAGATAAAGGACATGCAGTTATCGCTAAGCCAGCGGCCTAAGCCCAGGGTATTGCCCGTGCCGGGCCTGGCCGCGCTACAGCAACTGCACTGGGATAATGTAGGCATAGTAAGAGACAAAGACGGCTTGAACCAGGCGGCGGGGGTGCTGGCGGGGTGGCATAATTCTCTCCCCAGTCCTACCGACCAGCCTTCCTACGAGCTTAGCAACCTGATATTAACCGGGCGTCTGCTTACGGAAGCGGCCTGCATCAGGGAAGAGAGTCGGGGCGCCCATTACCGCACCGATTTCCCCGAAGCTCTGCCCAGGTGGAAATGCCACATCGTGTGGCAGAAAAAATAGCGTAAAAATTTAAGATTATCAGCATTATAACAGGCAATATTTGAAAACAGACCCTCAATCCATTTAATATATGTTAAGTACCGGGGTGATTTTATAATTTAAGATGAAGGGATACTAACTTGGCTAAGAAAAGAAAAACCGAAAGCAAACCACGCGAATACACCAAGCGTCAGTTGTCGCATTATAAAAAGCAGCAGCGTCGGCAGCGTTTATTCTTCTTCGGGGGTATTGCCATTGTCGTTGCTATTATCGGCATTATCCTGGGGGGATGGCTGGTGGGCGAATATATACCGATGCATAAAACGGTAATCGAGGTATTCGATAAAAAGTACGATACCGCCTATTATATCGACGCGCTGGTTTTTTACGGCGGCAACCCGGCTTCCGAAGACGTGGCGCAAATAGCAGGTTCGGTGGCGGGCCAGATTATCACCGAAACACTGCTGATACAGAAGGCGGCCGAGCTCGGAATTGTACTTAGCGATGAGGAAGCCACGCAATACCTGGAAGGCACTGGTATTCCCGTCAGCGAATTCGCCTTGAACATGGTCAGGGGACAATTATTACCCTACAAGGTAAAAAGCGAATATTTTGAAAATATGGTACCGGCGACCGCCGATCAAGTGCACGTGAGGGCTATGCTGGTGGAAGGCGATGCCGCGGCCGCGATGCTACGTGAACGGATTATCGACGGCGAAAATTTCACGATGCTGGCCGAGGAATACGCGCAAAATTACTATTCCAAGCAAAATGGGGGTGATTTCGGGTGGCATCCCATAAGCATATTGGAAGACCAGCTGGTCTCTGAAATTCCATTTGAATATGTAAAAGATATGAATGTAAAGCCGGGAGACGTAAGCCCGCCATTGAGCGATAACGAGTCTTATAAACAGCTGGGATACTGGCTGCTTCGGGTCAATGAAGGGTCGGACGAGAACACTGCCAATGTTTCGGCTCTCTTTTTAAGCAATGAGGATCTGGCAATAGAAGTAAGAGACAGGCTGGAAGCTGGGGAAGACCTTGCTTCTATCGCCGAGAATTTATCCCAGTACAGCGCTTCAGAAGCCGGACACGGCGAACTCGGCGTGATTAGCGTTACGCAAAACATCACCAATGTTTTCAACGGATATGTATTCAGTCCGACAGTGGAAATAGGGCAGTGGAGCCAGCCCTTGCGCGAAGATACCCTGTACACGCGGGGCGGTACCTGGGTAGTGCAGGTTGTCGATAGAGACCAAAACCGGACGTTATCCACTGAAGACCGGGATACATTAATTGAAAGCCTTTATAACGAATGGGCGACCAAAATACATGAAGAGTCTACGGATTTTATAATCAATCACCTGCTTGAAGATTTCGAACTGGACGAGTGGGCTGTTGAACGAGCGCGCCGGCAGTTGTAAAGTGTCAGGGGAACATAAAATGAAGAAGAAAAGCATAGGTATAGGGTTACTGGGTCTGGGGGTAATCGCTGGACAGGTCGCCAGGGTGCTTACGGAGAAAGCCGATGAACTGGCGGAAAAGGTCGGCTGCCCGCTCATCCTGCGCAAGATTAAGGTCCTGCCGCAGGACTTAAAGCGCCCGCAGGCAAAGAAGATGTCCGCCCGACTGTTCACCACCGATGATGACGAATTTTTCAAAGAACCCGGCATCGATATCGTCGTCGAAGCCATCGGCGGGGAGAGACCGGCGTTCGACTACCTGAAAAGGGCCATTAACGGGGGCAAGCACGTAGTTACCTCCAACAAAGAGCTGATTGCCAAGCGCGGCATAGAACTGCTGGCCCTGGCGCAGAAAAAAGGGGTAGGCCTGCAATACGAGGCAAGCGTCGGCGGGGGCATTCCGCTTATCGCCCCGTTCAAGCACGACCTGGCGGCGAATAAGATAAACGCCATCTATGCCATTATCAACGGGACCACCAACTATATCCTGTCGATGATGGCGAAAGAAGGCACGGACTTTGCTACGGCGCTGAAGAAAGCCCAGAAACTTGGCTACGCGGAACCAAACCCGGAAAACGACATCGAGGGGACAGACGCCAATTACAAGCTGGCGATACTTGCCTCGCTGGCGTTCCAGATGCGGGTGCGGCCTCAAGATATTTACTGCGAGGGGATTACCCGCCTGACCGGGCACGACTTCCGCTACGCGCGGGAACTCGGCTTTGCCATCAAGCTGCTGGCGATAGCCAAGCAGAATGAAGATACCATCGAAGCCAGGGTACACCCGGTCTTTATTCCGCAGGACTCCTTCCTGGCCAAGATAGACGGCGTTTACAATGCCGTGCATGTAGAAGGCGACCTGGTGGGCAAGGTGATGTTCGTCGGCGAGGGCGCCGGCGCCAGGCCCACTTCCAGCGCCGTCGTTGCGGATGTTGTTTCGTCGGCGCGAAAAATCGCGCTGGGCGTGGGCAGTCTTTCAACCTGGAAGGAAGTACCCGGCAAGACCATCAAGCCCATGGCCGATATCGTGACACAGTATTATATCAGGCTGGCGGCCAAAGACCGACCCGGCGTGCTGGCGCAGATTTCAGCCGTGTTCGGCAAGAATAAAATCAGTATCTCCTCGGCCATCCAGCCGGAGTCGGACGAAAAAACGAAGACGGCGGAAATCGTGATTATGACGCACCCGGCCGGCGAAAAAGCCATGCAGAAGGCTATCCGCCAGCTCGGGGGGCTTGAAGTAGTAAAAGAAGTAAGCAACTGTATCCGCGTGGAGGATATAGAGGGAGGCTAACGCTGAAAAAGGGCGTTCTTGAGCAATACAAAAAATACCTTCCCATCACCGGCAAGACCCCCATGTTTACAATCGGGGAGGGGGACACGCCGCTGGTCAAGAGCGATAAGCTGGCAAAGAAGTACGGCTGCGGCGAGCTTTATTTTAAGCTGGAGGGGTGCCAGCCTACCGGCTCTTTCAAGGACCGGGGCATGGTGGTGGCGGTGACAAAGGCGGTGGAGGAGGGCAGCAAGGCTGTAATCTGCGCCTCGACGGGCAACACCAGCGCTTCGGCGGCCGCCTTTGCCGCTTACTGCGGGCTTGAATGCGTGGTCGTTATCCCCGGCGGTAAAATCGCCCTGGGGAAACTGGCGCAGGCAATCGTTTACGGGGCGAAAATCGTCGCTATCGACGGCAATTTCGACATGGCGCTTAAAATCGTACGCAAGCTTTCGGAGAGAAACCCGGTAACGCTGGTGAACTCTCTCAACCCCAACCGTATCGAGGGGCAAAAGACCGCCGCTTTTGAAATTATCGATGTCCTCGGCGACGCGCCGGACTACCTCTTCCTGCCGGTGGGCAATGCAGGCAACATCACGGCCTACTGGAAGGGCTTCAGGGAATATTACGAGGCAGGCAAGGCGACCAAAAAGCCGAAGATGTACGGTTTCCAGGCCGATGGCGCGGCGCCTATCGTGCGCGGGCATGTAGTCGAGAAGCCGGAAACGGTGGCTACCGCCATACGCATCGGCAACCCGGCCAGCTGGCAGAAGGCAGTCGCCGCCCGTGACGAGTCCGGCGGCATCATAGATATGGTCAGTGACGAGGAAATACTGGCGGCGCAACGAATCATGGCGTCCGAGGCGGGGATTTTTGGGGAGCCGGCTTCAGGAGCGTCGCTGGCGGGCCTGATTAAGCTGACGCAGCAGGGTCGTAAATTTTCCCAACAGGTAATCGTATGTATTGTCACCGGCAACGGACTTAAAGATACCGAGACAGCTCTGAAAAAGACCCCCAAGATTCTTGAACTCCCCGGCGATGCCGAGGCGGTAGAGAAGGCCCTGGGGTGGGGCAAGTAAAAGGAGACGGGCATTATGGACAAGGCAAAAATAGAAAAAGCGGTACATGAAATCATCGAAGCTATCGGCGAAGACCCCTCCCGGGAAGGATTGGAGGAAACGCCGCAGCGTGTGGCGGAAATGTACGCCGAGCTTTTTCAGGGTTTGCATAAAGACGCCAGCGAAGACCTGGAGGTAGGCTTTGAGATAGGGCACCGGGAGATGGTGGTGCTGAAGGACATCCCGTTTTATTCCATGTGCGAACACCACCTGCTGCCTTTCTTCGGGGTAGCCCACGTTGGTTATATTCCCAATGATGAAGGGCGTATCGTAGGCATCAGCAAGCTGGCCAGGGTGGTGGAGACGATTGCCCGCCGGCCGCAGGTACAGGAACGGATGACCACGGACATCGCGGATACCATTTATAAGGGGCTTAAAGCCAGCGGGGTGGGGGTAGTTGTCCAGGCGGAGCATATGTGCATGATTATGCGGGGCATTAAAAAACCCGGCAGTAACGTTATCACTTCAGCGTTACGGGGCGCTTTCCGCTCCAAGGCCGCCAGCCGCGCCGAGTT
>CAZRQP010000102.1:0-4912 GCA_964602315.1 uncultured Dehalococcoidaceae bacterium
AAATCTAAAATCCTCTCCGCCGTAGAAACAATAAAAGATACGTACCTTTTCCGTCTGGAGGCGCCGGAGATTGCTCAAGAGGCAAAGCCGGGCCAGTTCGTCATGGTGCGGGTTGGCAAAGAAACAATATTGCCCCGCCCCTTCAGTGTCCACGCCGCCGACGGCAAAGAAATCGCGCTGCTTTTCAGCGTGGTGGGCAAAGGCACAGGGTGGCTGGCGCAAAAGAAAAAGGGCGAGACTCTGGATATCTTCGGGCCCCTCGGCAACGGCTTCACCATAAATCCCGGGTCCAGGAACCTCCTGCTGGTGGCAGGGGGCATCGGCATCGCGCCCCTGCGCTTCCTGGCGGAGCGGGCGGCCGGGGACGGCAAACAGGTGACCATTATCATGGGGGCGCGCTCAGGGGAGTGCCTGCTGCCGGTTACGCCTTCGCAGTCGCTCTATAATCAAGGCATGCTTCCGGCCGACTTCCAGTGCGTCAATGCCACCGAGGATGGCACCGAGGGCTTCAAAGGCCTGGCGACCGAACTTATTCCCCACTACCTTGAGAACATCGACCAGCTATTCGCCTGCGGTCCGGTGGCGATGTATAAGACGATGGCAAAAATGCCGGAGCTTAAGGGCAAGGACATGCAGGTCTCCCTTGAAATCATGATGGGCTGCGGCGTGGGCGTCTGCTACGGCTGCGCTGTCAGGACGAAAAAGGGCCTGCAGCAGGTCTGCAAGGACGGGCCGGTGTTCGGGATGGGGGATGTGGAGTGGGAGGAGCTTTAAGTTAAAAACTACCTGCGACACCCATCGATTGAAAATCCGTATTTTTTACCCTTATAATTAATAGTAGCCTGCCGTGTCCATCATGGTAAATAGACATACCCACTTACCATAACTCCTAAACGAATAAAAACGAATCAGCTACGGCCCAAAGCTAAAGTAACAAAAAAATTTTATCAAGAAACAAATAAAACGAATATTTGAAGCTAAATATTTTTTTACTAGCTTCAAAAAATAATTACAAAAACGAATACTCACTCGTAATCATGGCGGCCCGCTTTGACAATAATCGTACTTTAGACATATAATTTTAAAAGATAAACTCACGCAAAGAGGTGATAAGATATGGCTAATACGGTCGGTAAGAGATATCGCTGCGCCAAGTGCGGCGCCGAGATGATTATCACCAAGGGGGGCAACGGCACTATCACCTGCTGCGGCCAGCCCATGGAAATCAAGCAATAACAAACCCGTTTGCAGGAGGTCATTAAAGTGGCAAGCCAACTGGGAAAAAGATACCGTTGCGCCAAATGCGGCACCGAGGCTCTCTGCACCAAAGCCGGCGAGGGCAAGCTTACCTGCTGCGGCGAAGAGATGAAGACGCAGGAAGCCAAACCCATCCCCTCCTCGGACTAATTCAAAAGAAACTCAAAGAAAGATGCACCGGACACATCCATTCAGCGCCGGTGCGTCTTCGTGATATTATTCGGAAATCTAGTCAGCTTTTTCTTCTTTAGATTCGGCTTTAGCCTTTGATTCTGCCTTCGCCTTGGATTCCGTTTTAGTCTTTGACTTGGCTTTCGCTTTTGGTTTCGCTTTAGCCTTTGATTCTGCCTTCGCCTTGGACTCCGCCTTTGGTTTGGTTTCCGCTTCAGGTTTGACAGGCGCCTTATTCAGCTTCTTGAGTAGTCGCGACTTGTGCCGTGCGGCGTTGTTTGCGTGGAATATCTTCTTACTCGCGGCATTGTCCAGGGCGCTGACGGCTGTGGCCACGGCCGACTGCGCTGCTTTAACGTCGCCTTCAGCGATTAGCTTCTCCGCAGTATCGATGTACGTTTTCACCTGGCCGCGGATAGACCTGCCACGCTCCCGCCTTTTCGCCGAGGCGCGGGCTGCTTTCTGTGCCGATTTACTTGCCAAGATTTCCCTCCACTTTCTTTTTACTTGAGCTGGTATCTTTTAACTTTTTAGCCCCGGCCGGAGAACCGGCAGAGCTTTGTTTTAACTTTTCCCCACCGATGCGACTGACACTGACGACGCCTTTCACGGTATCTATTTTCTTAAGAATATCACTTAGCTGTGCCAGTCCCTTCGTCTGCAGGTCTAAAGATATCATAATCTGCTCTCCGTTGCCGTTGGAGAGGTCCATCGATGTAATGTTGACCTTTTGTTCCGCCACGAGGGTGCTGATGTCGCGCATCAGGCCTACCCTGTCCCAGGCGTCCACCTGGATTTTCACGGGATAATTCAGGTCCGTCTGTCTCCATTCTACCGGAATCAGGCGTTCTTTTTCATCTTCGTTGATTACGTTTTGGCAGTCCTGGCGGTGAATGGTAACGCCGCGACTCCGCGTGATGTAGCCGATAATTTTATCGCCGGGGACGGGGTGGCAGCACTGGGCGATACTGGTCATGAGGTCGCCGACGCCCAGCACCCGCACGGAGGCAGGCACCGTCTGGGCAGGAACAACCGGGGCAGGGACTTCCTCCTCCTTTTCTTCCTGCGCTGCCAGCTTTAAGACTATCTGGTGTGAGGTAATGTTGCCGTTGCCTACCGCCGCAATAAAGTCATCGAGGTTTTGATAGTTGAACATTTCCGCCAGCGCCTGGCGCTCCGTCTGTATACCGAGGCGGCGCAGCTCTTTATCCAGAATCTGCTTGCCGCGCTCGATACTCTCGGTCTTTTCCTGCTTGTTGAACCACTGGCGAATCTTGGTGCGGGCATGGGTGGTGCGGACAAACCCGAGGTTGGGATTCAGCCAGTCGAGGCTGGGTCCGCGGGGCGACTTGGAGGAGACGATCTCGATAACGTCGCCGTTTTTTAGTTGATAGTCCAGGGGTACGAGCTTACCGTTTATTTTACCGCCGATGCACCGGTGCCCGAGGTCTGTATGCACCCGGTAGGCAAAATCGAGGGGGGTGGAACCCTTGGGGAGGTCTTTAATTTCTCCTTTAGGGGTGTAAACAAAGACCTGGTCGATGAAGATATCTGTCTTGACCGACTCTAAAAATTCCTCGGCGCCGGCAAGCTCGCGGTGCCACTCGATGAGCTGTCGCAGCCAGCCTACCCTTTCCTCGAATTCAACATGCTTCCGGCCGCCTTCTTTATAACTCCAGTGCGCGGCCACACCGTATTCAGCGACATTATGCATTTCAGCAGTGCGAATCTGGACTTCCAGCGGAGTCGTGCCCAGACACATGACCGCGGTGTGTAGTCCCTGATATCCGTTAGGTTTGGGACTAGCTATATAGTCGTCAAAGGTTCCTGTCAACGGGCGCCAGAGACTGTGGATAATACCTATGGCGCCGTAGCATTCCTGCACGTTTTTCACGACGATCCTTAGCGCCAGCAGGTCATAAATTTTATCCAGCTGCTTACCGCCGGCCTCATATCTCTCAATTTTCTGATGAATGCTGTATACATGCTTGGGTCGGCCGGAGATATCCGCGTCTATACCCACTTTTTCCAGTTCTTTTTTCAAAATTCGGATAGCTCGGTCGATTAATTTTTCACGCTGAACGCGGCTGGCATCTACCAGGCGGGCAATCTTCTTATATTCCTGCGGCTTTAAGTACATGAATGATAGGTCTTCCAGCTGCCACTTAAGCTCCCAGATACCGAGTCGATGGGCAAGAGGGGCATAAATCTCCAGGGTCTCCTGGGCGTTCTTAAGCTGGCGGTCCTTGGGCAGCGGGTCCAGGGTGCGCATATTGTGAAGTCGGTCAGCCAGCTTGATAAAGACGACGCGGAGGTCTTCAGCCATGGCAACCAGCATTTTACGGAGGTTCTCCGCCTGCGTGGCGCCCGGCACAGAGCCGGAGGCGGTTAAGGAGACCCTGCCGAGTTTAGTGGTACCGTCAACCAGTTTGGCTATCTCCGGGCCGAACTTTTCTTCAAGGTCTTTGATAGGCAGGCCTGTGTCCTCGGGGATATCATGGAGCAGGGCTGCCGCCAGCGAACTTGCATCCAGCTGTAGTCCAGCCAGTATATAGGCCGTTTGCAGGGGGTGCTCCATAAATGGCCCGCCGGAGAGACGCACCTGTCCTTTATGTCTTTCAGAGGCGAATTTATAGGCCTCTTCAATAATGGAGAGCTTTTCCTTCGGGAGATATTCCCCGGCTTTTTCCAGCAGCTTGGCGAATTCCATTTAAGCCCATTCCCGGCAATCGTCGCCCGGTTTTTCTTACCTATTTATAGTTATTATAATTAAGTATAAACCAAATCAGGAGAGGTGTAAAACAAGGAAAGCTAAAGATAAAGATACAATAATCAGGATATAAGTACCAAAAGAAAACCAGATTTCAAATTGCAAAACTTTTACTGATACTGTATTCTTGCTTTAAGAAAAAGAAAAGGAGACCTTAATTGTACCAGGCAGCGCGGGGCACGACGGATATCCTGCCGGAGGAGCAGCCATACTGGCGGCACGTGGAAAAAGCCATCAGCGATATAACCGGGCTTTATGGCTACAAGCGCATAGATACCCCGGTATTTGAAGACACAAGCCTTTTCCAGCGGAGCGCCGGAGAGTACACCGACATCGTACAGAAGGAGATGTACACCTTCGACGACCGCGGTGGGAACAGCCTGACGCTTAAGCCGGAGGGCACACCCGCTGTGTGCCGCGCCTATATCCAGCACGGCATGCACAACCTGCCGCAGCCGGTAAGACTCTATTATCTATCCCCCATTTTCCGCTACGACCGGCCGCAGGCAGGACGCTACCGCCAGCATTACCAGTTCGGCTGCGAGGCAATCGGCGACGGTGACCCTGCCATCGACGCTGAAATTATTGATATCGCCTGGAGATTCAACAATTTGCTTGGACTGACGAACCTGTCCTTACAGCTAAACAGCATCGGCTGCCCGGAGTGCCGCCCTGCTTACCTTAAAGTATTGAAGGACTATTATAAAAAGTACA
>CAZRQP010000103.1:0-4892 GCA_964602315.1 uncultured Dehalococcoidaceae bacterium
GCGCTCGACTGGAAGCCCAAGTTCAAGATAGCGGTAATGCCGCTGTACAAAGAACTCTACGAGAGGGTGGCCAACGGCACGGAAACGCGCCGCGTTATAGAGTCGGTGGGCGGGGCGGACTATAAAGAGGTGCTAGGCAAGGAACTGGCGGAGATACATAACTCCGAGATGTGGCGAGCCGGCAAAGCGACACGCGACCTGCGTCCTAAAGAGTCGGAGAAGAAAGGCGCCAAGACGGCAAAAGGGGTGGGGGGGAGAGAGAGTAACTAGGGGAAAGATACAAGATACAAGATACAAGATACAAGATACAAGATACAATAACCAAGGGGGCGGGCTTTAAGCCCCCCCCGGTTAGTTTGGAGAGAAATTGTTAAGGTATTATATAAAAAAAGCCACCAGTGAAACCCAACAAGATAACGCGCTTGCTTTTGCGAAGTCGGTTTTTAAAGACAGCGGTAATCTCGACAGGCCGACCTTTTTCAGTGAGTTCTGGCTGGAGCGAATGCCTGCCAACAACGACTTCATGCTGTATGCGCAACATGGAGATGAAATCGCGGGGATGGTCTTCGGCTATGTAGAAAGCAATGACAGCATCAACCTAAGCACGGTGGCGGCAACGGAACGATACCGAAATCAAGGCATCGCGTCGTCGCTGCTTAAAGAGCTGGAAAAACGGGCGGCGGCAAAGGGTCACCACTTAATCGTGGTGGAGGCGATGGAAGCCGCCGAGGGATTTTACCTGAAATGCGGTTATGTCCCTCACCTATTGGTCCAGGCCAAACCGCCCCTCACGCTGGAGAAGCTGCGGTCGCTGAACGACCGATATGACGAGTCGTGGACTTATGACGACGGCAAGGACATCAAGCTCTGCCTCGATACCAGAGGGATTGACAAGGAACTACAGCATAAATACGATAAAACATTCCCGGAGTGCTCGACGCAGACATTATTTACCAAGCAGGTTTAAGGGGGAAATCTCCCTCTTATCCCTTCCTTCGACTTCGCTCAGGACAAGCTTTTGCAAAGAGAGACGCCAATACCCCCAAAAAATAGCATGGCAAAATGTAGATTCCCGCTTGCGCGGGAATGACGACTTGGCGATTATTGCGCTTAAGTTATGGGAGGTAAAATCCCTCTCCTGTCTCCCTTTTGCAAAGGGAGACGCCAATACCCAAAAAATGTAGCCAGGCACTAGATGGATTTCATCTACGATGGCATGATGTGTTGGGCGATTATTGCGCTTAAGTTATGGCAAGTGTTAAAATAGCATCAAAGGGTTAGCATTCCTCAAAGGGGCAGGACGTGTTTACAGGTATAGTTGAAGAAGTAGGGAGTATTGTCTCCGTCGGGGCGGGGAGGATAAGGGTGGGAGCGGAACTTACGCTCAAGGACTTAGAGCTGGGCGGTAGTATCGCCGTTAATGGAATATGTCTGACGGTGACGGAATTCGACGATAAAGCCTTTTGTGTGGACGTGATGCCGGAGACGCTGCAAAGGACAAATTTAGGCCTGCTGCACGCCGGAGATAAGGTCAACCTGGAGAGGCCACTCAAGCTCAACGGGGAAATCGGGGGGCATTTAGTGCAGGGGCACATCGACGACACGGGAAGGGTGGCGGAAGCGGCTCAAGAAGGCGGGGCGGTGCGCATGATGTTTCAAGTTAAGCCGGAACTGATGCGGTACATCGTGCCCAAGGGGTTTGTCGCGGTGGACGGGGCAAGCCTGACAGTGACCGATAAAGGGGGAGATACCTTCGGGGTATCGCTGGTGGGGTACACGTTAGAACATACGATACTGGCGGAGAGAAAACCGGGAGATACCGTCAACATCGAGGTTGATATCATCGGCAAGTACGTGGAGAGCTTAGGCAAGTCGCAGAGTACGAATATTACGTCCGAGTTCCTGCGGGAACACGGCTTCATGGTAAACTAAGGAGATAACATGGGACTGACAACAATTCCTCAAGCAATCAAAGATATAAAAGACGGCAAATTCGTCATCGTGGTGGACGACGAGGACCGTGAGAACGAAGGCGACCTGGTAATAGCCGCAGAGAAAGTTACGGCGGACTCCATCAACTTCATGGCGAAGTACGGGCGAGGGCTTATCTGCATGCCGTTGACCGGCGAAAGACTGGATGCCCTGCGGATACCGATGATGGTAAACAACAACACGTCGCTCTTCGGGACGCCTTTTGCCATAGCGGTGGAAGCCCGGGAGGGCACGACCACAGGCATATCGGCGGCGGACAGGGCAAAAACGGTGCAGGTACTCATCGACCCTAAAACAAAATCGGAAGATATACTGATGCCGGGTCATATGTTCCCGCTACGCGCAAGAGACGGGGGCGTGCTGGTAAGGGCGGGGCAGACCGAGGCAACGGTTGACCTTGCCAGAATGGCCGGATTAATGCCAGCCGGAGTGCTCTGTGAAATCATGAACGAAGACGGCACCATGGCACGGATGCCGCAACTGAAGATATTCGCGAAGAAACACGGCTTGAATATTATCAGCGTGGCCGACCTGATAGCCTACCGCTACCGCCACGAGCGGCTGGTGCAGAGGGTAGCCGAAGCAAAGCTGCCGACACCGTTCGGAAAATTCAAGGTAATCGCATTTAAGAGCAGAACCGACCCCGACGAACACCTGGCACTGGTGATGGGAGACGTAAATACAGAGGAGCCGGTGCTGGTAAGGGTACACAGTCAGTGCCTGACCGGGGACGTCTTTCACAGTCTGCGCTGCGACTGCGGGGAGCAGATAGAAATGGCGATGAAACGCATCGCGGAGGAGGGGCGGGGGGTGGTGCTTTATATGAGGCAGGAGGGGCGGGGCATCGGCATCCACAACAAGATAAAAGCCTATGCTCTGCAGGATAAAGGAATGGACACCGTCGAAGCCAACATAGAGTTGGGCTTTAAACCCGACCAGCGCGACTACGGCATCGGCGCGCAGATACTGGCCGACCTGGGGATACGCAAGATGCGGCTGATGACAAACAATCCCAAGAAGATGAGCGGGCTGGAAAGCTACGGGCTGACGATTACAGAGCAGCTGCCGATTACCACCCAGCCCAACCCGCACAATCGGCGCTATCTAAAGACAAAGCAGAAAAAAATGGGGCACCTGCTGACGATAGCGGATGCCGAAGGTGATAAAAAGAACTAAGGAGATAACGATGAGCAAGACATACGAAGGCAATCTAATCGGCAAGGGGCTGAAGTTCGGGGTGGTGGTATCGCGGTTCAACGAGTTCTTCAGCACAAAGCTACTGGACGGGGCGAAGGACGCCCTGCTGCGTCACGGGGTGGCGGAAACGGACATCGAGGTGGCGTGGACGCCCGGCTCGTTCGAGATACCGCTGATTGCGCAGAAGATGGCGGAGAGCAAGAAGTACAACGCCGTGATATGCCTGGGGGCGGTGATTAGAGGGGGGACACCACATTTTGACTATATTTCCGCCGAGGTGAGCAAGGGCATCGCCAACGTGCAACTGAAGACGGGCGTGCCGATAAGCTTCGGGGTGATTACGACGGACACGCTGGAGCAGGCGATTGAGCGCTCCGGGACGAAGGACGGCAACAAGGGCTTCGACGCGGCGGTAAGCGCCATCGAGATGGCGAACCTGGTGAAGGGGATGGGATAGGACATTATATATCAAAGGGAAAAAATTAATTGTGTTAGTTCAGTCATCTAGTATTCATTACGCCAATTTGCACTATTAAAGTGATTTAATATATCCTATGATTAGGGTTGACTATATTGACAAGATATAATCTTCATATTATACTTTACCCTGCCTCATAACGGAAGGAAGTAATATGACTCTGCTTGTAGCCCTTAAAGGTAAAGATGGACTCGTATTAGCAGCCGATAGCCGTGGCACATTTGGTGATCCAAGAGGCATCACTGCTCAAAACGATAACCAAAAGAAAGCTCATATTTTATCACCACACGTTGCAGTTCTTACAGCAGGTGCTGCAGAGGCAGGCGCAATAATTATTGATATGATCAGAAAGCAAGTTGTAGAAAAGAAAATCGACGGTGCATCACAAGTATTAGACATATTAAGAAGTACTGTCAGACAGCAATATCAAAACTGGTTTCCGACAGTACCACCTATACAGCCGATTGCGTTACTACAGACAGGCCAAATTCCAACTCGCCCAGAATTAGCTTTTTTAACAGGTGGATATGAGAGTGACGGAACGCCTAGACTCTTTAGTTTAGTCAGTGTATTAGATTTTCCACCAATGATGCATGATTATGGTTTTGCTGTTCAAGGAGTAGCGCAATATGCCCTATATTTACTTAATCGTCTTTATGAGTCTGATCGTACAGTCGAGGAACTTACTTCTTTAGCAGTCTATGTTATAACAGAAACTGCTAGTCAGGATGGAAAAGTCGGAGGTCCAGTAAGTGTTATAACCATAGAACCAGGAGACAAAGGTTGCCAAGTAATGGAACCAGATAAAGTTAAAGCAGTTCAAACAGAAAACAATTCACGCTCTAAGGCACTTAGAGATAGCTTTTACAAGAGGAGGGCGGTGGGATAATGGAAATAATAAATGGACCAATTGCTCCAGTAACAGCAGGAGGTATTATATATCAAGTTACCTTATCTTCTGGTATGATAGTAACAAGCCCTGAAGCTTTTGGAGTCGTTGAGAACAAGAATATCGAACAACCCTTAATTATAGGGGATGGGAGAGTTCTTATTAATCCCGTAAAAGTGAAGGAAACAAAAGCAACTACACCGTGACTTTATAGACTGTATCCCCTGGTCTCACGCGTTCGGGGACCTTGATGCCTACGGAGTCGCCTTTCTTGGCCTTGGTGACGTCCTTGTTGTTAATCTGCATCGAGGTAACGTCCATCTCGATATCCGTGGT
>CAZRQP010000104.1:0-4873 GCA_964602315.1 uncultured Dehalococcoidaceae bacterium
CGGGGTGTTTGCGAGTTCCAGTTAATTAAAACGGTCGGCGATGATATTTTAATCAAGCCTATCATATGGAGAACAAGGTAGCTCAAAGCATTTGTAGCGTCTTTCCCATCCCTATCCACGCCTCCGATATTTATACTGTTAATACTGTAGCTGAACTGGTGGGTTTCCTGCTGGGTTTTACCAACTGGAACTACGACTTTCATCCCCCAGAGTGTTAGGGCACTGCCTAAAAGCTCCGCAGCCCTTTCCAGTGTTAATCGTCCGCCATGAAGGTCTTTTTCAAAATAGGACTTAAGGTACTGGTCGATTCTGCCGACTATAAGAGGATACATTGCCTCCAGCCCTCTGCCGACTATTATGAAGTTCATGAACTGGAGAGCCTCATGAAATGTTCGCGCTGGGTTCTCCGGCACGCGCTCGCAGATATCGGCAATCTCGATAAGCTCATTTCGTCTTTCAGGATTGGACTCCTTTTCAGCTTTATGGCGTGCCAGATCGGCATATCTTCGGGCATAATTTATCATCCCTTCACAGACAATAATTGCCGACTGCCAGAAATAGAGCTTGTTGACATCGTTCTCTTTCATCTCATGAAAACGCCGGATACCTGCTTCGGCTTCCTCTATCAAGCCGCGCATTCCTTTTGAAAGCAGCTTCTCCCACATACCCCGGCAGGTCACTCCGGGGTAATAGCCGGAGTCCGGGGTAGGGTCGGCGCCTTTTGCTTCGCTGATGTCCTGTGCCCAGCTCCCCACTACTGATTGCCATGTTTCATTGACGTGATCCGGGGCTGTTTTCCCGGCAAAAAAGCGGGCGCATTCCCTCAAGGTATTTTTATCTTCTTGAGATTTTGTTTTCTGAAATTCCATCCAGCGACCTAATTCATCCCCTTCCTCCCAGAGTCCGGGGATAGAGTCTCCCAATTCATCTACGAACGTTGGTGCCCCGATGAGATGTTCCGTCTCCCGCCCTACGATGATATCAAAATCATATATGGCGATGGGGACGCCTTCTAATACTTTTTTAAACAATTTGGCGTGGCGGATTTCGATATCTTCGCCCTCCGTCTCTTTCCAGGACTCCATCGCTAGCCTGGCACGGTCGACGGAGATTATCCTCGGGGCGTTGAACATGGCGTCTTTAAGTTGAAAGAGGCGCTGGCTTAATTGTAAATTATCGATCTTTTCCAAAAAAGCTTCGTCGGTTTTTAATTTAGTGACCATAATGACCTCCACTAGGTTAATCGCAACACATGTGTTTATTTAGTTCATCACTTTGAAATCGTGCATATTATTCCAGCAGATTCGAATGCTTTTTTTATTGATTCCAGATGTTCGGGTTCAGGAGAAGGCACATTGTTTAAAGGATAGCTCCTATCCAAAGACTCGTATTTACCCTTTCCCAACCGATGATATGGCATTAATTCAATATTGAGGGCATTATCCCCCAAACCGTGTAAAAAATCTGCCGTTTCTTTAATATTTTCATCATCATTAATCCCTGGAATTAACGGCATCCTGAAAAGCGTTTCTACGCCGCTTTCAGCCACAATCCTTGCGTTGGAAAGTATAAGCTCATTCGGTTTGCCGGTATATTGACGATGTTTTTCTGAATCCATATGCTTAAGGTCGTAAAGTATGTAATTTGTATAAGGGAGAACCTGCCTCAAAGCGGACTCTGCGGCATTTCCTGATGTCTCCATGCAGGTATGAATGCCGGCCCGGCGGCATTTCTCAAACAGGTCGCATACAAGTTGCGGCTGCAGGAGCGACTCTCCACCGGAAATTGTTACCCCACCGCCTGATGCCTGGTAAAATATTTTATCGCGTTTTACGGCGTCGAACACCTCATCGGCATTCATGGGTTTACCATAGAGGACTAATGCTTGATATGAACACGCCTCACAGCATACACCACAGCCGTCACAGCGCGTTCGGTCAATACTAGGAAACTTGCCTTCCTGGAAATCCAGCGCACCATTAGGGCAAACCCCGGCGCAATTACCGCATTTGGTACAAAGCTTCTGAATAAATCCTATTTCAGGGTGCGGGGAAATACACTCCGGATTACTGCACCACTGGCATTCAAGACTGCATCCTTTTAAAAATACCACTGTCCTTATTCCCGGCCCGTCATGTATAGAGTATCCCTGTATATTTGTGACCAAACCAGATATCATGTCTGTTTAACTTTGCCTACCTGGGTGAATAACTTAAGCGTATCCGCCACATCCCAGTGCTCGGCGATTTTTCCATTTTCTATACGAAAAATATCAACAACATCGAAGTTGAGTTTGTTGCCGGTAGGAGGATTTCCCAGCCATTCGTTTTTATGGGTTGCCGTGGTGGTGGAGTGCATCATCACGATATCACCTTCGGCAATAATTCTTTTTACGGTGTAGCTAAAATCGGGCAAGCCCTTGAATATGCCCTTGAAAAATTCTTTAAATCCGGCCTTACCCTGTGGTGTATCCGGGTTATGCTGGATATAATCGTCTTTCATAATTTCATCGAGTTTGCTAAAATCATGGTTCTGAAAAACGGTTTTGCAAAGCGTCTCGACAAGCCTTTTATTTTTCTCGAGTGCAGACATCTATCGCTTACCTCCCTGCTAAAGTATCTGGTATCCCCCAGGCAAGATATAAAGATATTTCTTATATATAAAGTTTAAGGCTTAATGATGGAGTCTTCTTTTTTAACGTATTTGGACGCAATGCTGGTATGGAACAGAATGATGGGTTTGTCAACCCTTTTGAAAATAAGCGGGCAGTGTATTAGTCCGGCGGGTATATAAACACTTGCCGGCGTGGTGAAGGTGTGCATCTCTTGCTCCTCGCCTAAACCGATTTCTATCTCGGCAAATAGGTCGTCCATGTGTTCATAATCGTAAGAGACGAAATGCAGATACATATCGAAATCGTGAGAATGAGGGTATTCCTCCATTTTACACGGCGCCATGACGCGGGTAATCATAAATGTGACATTGGTTTTATAATCGGTTGCGCCAATCCATTCCATAGTAGGCCACGGTTCATGTTTCGTTACGGATCTTCTTATTACATACTTGCCATATTTAGACTCTTTCATCAATTCACTCCCATATATAAGAATTTTGTTTTTAAGAGGATAATGGTCAAACCATCTCTACTAAGCACTTATCAAGGTAAAACTTTTCCGCTGGTTAGCTTTTTGCCAGAACATCATGTGTCCAGCTTCTTTTGAAATTATTTTAACTGCATCTACGGCAAGCGGACCAAGCTGGACGGCCTCTTCCTCCGTGAAAAAACCGACAATCGTGACATAACCAATCGGGTATTCATTATGGTCTAATATCGGCGCGGCAACGGCGTTCATCCCCTGTTGAATATCCCCCAGCTCCAGCGCAAATCCATCCCGCCGGCATCTAACCAGTTCTTCCTGGAGCCTTTTTTTGTTAAATTTCTCCGGGCGTCCGTAAAAATAGAGGTTTTTATTTTTGAGAAGTTCTTCAAGTTCGTCTTCAGGCAAAGAGGCCGCAATCACTTTTCCGTGAGCACCATATGTGATGGGAGTAACATACCCGATAGGAGAAGAAATACCTATTCCCGGCGCTCCTTCATACTGGGCAATAACATAGGTCTTGTCATCCGATATTATTCCAAGCGCTACTGTAGCTCCAGCCCTTTTTGCGAGGTCCTGGAGAACTGGTTCGGCGAGACGGGGGAGACTTAAAGTCTCTAACAATTTCCCGGCAAGCGTTAATAGACCAGGCCCAAGTACGTAGCCTTTTCTGTTAGGATTCTTTTTCACGAAACCGTACTCATTCAACGTATTCAGGATGGAAAAAGCTTTACTACGGTGAATACCAACTTCCTGGCAAATGTCCGTAAGGCTTTTAGGATTATTTCCGCTATCGGCAAGACAAAGCATTACCTGGATCGCCTGTTCGACGGCCGGTACGTTATATGGATTTTTGGCTTTATTATTATCAGCAGGCATATTAGTTTTATCAGTAGAACTAAAGTTTTATAGATAGAATAACAAAGTTACAACTTGTTGTCAAGTCATTTTCCTTCATTCTACGTGGAAAAGACTATAACTATTTACTAGGCCGTAATTTGATAGCGAGTACTCACCGTTCTTTAACCAATCTAAAAGCTAGCGGGTATGAGAGGTTTTACCCCCCGTCTCCGCCATGAAAACTAACGGTGAATGCTAATTCAAGATACTCTATTTGGGTTATACAATTGATAGAGAATACCCTTCGTCTTTAATGTATCTATACCTACAACGGAACACTGATGCCGATGTCTACGTGGGCGTATTGGCTTTAATATCGATGCTAAAAGGTATACTGGTATTATGCTCATGCCCTAAAGAGGGGCTTGCGCCCCTCCTAAACACCCCGCTTTTCGGGCATTAACGTCCTCTCAAACACATTGACTTCACTAGTGGTCACTGCTAACATTAGGACGTGAGGTGAACATGGCTGACAAGAATAATAATATCCCCAGACTGGCTGTGTTTCCGCAGACGGCGGAGGTGAATAAAAAGGGCAACCTGACCATCGGCGGCTGTGATACCAACGCGCTTGCCAGGAAATACGGCACGCCTCTATATGTCTTCGACGAGGCGGATATACGCAGTCGCTGCCGGGAGTTTAAAGAAGAATTCGGCAAGCGCTACCCTGGCACGATTGTCAGCTATTCGCCCAAGGCATTCACCGCCGGGGCCATGTTCGAACTTGTCGCGGAGGAGGGACTGGACCTGGATGTGGTGTCGGGCGGGGAGCTGGCCTTCGCGCTGGCGTCGGGATTCCCGGCAAACAGAATACACTTCGCCGGCAATAACAAGTCCAGGGAGGAACTGGAACTGGCGGTGCGGGAAGGCATCGG
>CAZRQP010000105.1:0-4835 GCA_964602315.1 uncultured Dehalococcoidaceae bacterium
ACCTATTTCCAGTCTACCTTTTTGTTATGTAGAAACGCCTAAACTAACATAAAGATTCATAAAGATTTTGTAAAGAATTTCTAAAGAAAATCGCAGCCCATCTAGCCGCGGTCTGGCTTAGGATTATTGTGCTCTTTTTATGCTGATTTAAAGGTAATTAATTCCTATTCTCGTTGATATTTAGCTACCTGGCAAAGCTGCGATTTACAGGGGATAAACCCGGAGATAGGGTCGAGGGTCCTGTCGTTCACCATCTCGTTGACGTTTGCCTCGCCGGGCCAGTGGTGGGGCAGGGTAACGACGCCGGGCAGTATCGTGTCGGTCACGCAGGCTTTCATCCTGACGCTGCCGCGTGGCGAGCTGACGGTGACCGTATCGCCGGTTTTGATGTCGCGTGGTGAGGCGTCGGCGGGGTTGATATCTACCAGCGGGTCGGGCATCAACGTACGGAGTTGGGGTATATTGCGGAATTGGGAATGAGTGTATGCCATGACCCTGGCGCCGGTGGTCATTACCAGCGGGTATTTTTCAGCAAGTTCCGGTTGGGACAGCGGACTTTCCGGCGGCTCCCGGTAAACGGGGAGGGGGTCGATGCCGTGTTCTTTCAGCACCGAAGAGGCTATCTCCACCTTTCCGGAAGCTGTCCTGAAGCCTGTCTTTTCATAGTGTTTCGCCGGCTTCGGCTGTGTTTCCGGTTTGATGCCCTCCGGTTTTGCTTTGAGGTAGTTATACGTGATTTTCAGGGGTTCCAGAATGTGGTCGGCGCACTTTTCAAAGCTGCCGTCCCAGAACAGGTCGCCGAAGCCCAGTCGTTTGGCGAGTTCGGAATATATATCCCATTCCGACCGGCACTCGCCGGGAGGGCTGACGGCCGGCTGTATCAGCTTGATAATATCGGTGTATTCGGTCAGGAGAATCGGCCTTTCCAGCCAGGAGGCGATGGGCAAAACGATATCCGCCATCTGCGTGCCGGGCGTGTGGAAATATTCTGTCACAGCGATGAAGTCCAGCTTTTTCAGGGCGTTGGTTATACGCCGTGGATTAGCAAAAAACTGGATATCCAGTCCCGCGGAGAACATTGCTTTGATAGGATAAGGCTTTCCGCTTTCAATCTGGTCGGCTATGGCGTTCGACTGCATTTCGTGGTATCGCTTCGTCCATATCGGGAAGCGCGCCGCGCCCACGCCGGGGGGCATTTTTTCTACCCTATCATGGAGAGTGATGTCGTTGGGTTTTAGCTTCGAAACGGGAGTTGGTATATTGCCGCCGGGCACGCCGATGTTGCCGGTCAGCGCCGCCAGCAGAATCACGGCGCGGTGGTTCTGCACGCCGTTGGCATGGTGGGTGGTGCCGTTGGCGCTCAAATGAAGTTTAGCCGGCTTGTTCCTGGCGTAAAGTAAAGCGGCCTCCCTGATTTTCGCCGCGGGAACGCCGGTGATTTTTTCTGTACGTTCTAGAGGATATTCTTTGACCAGTTTTTCTAGGTCTTTGAAGCCGACCGTCCATTTATCGAGGAAGTCTTTATCATGCAGGTTTTCACTTATGATTACGTTCATCATTCCCAGCGCCAGGGCGCCGTCGGTGCCGGGGCGGAGCTGGAGGTGGATATCGGCTTTGGCGGCGATTTCCGTGCGGCGCGGGTCGACGACGATGAGTTTGATGCCCTTTTCTTGAGCTTTAAGATTGACCTGCCAGACAGGTGGTGTGGTTATCACGGCCGACCCCCAGATGAGCTTGCATTTAGTCTCCGGGTCGATGCCGGCGCTGAACGCCGTCATATAGGAATACTCCGCACCGTAGGTAAGGTTGGCGGCTATCCAGGTGGCGGAAAAGCAAGTGCTGCTCTCGGTGCAGTAGTTGGGCGAACCGAAGGCGTGGGTCAGCCGGTGGAAATAGGGTCGAGGCTCTTTAGTGTAGGCAATCCAGAAAACAACGGATTCGGGTCCGTATTCATCCTTGACTTTCTGGAGGCCGTCGGCCGTTATATCCAGCGCTTCGTCCCAGGATATGCGCTGCCAGTTATTGTCCCCCCGCTTGCCGGCGCGCTTAAGAGGGTAAAGGAGGCGGTCCGGGTGGTAGATAAAGTCCGTCTGGGCTTTCCATCGGGGACAGTGATTGACGCTCGGGTCTGCCGTATCGACCTTCACCACCCTGCCGTCGCGGACATGGACTTTCATCGGGCAGGTGGTGGTGCACATGTAGCAAATGCCGTCTTTAACTTCCGTCGTACTGGCCATAAAAAGTGGAGCCCTTTCTTAAAGTATATAAAAAAATAGAGGAGTTAACTCCTGTTTTCCTAATTATAACAGTCTTTTTCCGAAGGACAAAATATACCCGTGCCCTGACGGTATGTGTTATAATTTAGGAGTTAGACAGGGAGGGACTGTAACTGGAAGCACTGGAACTAGCCCGTAAAGCCGTTGAAATCGCTGGCGATAAGCAGGCCGGCAATATCGTCCTGCTGGATGTCCGTGAACAATGCAGCTTTGCGGACTATTTTGTTATCTGCGCCGGTGATAGCGCCCGGCAGATGCGCACTATCAGCGACGAAATTGCACACGAATTTAAAAAAGAGGGCGTCCTGCCGCATCACCGCGAGGGGGAAGCCGACTCCGGCTGGATTCTACTCGATTACAGCGACGTTATCATACATATTTTCGGCGCGGCGGAGCGTGATTACTATAACCTGGACGGACTCTGGCAGGATGCCGTGACTGTTTTAAGGATTCAATAATCTAACTAAAAGTTGCCTCTGGTTAACAGTTCAGACATTTATTATGAACTGCAGAATACGGAAGGTGATTAGTTGCTCTTGCCACATAAAAGCCCTGATAGTTACGCGTGGACCTTTGTGTCTATACCAGAGCTGTTTAGCAGGACGAGGAATCCAGTATAGAAAGAGGCAGTAGTCATGAAGTATCACAGTTCACAGAGTAAGAGAGGGTTCATGATGAAACTCGGGTTGGAGGGAGATGCCCATGGCAGTGGTCCGGGCTCTACACGATACCGTGACCTTGATGAGGTCAAAGAATCAAAGGCGGCAGAGAGGCAATTGCCATGGTGGATAAAGGAAGTCGATAAGCCCACCGTGGAAATCGACTGGAGCCGGATGAAGCGCTTTAATTCCAGTAATATCATGTTCGTCAACGGTTTTTCCGAAGCTGTTGGCCCCGATAATGCGATGAAATTGGGAAGGCAGTCTGCCGAAAAAGCTGCGAAATCTATAATAGAAAATGAGCTGGGGTACACCCTGAGGGAAAAAGCCCTGGTCGCCGGCGGCTGGCTAACATCACTCTTAACTACAGAGCATGCCTTCCTCGGGCCTGAAATCCCGATTCCCTTCACCATGTCGGGCATACCCGACGAATTTGACTACCCTCGCTATGAAGGCACTCCCGAAGAAAATACACGGATGGTCAGGGCGGCGGCTAAGCTTTATGGGGCCGACTCTGTTGGCGTGGTAGAACTCGACGAAAATACACGTAAGCTGATCTATGAATTTGATGGTTGGGACGGCAGGAAGTGGGAATTTGAGGATGCAGACAGGGCTTACGAAACGAAGAAGAATAAGGTGATACCCTATAAAGCGAAATGGGTTATTGTGTACACCATCCGGATGTCTCCACTCTCCATGGCCACAGCACCGGCAGCACTGGCTACGGCTGCCTCTTCGCTGGCCTATTCGCAGGGTACTTCAGTCCAGCTTCGTCTCCAGCAATTTATTAACAGACTTGGTTATCAGTGCTTGGCTGATGGTAACATGGGCACTATGGGTAATAGCCCTGGTTTCGGTGTGCTGGCAGGGCTGGGTGAATTGAGCCGTTTGAACAGGATGATTTCTCCATATTGGGGGCCATTGGTGAGGGTGTACAAGGTTGTTACCGATTTGCCGCTGGCTCCTACCAGGCCGATAGATGCTGGTATATTCCGCTTTTGTCGTACCTGCAAGAAGTGCGCCGAAGTCTGTCCCAGCAATGCTCTTAGTATGGAGACAGAACCCTCATGGGAAGTAGAGGGACCTTGGAACAACCCTGGCGTCAAGACATACTATGAGAAAGCACCCAATTGTTTTTCACATTGGTTGAGGATAGGTGGACATGATTGCGGTATTTGCCTGGCTTCCTGCCCTTTCTCCAAGATGGATAAGTGGTTTATACATGTACATAATTTAGTGAGGCAAATCGTATCTACCACATCGGTGTTCAATGGAATGTTCAGAAAGCTGAATACCGACCCTGGTTATGGGAGGGACCCCGAAGCCTGGTGGGATATTGACTTACCTCCGTACGGATTATGATGACGCACAAGATAACTATCTAAAAATCTCTTTTTCCGTAAAGAAATTCGCTATCTCTATTTCCGCGTTCTCCGGCGAGTCGGAAGCGTGCGTGGAATTCCGCTGGATGTCTAAACCATAATCCTTCCTTATAGTGCCTAGGGCGGCTTTAGCGGGGTCGGTGGCGCCCATCAATTTCCTGATGCGCTCTACGGCTCCTTCACCCTCAAATACTGCCGCCACGATGGGCACGGAAGTAATATATTCAACGAGGTCTTTAAAAAATGTTTTCTCCTTGTGAATGGCGTAGTGCCTTTCCGCCAGGGCTTTGTCCATGTGCAGCATCCGCAGCGCGGTCAGCTTGAGCCCCGCCCCCTGCAGCCGCCCGATGATAGCCCCCGCCAGGCCCCTCTCCATGGCGTCGGGTTTGATTAAGACCAGAGACCTTTCCATCAAATACTCCTCAAAATCAGTTTATTTCAACTACTAAACAAGCCTCTTAGGACGTTTATATCCACCTTCTCCAGCGTGTCCACGATAAGGTCGGCGTTTTTCAGGC
>CAZRQP010000106.1:0-4771 GCA_964602315.1 uncultured Dehalococcoidaceae bacterium
TTCTCCAGGTCTCTCACCAGCCTGGCTATATCCTCGCGACTTGCCGGCGCTTCCACTACATATTCGGCCTTCTTTTCCGCCACTGCCGCCGCTTTCACCCGCTCCGTGATGTCACGCACCGCTTTCCTTATGCCCTGCGGTGTGATGCCGTGCTCCCGGTTATAGTCCTCCTGCACCTTACGCCGTCGCATTGTTTCGTCCATGGCTTCCTGCATGGACTTCGTTATTGTGTCCGCGTACATAATCACGTGCCCGTCGACGTGCCGCGCCGCCCGTCCCATCGTCTGGATGAGCGATACCTTGCTCCTTAAGTAGCCCTCCTTGTCCGCGTCGATGATAGCCACCAGGCTTACCTCCGGCAGGTCGAGTCCCTCTCTCAAAAGGTTGATGCCGACAATGACGTCATATACGCCGAGGCGCAGGTCGCGCAGGATTTCCACTCTCTCCAGCGTGTCCACTTCCGAGTGTAAATAGTGCGTCTTAATGCCCATTTCTATGAGGTAGTCGGCCAGTTCCTCCGCCATGCGTTTCGTGAGTGTGGTGACCAGGCAGCGGCTGCCTTTATCCACCCTGGTTGTTATCTGCTCCATGAGGTCGTCGATTTGACCCTTCGTCGGCTTTATCTCGACGGTCGGCTCCAGCAGGCCCGTCGGTCGCACCAGCTGCTCGGCCACCTGCTGGCTGTGTTCGTATTCGAAGGGCGCTGGGGTCGCCGAGGTATATATCACCTGGTTAACGCACTGCTGGAACTCATCGAAGTTCAGGGGTCGGTTGTCCAACGCCGAGGGTAGCCGGAAACCATAATCCACGAGCGTCTCTTTCCTTGACCTGTCGCCGCGGTACATGCCCCTAATCTGCGGCAGCGTCATGTGCGATTCGTCGATAAATATGATGAAATCTTTAGGGAAATAATCGAGCAGCGTGGACGGGGAGCTTCCCGCCGGCCGTCCCGCCAGGTGCCGGGAGTAGTTCTCGATGCCGGAGCAGTAGCCTGCTTCCACCATCATCTCCAGGTCGTACTCGGTGCGGGCTTGAAGCCTGGCCGCCTCCACCACCTTGCCCTGTGCGTTTAATTCTTTAAGCCTCCCCGCCAGCTCCACCCGTATCGCCTCCATGGCCTTGACCATCATCTCCCGTGAAGTGACGAAGTGCTTGGCGGGGAAAATATTTACTTCATCAAGCTCTTTCAGGATTTCACCCGTCAGCGGGTCCAGCGACATTATTTTTTCTATATCGTCCCCGAAGAACTCTATCCTCAAGGCAATCTCTTCATAGGCCGGCTGTATCTCCAGGGTGTCCCCCCTTATGCGGAACTTCCCCCGTGATAGGTCGAGCTGGTTGCGGCCGTACTGCATATCGACAAGCTGTCTTAAAAGCTGCTGCCGACCGTAATGCTGGCCTTTCTTGATCGCGGCGACGAACCCTTGGTATTCTCCCGGCTCGCCGAGTCCGTAGATGCATGACACCGACGCCACGATAAGTACGTCCCGCCGTGAAAGCAGGGCGTGGGTGGCGGCGTGGCGCAGTTTATCGATTTCCTCGTTGATATCAGCGTCCTTCTCGATGTACAGGTCTTTATGGGGGATGTACGCCTCCGGCTGATAATAGTCGTAATAACTCACGAAGTACTCCACCGAGTTTTCCGGGAAGAACTCCTTGAACTCGCTGGCAAGCTGCGCCGCCAGGGTCTTGTTATGGCAGATAACCAGCGTCGGCCGCTGCACCTTCTCGATGACGTTGGCCATGGTGAAGGTCTTGCCGCTGCCCGTCACGCCCAGCAACGTCTGGTGCTTGAACCCCTTCTCCAGCCCCTCCGCCAGCTTGTCCACCGCCTCTGGCTGGTCGCCGGTCATCTTGAAGTCGGAAACTATTTTAAAGTCTGGCATAGCAATATTATAGCACACAAGTTCTAATATCTAAAGCATTTTAAGCTCGTTAATTACCTCGTCGATAGGCGGGAGCTGGCTGATTTCATAAACCTTGACCCAGGCCACATTCCCTTTCTCATCCACGATTACATTGGCTCTTTCTGAAGTGCCGCCGTGCTCACGGAAAAGCCCGTAAGCTTTTGCCACCTGGCCATGCGGCCAGAAATCGGAGAGTATCTTTAGCTGTTTCAGCTTCATGTTATCAGACCAAGCTTTCTTGGTAGGTACTGCGTCAACGCTTAGCCCCACCGCCACCGTGTTCAACGAAGAAAAAGTCTCGTAATTATCTTCCAGCGACTTCATTTGCTGGGTGCAGACGCCCGTCCATGCCAGAGGATGAAAGGAAAGCAGCAACTTTTTACCCTTATAGTCGGAAAGTCTAAAGTCTTTTCCAAATTGGTCTTTTAGCGTAAAAACAGGTGCGGTTTCGCCTTTAGCTATCGGTTTGTTTCTGTCTGCCATCTGTCACCTCCACGAATGTAAAAGCATCCTCTAAAAACAGTATAACCCGTTGTTTTATGGTATACAATTTGCAGTGCTAGTGGGGTGAATCCAGGTCAAAGATAATTTCGTAATCGTCGCCGCCCAGTTTTTGCTCTATCTCGATTAGCTGCTCGTATGTCCAGTCCCCGCTTTCGATAGGGGAGATGTTTTCGCCTATGCTTTTATACCAGTCGGTGATTATCTCGTACGAAGGCGTATCGTAGTCCACCCAGCCCAGGGATATTCTGGGGAAACTTGCCTTGATTTTACCACTCGCCTGCCTTACCAGCGCCTCGGCTATATGGGCTGCCTGTTCTTGAGTTAAATTTTGACCTATGGCTGCCATCTGCACGTCCTCGTACCATATGCCCCCCGTATACCCCCCGTACTCGTAAAGCCCGAAGCCCTGCATACTACTATAGTTGTCTGAATACTCCAGGCCATTCTGAATAAAAACCTCAATCATATCTTCCCAGTAATTGGCTTCTTTCCAGCCGGCCGGCGGACCGCTTATCAGGAAATTGTAGCCGTTGTAATTTAAAGGACGGGGGATGCTTAGTCCCTGCCCGATGTCGTGCATGATTTCGGTCGCCCATACCTGCCCGTCATATACTTCCTTGATTTGCGGCAGGATTTCCTGCAACCACTGCGATGCCACTTGGTAGTCTCCCGCCAGCTTATACGGCTCCAGTATCGGCAGGAAGGCGTCCACTCCGTATTCCTCGGCGATTGCCGCCCACTTCAGCACCACCCCGCCGAACTTCTTGATGAGTTCGTAGCTGGGGTAATAGTCTTTACCGGGGTCGTGGTTATTCTCCCAATCGTACTCCAGTCCCTGGGCTAGGTTGGGATGCATGGGATTAGGAATTAAAATTATCCTAAAGCCCTCTTTCTTAAGCGCCTGCAGGTAAAAGATAAAGACGTCATCGCCGATTGACTTGGGTTCATAGGTCTCGGGGTCGAGGACAATCTCCACCTCCATCATGATGGTATCGACTCCCCCCTCCCGCAGTTTAGCGGCGTTCAACAGGTAGCTTCTTAGCTCGTCCAGTCTGGCGCCCCACGCCCCCCGGTAAAAATCCGGGTACGCAGAACTGTCGAGCGTAAAAGGCTGTTTGAAGTCTTGCCACCACAGGGCAAATTCATCTACCGGTTCTTCGGTGGTTGTCGGTGGTGGGGTTGTCGCTGGCGTGGTGGTTGTTTCCGTAGCTGTCGGCGACGTTGGTTCAGTTGTCTCGGGTGTTGTTGACGTTGTTTGGGTGGGTGTCGTCGTCTCCGCTTCCCCCGTACCACAGGCGCTTGATAGCAGCACCCCTAACAACAGGACGACGGCTATAACCGGTCTATAGCTTTTCCATAGCTGCATTTGCTTTCAGTATATACCATCAAGGTGCTACTGCAAACAAAAAGAGAGAACGGCGCCTTGCCAGAATTTTTTTTGTATAAATACAGTCCTGGAGTTTGCGCCGTCCCCTCTTTTATAGAGATGGCTATGTGTATTCTTTTTATTTCATGCTGTCAAGCTTCTGCCAGAGCTTGGAGGCTTCGAGGTCGTTCTTGGCGGTTGCCAGCATGCGGTAAACATTACGGAATCGCCAGTCGTTCCTCACCTTGCCCTCCGCCACTATCTTGTGGGCCTGGATAATCGCCCATCGCGTCTGCAGCGGCCTGATGATGTAAATACAGAAAGCGATTACCGCCCACAGGTTGAACATCATAAAGATGGCGAACAACAGGTAATTTTCTGTAAGCACCCGGCCTCCCGGTATATTTGTATCTTATAAAGAGTTTACCTGTACTTTTACATAACGGCAACAGGGTTATCATTTATTTTTTTTAGGGTATTTACCTGATGTGTACCCCTACTTGCCTTAAGACTGCAGAAGAACGATTTATCTATTTGATTATTTTGTTACTTGTTACTTATAACTTGTAACTTATATACTATGGGCAGGAGGTCGACCCGTTAACATCTTTCAAAAAGCCTTAAAGAGTACCCGTGATACCTGGTTCGGTCAGGCTATGTCCCTTTTCGACCGCGCTGCTATCGACGAAGAGGTCTGGGAAGAGCTTGAAGAACTGCTTATCTCCGCCGATGTCGGCGTTGCCACTGCGTCTAAACTTATCGATACCGTAAAGAAACACGCCTCCGAGGCCAAGCTGGATGGCTCTCATGTTCGCGCCCTCCTTCAGGAAGAAATGACTGGAATCCTGTCCGTTCCTGCCTGCGAGCCTTCTGCCGCGGCAACTTCTCCAAGGGTAATCCTCGTGGTCGGCGTGAACGGTAGCGGTAAGACCACCTCTATCGCCAAGCTGGCATATAAATATAATAAGGAAGGCAGGTCAGTCCTTTTAGCCGC
>CAZRQP010000107.1:0-1069 GCA_964602315.1 uncultured Dehalococcoidaceae bacterium
ATATCCTGGGCGAAACCTACCAGGCCGATTGCTTTGCCATCATCATCCAAAATGGGGATTTTGTCCGTTTGCACCCATCTAATCCCTGCGGCAGAATCGTATTGTTCTATAATATTTAGCTTGGAGTATCCTGATTTAAAGACCTCGCGGTCATCGTCTGTCATACCTTGTGCGATGTCTTTTAAAAACAGGTCAAAAACCGTTTTACCTAATAAATCTTTCTCGGCTATATTCAAATCTGTTGCCATGGCTTTATTGACCCGCAGGAATTTCCCTTCCAGGTCCTTATAAAATATCAGTATTGGGGCGGAATCTATTATCAGCTTTATTTCCTCACTATCTCTTTCCAGCTGCTCTTCCATTCTTTTGCGTTCGGTTATATCTTCCATAAAGCCGTTAATCGTGTTGATTTCGCCGCTCTCATTAAGTACCGGTGTTGCTTTATCCCTTATCCACTTTTTTATCCCATCTTTTGTGATAATACGGTATTCCACATCAAGAATTGACTTGTTACGGCGGTGTTCAAGCATACTCTGCCATACCGATTCTTTATCCTCCGGGTGGACCATGTCATTAAACAACCCGGGTTTTGTCAATAATTCATCACTCGAGTATCCGGTCAGTTCCTTTACACTGCCAGAAATGAAAAGAGTTGTGGAGTGTTTATCGGGTAAAGCCGAATAGACAACTACCGGAATATTTTCACTTATAAGTCTATACTTATTTTCGCTCTCTAATATTGCTTCCTCCGCCTGCTTCCGTTCGGTGGTATCATGGATTGTCATACTGGTCCTGGCCTTAGCGTCCTTATCGTAAAATATTTTACTGGATAATTCGATTGAAAATTTAGTGCCGTCGGCCCGGATGCCGATAAGCTCTCCGGAAAACTCTCCGGTAGCCTTTCTTTCCTCAAGTGCTTTTTCTAACCGGGGGTCGGATTCATCGATTACGCCGCTTCTCCCGATACGACAGATATCCGCCTCGCTCCTCCCGAACATCCGGCAGGCTTCAGGATTGGCTGCTAAAATTCCGCCGTCAGGCGATGTCAGCAGAACGGCATCCTTGCTGT
>CAZRQP010000107.1:1169-4700 GCA_964602315.1 uncultured Dehalococcoidaceae bacterium
GTGATTTCCAGGGTGATTTCGGTGGCGCCTATCACACTGCCATTTTCATCGCGGACAGGATAGCCGCGTACGGACCATATTCTTCCATCGGGGGTGTTCATTTCGCCCTGGTGCGGCTGGCCGGTAGCAAAGCACTTGACAAGAGGGCAGCCTATACACGGTTCGCTGCGGTTTTGCCAGATTTCATAGCAATGACGACCAACCAGTTTTTCAGTCGGTGTATCTGCTGATTCACTCGCAGCTCTGTTTGCCCATATTACCTTAAGTTCCCTGTCCTGGTAGGTTACAAGTTCTAATACCCCGTTGAGAATGGCTGCTTTCTCTCGTTCCGATTCCTTTAATGCATCCTCTGCCTGTTTCTGCTCGGTGATGTCCCTTTGCACAGAGAGCAGACATTTCTTGCCACCTATTACAATAGGTTCAGCGGAATATTCCCAGGTGCGGATTTCCCCTGATTTTGTGCGGAATTTATATGTCTCTTGGCTTATCCTCTTGTTCTTTTCAAGTAGTTTCTGTATTTTTACCCTGTCTTCCGGGTTAACCCAGAGGTTAAGTTCAAGCGTGCTGTGGTCTATCAACTCATTTAGAGAATAGCCTGTATTTTTAACTACGGCATCATTAGCATCAAGGATAATGCCGTCGTCGAATGTGACAATCATGGCAGCGTCGGGGCTGGAACGGAAGGCTTTAGAAAACATTTCCTCTGTCTGTCTAAGAGTCTCGTACATTCGTTTCCTGTCAGTTATATCCCGCAAGATAACTATATCAACCAGTTTTTGCCTGAAATAAATTATACTGGCACTTACCTCCGTATGAATTGTAGTGCCATCTCTGGATATAATGTCCAGGTCGTATCGCTCCGGTACTTTCATGCCGGCAATTCTTTGCCTGTACATCTCCGCCGCATTTTGTTTTTGTTCCGGTACAATAAAATCGAGAAACGGTTTACCGATTAACTCTTCCATAGAATATCCGCTTATCTCGAGCATCTTGAAGTTGCAGTATTGGATGAGGTTTTCTTCGATATATACAATACCGTCATTACCGTGCTCAACAAGGTTGTGATATTTTTCCTCGCTCTCTTTCAGCGCCGCCTCTGCCCGTTTCCGCTCCGTAATATCCTCGTACATAGCCATATACTGCTTTTCGCCACCCCACATTACCTCCCACTGGAATACCATCATATTTCTCACATCTCCGTCAGGTCGCCTGATGCTTAGTTCGTATTCCCCGGGGACATGCTCCTTTAGCTTTCTTTTCCTCTTCCTTTCCTGGTAAGCGGCATAACTTTCTGGAGTGTAGATTTCGCTTCTTTTAACTGTTGCCAGTTCTTCTACTGTCTTATACCCGAAGATATCCAGGGCTGCCGTATTGGCATAAATCAGGGCGCCGTCCTCGGTGAGGATGCGTATCGCCATCGGGCAGGTGTCCATGGAATTTTTGAAGTTCTGCTCGGAGGCAAGATAAGCCTGGGCGAGGTCGATGGCATCTATACCGGGCGCATCGTTATCATTTCCGGCAACATTCTTTGCGGTCTGCTGAAACTTAGACAGGAATCCTTCAGCCTTCGAGAGTCTTTTTTCCAGTTCTTCGTAAGTAGGTTTTTTCTTGTTCATTGTTAAACACCTGATAAGCCGAGGTTACTTGCTGGCTGGTCTAAATAAAAAAAGCGTCTTATGTTGCTATCATCAATACATTATCTACTGACAGCTCAGACGCTCGTTAATCCATGCAACACCCCCAAACTAATCATTCAGAGGTCAAAAGTATCAGGATTGTTTCACAAAACCACCAATATTTAAGTGTATATGCCGCTTGAAAGTGTTGTCAAGTGGCAAATGAATAACCAGCCGGTAGCCATGTGACCGTGCATTTATTACGATTCTTGCTCTCTGGGTGCTTCCATCGCTTGTGTGTTATGCGTGGCTTCTGCTTGACACCTTAAGCCTGTAATTGCTACACTTTTCTTGTTTCCCCCTGAACACAGTTGGGGCGGAGTACGCAAAGAAATGAACATAAAAAAAGTTGGCATCCTCTACCATCCGATGGTCGAAGCTACACTCACCAAGGCCAAGGAACTGGAAAGCTCCTTGACCATGCAGGGAGTCGCTGCATGGAAATCCTCCTCATGGGAAAAAGAGGAAATTCATACTATGCTTGAAGGCACCGACCTGATTATAACCGTAGGCGGCGATGGCACAATTCTACGCGCGGTACAGGCTGTTATACCGGGTACTACCCCTATTACCGGCATTAATCAGGGTAAGCTTGGATTTTTGACTGAACTGGATGCTGCCGAAGCTATACAGAAATTACCTCTGCTGTTTGCCGGCCAGGGCTGGCTCGACGAGCGCGTCATGTTGCAGGCAGAGCTTATATCACAAGGACAGGAGCCGCGTGTTTTTCATGCCCTGAATGATGTCGTCATCGCGCGGGGTGACACCCCCCGCATTATTCGTATCGACGCTGTCGTAGATGGCCAGCCTCTTACAACATGGAAAACTGATGCCCTGGTTATCTCTACGGCAACCGGCAGCACCGCCTATGCCCTCGCCGCGCGGGGTCCCATTATGCACCCGCAGTCCCGCGATATCTTGCTCGTGCCGGTAGCTCCGCATTTATGCCTTTCTTATCCCCTAGTCCTGCCGGAAACCGCTGAGATTAGTTTACGCCTTGACACCTATCATTCTGCTGCTTTAACCGTGGATGGCCATATCAATCTGTCCGTATCCGACGGCGATACGGTTATTATTAAGCGTAGCCCGCACGTAGCGCGGTTTTTTAGAATACGCGCTGAAAATTCGTTTTATTTATCTTTGGAAGACAAATTGAAAGGAAAACAAGGTGAGTCAGGTAGAAAAAGCTAAAATTACCGATGCCCAGCAAATACAAAAGCTCGTGAATTATTTTTCTGAAAAGGGTCTGATGCTCGCCAGGCCGTTGAGCGAGATATGTGAATCTATACGCGACTTTTTTGTGGTAAGGGAAGATTCAAAGGTCATCGCCTGTGCTGCTTTGCACGTCAGCTGGGTTGACCTAGCTGAAATACGGTCGATGGCTGTTATTGAAGATAAGCAGAAAACAGGTCTGGGAGCCATACTTGTGGCTGCATGTCTGAAAGAAGCGGAGGAACTCGGTATCAAAACGATATTCTGCTTTACCTACCAGCCGGACTTTTTCAAGCGCTACAAGTTTATTGATATTGATAAAAAAGAGCTTCCACGTAAAGTCTGGACGGACTGCTTTCGCTGCCCCAAGTTCCCCGACTGCGATGAGATCTCGCTGATATATTATGCCTAAGAAAAAAAATGCGGATACTGCGGAAAAGACCCTTAAGCGTAAGTATGTCTTCGAGGGGCGACTAATCAAGGTGCGCGTGGATACCGTAGTTGTTGCTGACGGCCACCGCGCCGAGCGTGAAATTGTCGAACACCCTGATGCCGTCGTTATGGTAGCTCTGGACAAGGACGATAATATACTGATGGTCGACCAGTACCGGGCCCCGCTGGGGAAAAATCTGCTGGAGATTCC
>CAZRQP010000108.1:0-4555 GCA_964602315.1 uncultured Dehalococcoidaceae bacterium
GGCTGTTGTCCGCCGGGCGGTGGCTGCTGCTGTTGATAGACCGACTGGCCTATCTTCTGCATCGTCTCGTTCAGCGCCTGCGTGGCGTTCTTTATAGCGTCGGCGTCGGTGCCCTTCAGCGCTTCCTTGACCGCCGCTATCTTTTCCTCGGCTTCCTTGTTCAGGTCCTCCGGTATCTTGTCCTTGTTGTCGCGTAGCGTCTTCTCCGCCTGGTAGGCCATGGTATCGGCCGTGTTCTTGGCATCGATTTCATCGCGGCGCTTGGTGTCCTCGGAGGCGTGCGCTTCGGCCTCTTTCTGCATCTTATCGACATCTTCCTTGGAGAGACCGCTGGAAGCCGTAATCGTTATCTTCTGCTCCTTGCCGGTGCCTTTGTCCTGCGCCCTTACGTTAAGGATGCCGTTGGCGTCGATGTCGAAGGTGACCTCGACCTGTGGCACTCCCCTGGGGGCCGGCAGTATCCCGTCGAGCATGAACCTACCCAGCGTCCGGTTATCGGCGGCCATGGGTCGTTCACCCTGCAAAACATGGATTTCCACGCTCGATTGGCTGTCCGCCGCCGTGCTGAATATCTGGCTCTTGGCGGTGGGTATGGTGGTGTTGCGCGGGATAAGCGGTGTCGCTACTGCGCCGAGCGTTTCGATGCCCAGCGTCAGCGGTGTCACGTCGAGTAGTAGCACGTCCTTGACCTCGCCCTTGAGCACCCCCGCCTGTATAGCCGCCCCGATGGCGACCACCTCGTCCGGGTTGACGCTCTTATTGGCCTCTTTCCCGAAAATCTCTTTAACTTTATTCTGTACCAGCGGCATGCGCGTTTGACCGCCGACCAGTATTACCTCGTCGATTTGCGCCGCTGTCTTGCCGGCGTCTTTCAAAGCCTGTTTGCACGGCTCGATGGTCTTGTCCACCAGGTCCATCACCAGTTGCTCCAGCTTGGCGCGGTTCAACGTGATATTCAGGTGCTTGGGCCCGCTGGCGTCCGCCGTGACGAAGGGCAGGTTGACCTCTGTCTGCTGCACGGAAGATAGCTCTATCTTGGCTTTCTCCGCCGCTTCCTTGAGGCGCTGCAGGGCTGTTTTGTCCTTGCCGAGGTCAATCCCCTGGTCCTTCTTGAATTCCTCGATTAGCCATTCCATGATTCTCTGGTCGAAGTCCTCCCCGCCCAGGTGCGTGTCCCCGTTGGTGCTCTTTACCTGGAAGGTGCCCTCGCCCAGCTCAAGTATGGATATATCGAAAGTCCCCCCGCCGAGGTCGTACACGGCGATGGTCTCGTCTGTTTTCTTGTCCAGTCCGTACGCCAGCGCCGCCGCCGTCGGCTCGTTGATTATTCTCAATACGTTCAGTCCGGCAATCTGGCCGGCGTCCTTGGTGGCCTGCCGCTGTGCATCGTTAAAATAGGCTGGCACGGTAACCACTGCGTCCGTGACCTTCTCCCCGAGGTAGGCTTCGGCGTCCGCCTTTAGCTTCTGTAAAATCATCGCCGATATCTCCGGCGGGCTGTACTCTTTGCCCCCCATCGTTACCCGCACCTCGTTGTCAGCGCCTTGGCTGATTTTATAGGTCTTTCGCTTGGCGTCTTCCTCCACCGGCAGCTCGCGTCCCGCTGGCTCACCGAACTTGCGCCCCATGAAACGCTTGATGGCGTAGATGGTGTTCTCCGGGTTGACGATCGCCTGGCGCTTGGCTATCTGCCCCACCAGCCGCTCCCCGTTCTTGTTTACCGCCACCACCGATGGTATCAGCCGACTCCCTTCCGAGCTGGTGATTACTACCGGCTCGCCCGCCTCCAGTACCGCCACCTCGCTGAAAGTTGTCCCTAGGTCTATCCCTACTGCTTTAGCCATTTACTCTGCCTCCTTTATCGCCTCTGTCTCCTCTTTGGTGTGAGTCTTTTTTTGTTGTGGCTTCCCCGTTGCCCACCGCTACCCGCGAGGCGCGGAGAAGTTTATCATTCAGTGTGTATCCTTTTAAATATTCCTCCACTACAATCCCCTCTTTGCCCTTTTCCTGCCTGATTGCTTCGTGTAAATTCGGGTCGAACGGATTGCCCAGGCACTTGATTTGTTTGACCCCCTGCCCCTCCAGGATTGTCTTGAACTTCTTTTCCACGAGTCTCACGCCTTCGACCCAGTCGTTATTTTTATATTCCTTGGGTATGGCTTTGAGCGCCCGTTCGAAGTCGTCGATTACCGGCAGTATGGCGCACAGCAGGTTGGCGTTGGCGTAGCTGTTGAACTCCAGCCTTTCCTGCTCGGTGCGTCGCTTATAATTGAGAAAGTCCGCCTGCGAGCGCTGCCAGTTGGCGAGGTATTCCTCCGCCTTCTTATTTGCCTCGGCGAGTTCTTCCTCTAGCGTCGTTGTCGCTTCAGGCAGTTCTTCTTCTGGCTTGATTTCGTTGTTTGTTTTTTCGTTTTCTTCCGGGTCTTTTGGCATCATGATGATATTCCGTATTTTATATTATTCAGTTTGCTCCCTCTTGGATTTCCTGGTCGTAAAGGCCCCCCACCAGCTGCCCCAGGACCGACGAGAGGTAATACACCGTAGGTATCGTGAGCACGTAGGGCATTCTGGTCGGACCTACCACGGCTATCGTACCGGAGGCTTCCTGGGGGAGGCCGTACCGGCAGATGACCACGCTGCAGTTCTGTATCGCCGAGTTCTGGTTTTCCTTGCCGATGATTACCTGCACGCCCGGCTCGCTTAACTTGGACGGCAGGATGACCTTGAGCAGTCCCCGCTGCTCGACCAGCTCCATCAGGTCGTGCATCTTTTCACCGTGCGCGAACTCCGGCTTCTCCAGCATGAAATGCCAGCCTTCCAGTTTCGGCTCCTGGTATTCCTTGCTGTCTTCGGTCTTCATTATCTCCAGCAGGTTTTCGTTGACTTTCTTCTCCGTGTCCGTGAGTCCCTCTTTGCTCTTGCTTATCTGGTTTCTGGACTTTCCGGCGTAAATACCGTTGAGTCTATCGCTTATCTTGGTGAGGTCCGACTGCGTCACCGCCTCATCGAACGTAATTAGCTCCTGCCTGACCACCGCCCCCTCCAGGACCGCTACCATCAGGACCCGTTTGTCCTGTACTGCTATAAGCTCCAGGTGCTTCAGCTTGCAGTCCGTGGATTTCGGCAGGCTGACCACCGCTACGTTGCGCGTGAGCCTGGCCAGCATGGACGCCGTCAGGTTTACCCAAGCCTCCACCTCCCTCTCCACCTGGTGAAACGTGTGGCTTATCAGGTACTGCTCTTCTCGCGGCAGGGCGATGCTTTCCAGCGACTCCACGTAATGGCGGTAGCCCTTGTCCGCCGGTATGCACCCCGCCGACGTGTGCGGGCGTATCAAATAGCCGTCCTTTTCCAGTTGCGCCATCTCGTTGCGGATGGTCGCCGGGCTTACCTCCAGGTTGGCTTCGTTCGCCACCGACTGTGAGGCTATCGGCACCGCGTTGGCGATGTACTGCCGGACGATATAGTTTAGTATCATTCCGCCTCTGTGCGTTAACATCTCTATCTCCGTTAGCAGTCTCCTGCCCCGACTGCTAATCATATCTAATCTATCACTTTAAGGGTGTTTTGTCAAGAGAGAATTATCACATCAGTGCTGCCATTTCCACCGCCTTGACGCCGCCTTATTTTACTACTATAATGCCAGATGCCATGAAAAATAGAGTATTAGTATTATTAGTACTCATTTTGTCTGCCATTATTATTATCCTCTCTGGGTGCAGTGGATATAAAGAAGTCACCTTAACCAGAAAAGGAATTCAGTTTTCTTTCGAATACCCTAGTTCATATATAGACACAAACGATACTCTAAGAGAAGACAGCCAACATAAATATGCTGTTATACTAAAACGGCCAAGCAATAATCCTACAATTGATGAATTCGATACCAATTTTGCTATTTGGATTTATGACATACCAGATAATGCCCCAGACGCAAATACTCTTGTTCAAGATCTTTTACAAAGTCGGGAAAATTTACCATCATATCACGAATATGAATTTATTGAACACTCATCCGTAGAGGTAGCAGGCATCCAGGCTGAACTTATTGTATATTCGATGAAATCTTTAGGGGTTGGTGAAGTATTGGCTACTTACCCCTCAGTATATAGAGACATCTATTTTGACTATGAAGAACATAGAGTAGATATACACATAAGTTCTTTTCCTGAATTGGCAGAACAAGTTGAGAAAGAATTTGAACATATAATTAATAGCTTCAAATTTTTAGATTAACTCAATTTCCTTATTAAAAAATACTTAATAAAAAACCCCATTCTCTTTATAGCAGTGTCTTAATTGTGTTCCTGGTGGAAACGGGGAAGACTCGAACTCCCCGTTCAACCCCTTTACCTGTCTCCCTCTTTGAAAAAAGCCTGTCCCGTACCTGATACGGGAAGGGATTAAGGGAGATTTATTTTCCTTGTTACCACAAAGCTGATTATGCTAAAATATACTCGTGGACATTACCTGGTTGGGACACTCCTGTTTCCGTATCAAAGGCAGTCAGGCCGTCGTTATTACCGACCCCTTTCCGCCCGATATCGGCTATACC
>CAZRQP010000109.1:0-1374 GCA_964602315.1 uncultured Dehalococcoidaceae bacterium
CGGTTATGGAAATGAAGTCGATGTTCCGTCTTTTCGCTTCTACAAAGACTTCCTCAATCGGCAGCGCCCCGTCCGACCCCGTTTTGGTATGGATGTGTAAATCTATCTTCATTTTCTCTCGTACTTCGTGATGTACCACTCCTCCGGCGGGTCTTCAGTCGTATCCACCACGAGGTGCACCAACTTTAGGCCTGGATTTTGCTTTTTCAAGACCTCCATGTCCACCGCCTCGAATTTCTTTTTGTTATTCAGATATGCTTCCTCGGTCAGGGCGTTGGAAACGTAGTTATCTTTATCGCGCGCCAGGATGCGCTTGATGGATACCTCCTGCGGGCAGTCCGTCTGTAAAATGATGAAGGTCGCCTTGTTTTTCGCCGCGATGGCCGCCGCCTGCTGCCTTAACGACTGCGTGACAAACGTAGCGTCGAGGATGACGTTCTTATGGCTCTTAAAGGCCTCGTCCGCCTGTTCGAACATCACGTCATAGACCTGTGTCCGCTTCTTCATATCCCCGGCAACCTTGGAATCGAAAACGTCCTGGTTTTTCAGTACCTCCAGCCGGATAATATCCGTCCTCAAGAGCTTGCCGCCCTTGATTTTATGCACTTCTTCGGTCGTTTCCGTTTTCCATGTGCCCGGCAGACCGCAGGCGATGAGTAAAAAGCCGTCCTTTATCTCGGACTCGATAAATTTTCTAAAAGGTTCCCGCATCGTTTGCCTCCATTCCACCTTCGTCATTCTGAGCGCAGCGAAGAATCTCAGGGAGGAGGGGTAATCTTGATTCTCGTCTCAAACGCGAGTACGACATATCATTACAATATCATCTCCAGCTCAATCTCGTCCCGCATCGGTATGTCGTCGTTGCCGAGTAGCGGTATCTCCGGCTTAAGCTTACGTGATTTCTCGACCGCGTTGGGATAAACTGCCTTCAGTCGAAAGCCCCGTTTCTGCCAGAATTTAAGGGCCTTTATATTGTCGTTAGTGGTTATCAGGCGAAGGCGCTTGCATTCTTCTTCCCTGGCGAATTTTTTAATCGTTTCAATCAGTGTAGAACCCATGCCGATGCCCTCAATGGTGCTGTCGAGGCTGATTATTTCACAGTCCCCGTTTTCCAGGAAATAGGTCACCAGCCCCACGGGTTCGTCTTCCAGTATCGCTATAAATCCGGGCAGTTCGTTCACGTGATAGATGCTGCCCCGCACCACCATTTGTACCGAACCCCATATCTCGTTTATCAGACTGGCTACCCAGGCTTTGTCGCCGTGGTCTATCGGCCTGATATAAATTGGTTTTACCGGATTTTCATTGTTGTTTTGTGGTTCGCTCAAGATAAACCTCCGAAAATTTGTGGATTTTTTATAGATACCCCCCGCT
>CAZRQP010000109.1:1474-4544 GCA_964602315.1 uncultured Dehalococcoidaceae bacterium
TCGCCCCCGCATAATCCTCCGCCAGCTTAAAATAGCCTCGCGCGTTAGCGGCGATTTTCTCTTTCTCTCCGGCGGAAATGTATTTATCCTCGTACTGGAAACACCCCACCTTCCCCCGCACGTAAGCCCTGTAGCACTTGTAGAAGTTGAGCAGCTTCATTATTTCTTTGTCCCCGCTCTTACTTACGTACGACTCCATGAATTTACCGGAAAGGTCTTTGCGACCGTAATGGTCCAGGTCCATGGCCAGGAAGGCTACTTCCGACGCCACATCGGTGTACCTGAAACGGTCGATGAACTCGATGCAGTCGTAGATGCAGATATCTTTGCAGAAACAGATGTGCGCCGCGTGCAGGTCGCCGTGGCAGTCGCGCACCTTCCCCTCCCCCATGCGCTTTAAGAAAAGGGGACGGTTATCTTTTATAAAATCCTCGGTATAGGTCTTGATGCGACTAAATGTCTCCGGCTCGATAATGACGCCGAAGTATTTATCCGTTTGTTCGAAGTTCTCGGAAGTGTTCTGGATGACGGCCTCGATGCCCCCAAGACGGGTGATTTCCTCGCTGGTGGCGGTTTTTTTGTGAAAATCTACCAGTATTCCCGCCACTTTCTCCACCATCTCCGGCGTAACTTTTTTTTGCAGGAGCAGGACGTCCATCATTTTGTCCTGCGGCAGTCGCCGCATCCTGACCGCGTACTCTTGAGCCTCCCCCCTCCCCCCGATAATGTACCGGCCTTTTTCTCCGGTTATCGGCACTACTCCAAGGTAAGTATCGGCGCACAGCCTGCGGTTAAGCTCCAACTCTTTCCGACAGTAATAAAGCCGCTTTTCCAGCGTGGTGTAGTTCAGGAATCCCATGTCCACCGGCTTCTTGATTTTATAGACGTACTCCCCGGCCAGTAAGACGTAGGATATCTGCGTCTGCACCAGCTCCACCCGCTCCGGGGGTTCAGGGTAAACCTGCGGGTTCAGGAGTGCCTGAATCATCTCCGGCAATTTGGCCATTTTTCTGCTTTACTCTCCTGTATTCATATAATGGAGATAGTGCCACGTGGTTGCATGGAAATATCTGAATGCTGAATCTTATACCGCCGAAAATTACATGGGGAAAATTCCGACAGGATAGACTATTTAGCTGCCTTGGCCTGTGCTTTTTGCTTTTCCTTGAGCTTTTTCTTAGCCTTCAGGTGCTTGCGCTGGGCGTTTCGCTTCGTCTTGTTCATCAATAATAATATAGCTTAAATCAGGATTTATCGCTACCCCTCTCCTTTACCCAATCCGCAAAGCGCTCGAAAGAGCGGTCGTAGGTGCGCTCTATCTCCGGCGGGAAAACACAGGCGGGCAGTTCGTTCATCTGCAGGTGGAAGGCGATGCACTCGCAGCACTTGCCCTTGCGGAGGCACGGCTCGTAGGTGCAGTTACATTTGGCTTTATTGGCGTCGATATTGCATTCCATTTGATACCCCTGTAAAAAGTTTTAAATAATGTTTAAAGAGGCCAGACTAGCGGTATTATAAGCACGCTCAAGCCCCAGAAAATCAGGTTGAGCGGCACGCCCACCTTGGTGAAGTCCGTAAATTTGTAGCCCCCGGGCGAGTATATCATCGTGTTGGTTTTGTAGCCGATAGGCGTAGCGAAGCTGGTGGATGCCGCGAAGGTAATTGCTACCAGCAGCGGGCGCGGGTCCAGGTTCAGGGACGCGGCTGTGGTGAAGGCCAGCGGTGCCAGAATGGCCGCGGAGGCGTTGTTAGACATAGCCTCCGTGAGTAATGCCGTAACTAAGTAGAAAGTTGCCAGCAGGACAATCGGCCCGTGACCGGCCAGCGGATGCAGGACGTTTGTCGCCAGCCATAAGGTGGCGCCGCTTTCTTCCAGCGCCAGCCCCATCGGCAGGACGCCGACCAGCAGGAAAATTATCTTCCAGTCGATTGCTTTATAAGCCTCTTCTATAGTCAGGCACTGTGTCACCACTATGGCTACCGCCCCTAGGATGGCCGCCAGCATGACGGGCAGTACATTGAATGCAGTAAGAAATACCACGACCAGAAGCACCGCCAGCGCAATAAAAGCCCGGTCCTTTCTAAGGTAGAGGTCGGTCAACTCGTTGGTGACGATTACGTTGGGCGAGTTCATGATGTGGGCGATGTCGTCCTTGTGCCCCTGCAGCAGTATCGTATCGTTTTCTCTTATCTTGATGTTGGCCAGGCGGTCCCGCAGCGTGCGACCCCTCCGCTGAATGGCCAGTATATTAAGCTTGTGGCGGCGGAAGATGTCTGCTTCATGGAGCGTTCGCCCGATGAGGTTGGATTCGGGTGGTATCAGCACCTCGCTTAGCTTCATATTATGCGAGCTTAATTCGCTGTCTCTTACCTTGGCGTCCTTAAGTAGCTTCAGGCCGTATTTCCCCTGCATCTCCATGATTTGCTCTATATTGCCGTGTAAAAGCAGTATGTCTTTGTCTTGTATATGGGTGTTCGTCGGCCTGCTGACTGCCCTGGTTCCCCGCAGCATATTGGCCAGTTCCACTTTGGTCTCATCTTCGACTTTGCTTTTTTCCCATGACTGGCCGATTAGTGGAGACTTATCGGTCACTTGAAGTTCCATCAGGTAATCGACAAGCCGGTATTTGTCTATCTGTTCTGCCTCTCCCTTCCGCGTCGGCAGCAGCCAGTGCCCCACAGCGGCCAGGTAAACTATCCCCGCCCCGACCATCGCCAGTCCCAGGGGCAGGAATTCGAAAAAGCCGAACGGCTCCATGCCGCGGTTTACGGCGATGGAGTTGACGATTAGATTGGTGGATGACCCCACCAGCGTGCACACGCCCCCGAACTGGCTGGCGAAGGATAGTGGTATAAGGATTCGGGAGGGGGCTATCTTGCGACTCTTGGACAGCACCATGGCTACCGGTATGAAAATGGCCACGATTGCTGCGTTGATGATGAATGCGGATAGCAAAGCGGCGGTCAGGCTGATTACCAGCATCAGGCGTAGTTCCGTCTTTCCCGCCAGACTGTCCAGCTTGCGGGCCGCCCATTCCACCAGCCCGGTCTTAGCCAGCCCGGCGCTTAA
>CAZRQP010000110.1:0-4425 GCA_964602315.1 uncultured Dehalococcoidaceae bacterium
CGAAAGCGGTCGGCAATCATTCGGCACAGCTTTTCCGTTAACTCGGGGTACTGAATGACCAGCGATTTTTCCCAGTAGACGGGGGAGTGCAGGCCGGAGGCAAGCAGGAAATGGCCCTTGAGTAAAGCCCCCGACTTCTCGAACATCCGCTCGACGCTATCGGCCATATGCATCGCTCCTTGCAACAATATAGCGGGGTCGACGGGCATCAGGTAGAGTTAGCCGCGACCACCATCTGTTCGCTCAAAGGAAAGTTGGGCACCATACCCCAATCGGAGGGGGGCCAGGTTATCAGCCAGGCCCTGCCGATGAGATTTTCACACGGTAAAAGCCAGCCACGATGAGAATCGTTACTTATATCGCGGTTATCGCCGAGCACGAAATAATTGTCCTCGGGCACCGTCCTCTCGGTCAAAGAATAGGTAAAAAAGCGCTCGTCAACATAAGGTTCATCAAGTCGAAAGCCGTTAACGTAAACATTCCCCTGCACTACCTCAACGGTATCGCCGGGGAGCCCGATGATACGCTTGATATACTCCTCATTGCTACTGTTCGGAGCCTTAAAAACAACCACATCACCCCGCTGCGGTTCGCCGAACCAGTAAACGGCTTTTACCACCACCACTCGCTGTCCCTGGTAAAGGCCAGGCTCCATACTGGTCTGGTACACCTCATAAGTCTGAACAGTGGCCCTGGCCGCGAAGAAGATAGCCAGCGCCAGCACTATGGTGATGAGTATTTCACGTACCAGGGGTCTTGTTAAAAATCTCCAGATCAACTCAAGTCCAATTATACTCCATTTCCACTCGTCCCGCCAGTGAAACAGTCAGCGGCCGAGGCCATCCTTGCGAAAAAAAGGCGAAGGTATTAGGATAAAGTAAGTATAAATTCTCCCTATATATTTGTGGAATGAAAAGGTTTACGGCATTACTGAAACGGATTCCCATTTTGTCCTACATTCTGGTGGGACTTTTTATAATATTTATAATAATCGGCTGTATTATCGGCATTGAGAGCGACCGGGGCGTCCTGGTGGGGTGGCTGGGAATAATTGCCTTGTTGACAGAAATAACCCGTCGCTGGCGTAAGGAGTGGCATTTCCTCCTGCTGATTGTAGGGGCGTTTGCATTTTCCATTATCCTGTCCGGCTTTTCCGAAGCAATTGTCAATCCCATCGTCGAGAGGGCAGGCGGCGAGGCCGCTTTGCAGAGTCGGGGGCTGGAGATATTTCACCAGATAATCGCCAGTATCCTGACGCTGGTGACGGTAATAGCCATTATCTACGGGATACTGGGCGCCATCACGCTGTTCATCCTCCGCCTGATATTACTGTGCCGAAAAAGATTTTCCGAAAAGACTTGACTATTTGGGTAGTTTTGGTTTATCTTTTACCAAGACAGACTAGGTATAATCTTCCATCAGAGAGGTAAAAAAGTGGAAGCAGCCTATACTGCCTGGCTGGCAGCATGCGCCTTTATCCTGGGCTCAATTCCTTTTTCCGTAGTCATCGGGTACCTGCTGCTGAAAAAAGATATCACCAGGTACGGAGACGGCAATCCCGGGTCGGCCAACGTTTTCCGGGCCGGTAACGCAGGAATAGGACTACTGGCGGTAGTCCTGGATATAGCCAAAGGCGTGCCTTTCGTCTGGCTGGCGCACGCCGTTTTCGGGCTTCCACCCGCTTCTTTAGTCATCATAGCCGTCGCGGCGGTGCTGGGCCACGCATTTTCACCGTTTCTGCACTGGCACGGAGGCAAAGCCGTAGCGATTACCTTCGGGGTAATGCTGGGGCTACCCCAGTACAACATATTACTGGCCTTTATTATCGCCATGGTACTGTGCCTGATTTTTGTAAAAATCGATTCCTGGAAGATTATCATCGGAGCTAGCGGCACGCTGGCCTACCTTATCATCGTCCAAGGCAATTCATGGGAGCCGCTGCTGATGCTGTGCCTGCTGGTAATACTGGTGATTAAACATTCCGGGGAGTTAAATACCTTCCCAAGTTTCCGGGCGAATCCTTTCCAACGGGTCCAGCGTAACTAAACCGACCTTACAACAAGGATAAAGATAATGATATACCAGATAGTCATCGCGGGGATTTTGGTAATTATCCTGATAAACCTGATACTCAATTTCAGGAACCTGCGCACGCCCGACCGCAACGCCAAGGTCCCCCGGCCGGCACCGCTTATCTCCGTCCTTATCCCGGCCAGGAACGAGGAGGAAAATATACGCGCCTGCCTGGAATCCCTCCAGAAGCAGGACTACCCCAATTACGAGATACTGGTGCTGGATGACAATTCCACGGACACAACTGCCGCCATCGTAAATGAAATGGCGTCCGGCGACGAGCGAATCACCCTGCATTTCGGGGAGCCGCTGCCGGACGACTGGGCGGGAAAGTGTTTCGCCTGCCACCAGCTTGCCCAGAGAGCCAGAGGCGACTGGTTTTTATTCGTCGATGCCGATACGAGACACGAGCCGCATATGCTGCGCAGCGTGCTGGCACTGGCGATGGAACTCAAGACCTCGCTGCTTTCCGGCTTCCCGCGGCAACTGGCGACATCCTTCGCACAGAGAGTAATCATGCCGGTATTTTATTTTATCCTGCTGGGGTGGATGCCGCTGTGGTGGCTGCACCGCTCGAAAACGCCGAAGCCTTCGATGGCAATCGGGCAGTTCTTTTTCTTTTCCGCCGACGAGTACCGGCGCTTCGGCGGGTATGAAGCAGTGAAATCAAAAATCGTAGAAGATGTGTGGATGGGAATGGAGGTCTCAAAGCACGGAGGCCGCCACATCGCGGTCGACCTTTCCACCGTGACCTCCTGCCACATGTACCGGGATATCGGGGCGATGTGGAGCGGCCTGGGCAAGTCCATATATTCGATTGCGGCCATGACCCCCCTGGGCCTGCTGGCTATAGTAGTGGTGGCCTACTTTCTATATGCCGCACCGTTTTTCTGGTTCTGGAACGGTTTTTTCATGAATTCAGAACCCCTTTTATGGCGCGGGATAGTAGTATTACAGATTTGCTTAATGCTGTTCATGCGCTGGCTGGTGGACAGCCGTTTCCGCGGACCGGCCATCTCGATGTGGTTCCAACCCATCGGCCTGATGTTTTACCTTATCAACGTGATGTATTCCTGGGTGAGGTGGGCGACGGGCGCCGGCGTTACCTGGAAAGAGCGTTTCTACGGCAAGGAATCGACGGTAGAGTAGAACAAGACAGATTTAAAATCACTCTTACTCAAGCTTACCCGCCTGCTCCAGCGACTGCATAATATCAGGATTTTCCCGTGGGTCTTCACCCGTAAAGAAATCCGGCGACGGATAGCCCAATTCAAGTTTGACAGTGTTCTTCTGTATATTAAAAGACGGTACCAAGATAGTCACGCCGTCAAAGGACTGCGAGGATACGGGAGTCCAGAAAGCGCCCCAGTAAACGGGTGATTTATTAACGCAGACCACAAAGCTCTTACCGGAAGTGGGGAACTGCAGACTCATGACGCGTTCATAAGCATCAGGGGTCAGTTTAATTTCATGGTTCTGCCTGCCGTATGAAATAATATCATCGATAGAAATTACAGGCTCATCGGCGATAAATACGTGGCTCAACTTTTCCATTTGCGAAACAGAAATATCGTATTTAGTCAGGTAAATGGCAAAGCCTTCCGATGCCGGAGATTCCTGCGGTGAAACACAGCTATAAAAAACAAGCGGCGCCAATAGACAAACAGCTACCAGCGCCGCTAAAAAGGTCTTCTTCATACTTCATGCTTTAAGGTCGATGGTGTGTTTTTTAAGCTCGGCCAGAATCTTCTCTGCTTCTTTATCCGTGGCGGGGACAAGGGGCAAACGGGGACTGCCCACCTTGAAGCCGAGGTGGTTGAGGGCGCACTTAACGGGGGCGGGGCTGGGGGCGGAAAACATGGCGTTGACCAGCGGCACCAGCCGGCGGTGAATGACAGCCGCCTCCTGAATTTTGTCGGCGAGAATAAGGTCTATCATCTTCTTATACTGCCTGCCGCACAGGTGTGTAGTCACCCCGATTACGCCGTAGCCTCCCAGCGCCATGATGGCAAAAGTATCATTATCATTGCCGCTCCAGATATTAAAATCCTTGCTTGAATTACTTATTGTCCGGGCGACCAGGTCCATTTTGCCGCTGGCTTCCTTGACGCCGACGATGTTTTTAAACTGGCTCAACCTGGCTATCGTCTCCCAGGTCATTTCAACAATTACACGGCCGGGTATGTTGTACATGATGATGGGCAGACTGGTACATTCCGAAACAGCCTTGAAATGCCGGTAAATGCCTTCCTGATTTGGCTTGTTGTAATAGGGAACGACCGACAAGCAGGCATCGACGCCGATTTTCTCCGCTTTCTCGGTGTTTTCCACGGCCTCCCTGGTGCTGTTGCT
>CAZRQP010000111.1:0-4415 GCA_964602315.1 uncultured Dehalococcoidaceae bacterium
GTGCTATTGCCGTGGATGTTTGTCGTTGCGGAGCCCGCGCCGGTCAGGGTGATGGATTCGTCAATAGTGATATTCTCGTTATACGTCCCCGCCGCCACGTTGATGGTGTCTCCTGCGGTGGCGGCATCGATAGCCTCCTGGATTGTGTCATAGGTTGTCTCCTGAGTAGTATTGAATACCGGCCTATCGGTGGCAAGGGTAGTCATGGCTGCATCAGCGTACCAGGGGTCGTAAGCAACGTTATCACCGACCATTCCGGCAATAGTAGCATCATCCGCGCTGCCCCACCAGTTCTTGGCGGCATTTAATGGTCCGCCGGTTGCAGTGTTTTCAACGGAAATAGCGTAGTCTGCATTCCCTACAATAGTATTATTGTAGATAGCTCCCGAAGGGACGGGATAAGGTCCTCCGTATATTCCACCGGATTCCCCGCCGAAAACCAATATCCCCTGATAGCAGTTGGTGAAGCTATTATCGTGGATATCAATTGTATTTATACCCCAAATTTGTAGTGCCTGGCCTTCACCGCCCCAGGATACTTCAGGAACGCCATCTATGTTATTGCCGTACATAACTAACGATTCAGCAATATTTACCTCGATAGCTGCCCAAGCTTGCGATAACGCAGACTCCGGGTAATCCTCAAATATATTACCGACGATAGTTACGGAGTTTGTATATCCGTCCGGCTTGCCCCTGAAGGATATAGAGCCATAACAATCATGAATCCAGTTATCATTAAATACAACGTTTCCCAGGGCATGCAGCACCCCGCTCGGAGCAACGCTGCTTGTATTATCAATCAGCAACCAATCTCTGAAGCCTTTAATTTCGTTATTTTCCCACGTCCAATCGCCCGAATAATTATTACCGCCATAAAAAGCTATTCTATCAGAATTGCCTTCGCCGTCCAGTACACATCCGCGTATCGTAAAATCGGATACGGTTGGAGCGCCCTGTAAATCAATTACAGCATTCTTCGCATTACCGGTATAATCGCCTTTCAAATATAAATTTTCCAGTAATAATCCGGACCAATCCGAAGACCCCGCTATACTAATCCCTCCTGTGATAAAAGTGGAGGTGGAACTATCACCGATGATGGCAAGCGGCTTATCGATTAAGATGCCCTCCGGGTAAGTCCCCGCCGCCACGTTGATGGTATCGCCTGCGGTGGCAGCATCAACGGCGTCTTGAATTTTCATACCTTCAATTACGTAGTAATTTGCCTCAGCAACATCGGATATAGTTATGTCGGTATATACAGGTGAGCCCAGTAATGCGGTAGCAAATGCCTTAGCATTATCCAAGCTCTCTTGGTAATACCATTGCATGTAATTATCATCATTTCTATATGTGTAAACTACGTGTGTAAACTGGCCCGGAATAGTCACATTTGTTATGGCATAGTATGTTGGCGGGTCTTTCTCAAGCAGGAGAGGAATATCGTCTAAAAGGATAACACTCCCTGTAATAGCGATATTGCTGGTGGGTCCGCCCGCTGTCTGAATGCTGACTCCTCCCCACGCATTGCCGCTTGTGGCAATATTAGTGATATTAATATTGTTGGAATCCAGTATCATTAATCCAAAACCTGATGCGGTGTTAACGGCTTCGATGTTGTTAAGATTCGCGCCGTCAATTGTATTCAGGTCGAAGGCTGTTTTACCGGAATTGGTAACTTTAACACTTTCAAAGCTAATATTGCTTACGTGAGAAACCTTAAAGCCGTAATGGCTGGAACCCATTAGCGTTAGGTAATTGAAGGAAGACCCGTTTCCAAACCCCTGGACTGCATAACTGGGAGCGGCGCTGGCGTCTATAAACGTCGTATCTATGCCCGCCCCGCTGATGTCCAGTGATTTGCCGTTCAGGTTTAGCGGTCCTGCATAGGTCCCCTCCGCAACATGGATTTGGTCGTACTCCGCTTGAGCCTGGTCAATGGCATGCTGGATGGTTAGCCATGGCCCGGTGTCGCCTGAGCTCCATTCGGAATTACTATCATTGTCTACCCATGTTTCTGTACCATCCCCAAAATCATCGCTGCCGTTGGCAGCCACGTGGTATGTAGTTCCCTGGACTGCTGAGACAGGTGCCGCAATCGCCAGTATCAGAACTGCCGCCAGCATCAGGGCAAGTAAAACACTAAATTTGAATATTTTCCTATTCATTTGTTACTCCTTTATTGAACAATGCAGATTTTTTTTAATTACTTAAAATGTTAATACCCTTTTCCACTTCTTCACCCCCTGTTTCATTAGTCATGAACAATAAGCTATTTAAGCTATAGTCGTGATATTTGGATAAATTCATTTCTATATTGAGACCTTGAAGAAAAAACGATGAAGCAACTGATAGGCTGAATTAATTGCCTAAGCAATTGGCGACTTCCCCAACACCTGCACTTCATATCCCTTACGGTTTTTAAACTCGCGATAAAGACCTTTCGATAATATGGAAATCGGCGCAGGAAAGAAGAGACAGTTAAAAATCACCTTTTACACAATTATGGAATCCTGATCCGGCGTATTGAATTCCCGCAACTGAGTCCAATGCCTGATGAAAAGCTAGAGCTGCAGCAGAAGCGATGATCGCAAAATCAGCTATTATGCTCCCGAGCCTAATCCAAATATTTGTGATTCTTTGTGATTCCTCCCCGTATCTGGCTCAACAACAAATCCGATTATTGTGACCTTTATTTGATTCCAAAAACTTGCAAACCCCCCTTGCGGCTGATAAAATAATAAAAGGTGGTGGCTCAACCGCTGTCACCTAAATACATTTTCTGGAAAAGACCTGTTACCGCAGGTCTTTTCACTATGAATGGGAGTAAATATTTCTTTTAAAAGATTGTTTTAACTATCCTTTAGTATTAGTATATCTACTACTTTAGTCATATTTGTCAACGTATTTTTACACCTTACATGGGACTTTGTCAAGGCCGTTAAGTTAAAATATCTACGGAATACTATAAATTTTTTATAAACTTATATAAAATTTTCTAAATAAATACAGAATATTGGAGATTTTGTGCAAAAAAAAGAGCTTGTTGATTATCTGATCCGAACATGTAAGGAAAAAGGCCTGTCATTCCGCAGACTGTCTGTAAAGGCAGGGCTTAGCGCTGGAACCGTTCACAGTATTGTCCACCGGGAATACGAACCTTCACTCTATTCACTAAATCGGCTGGCCGATTATATGGGCGTAAAAAGACAGTATCTATGGAAGCTGGCTGGTTTACTCAAGGAAGAGGACTTAGATGATACGTCAAATAACGCTGACCCACGCATGAGTTACTACTTTGAGAAATTTGCTACCCTACCTAAGCCAGCCAGAGAATTGGTAACCCACCTAATAGGGGACATAATAGACTACTATAATAACCACCATAGTAATTCAAAGGAACCTAATAGTCCATCTCACTTATTGCCGTTAGAAGACCAAGAATAACGCATTTCTTGTTACCATGGCGGGCGATAGAAGACTTTAACCTCTGACCCCCTGCGTGTAAAGCACTCTTAATAAAAGGTGGAGGCCGCTTGCCTCCTTTCTGTGGTTATATTGCGTTTTTATCATTGTCTATTCAACAATTATTCTGCCGAATTTCCGGTAACATGCAAATCATTTATTATATTCATCGGACTATTGAGTTCTGTTACAAGAGTAAAATTACTCAGGGTAGGGCAGTTTGTTTAAATCCCGGAATTTGCTATTATGTTAAAGAGAGACTTCACCGGTAAATAAATAAAGAATGTAGTTGTGAAGAACACTGCTCAGGTAAATGATGGTCCGGCGCTGTCGGCTAACGGCTTAACGAAAAAGTTCGGGAAGGTTAAAGCCGTCGATAACCTGACATTTGAGATGCCCCGCGGAGGTGTCATCGGTTTTGTCGGCCCGAATGGAGCCGGTAAAAGCACTGCGATTCGGATGCTCCTCGGCCTGATTAAACCTACGGGGGGTAATGCCGAAGTCCTTAATCATGGTATCTGCACTCCGTCCGCCTATCTGCACAAGGTTGGCGCCCTTATCGAATCAGCCGTATTCTACCCGGGTCTCAGCGGCTCCCTTAATCTCAGGGTACTGGCCAGGCTGGGAGGTTTCCCCAAAGAACAGGTGCCGCGGGTACTGGAAACGGTCGGACTGACATCTCGTGCCGGTGATAAGGTAGCCAATTACTCATTGGGAATGAAGCAGCGACTGGGCATAGCGGTGGCGTTGCTGCCCGACCCTGAATTGCTTATACTGGATGAACCCACTAATGGCCTTGACCCGGCTGGTATTGTCGAAATCCGGAACCTCCTTCAACAGATTGGTAGCTCGGGAAGGACTGTCTTCGTCTCCACTCACCTGCTCTCCGAGGTAGAGGCCGAAGCCGACCGTCTTGTTATGATTCACAACGGCAAGCTGGTATTCGC
>CAZRQP010000112.1:0-4347 GCA_964602315.1 uncultured Dehalococcoidaceae bacterium
GAATCGGAGGCGAGGAACGCCCTCCAGCAAACGCATATCCCCTCCGACGTTAATGATAAGTCCGTCATACTCGTCGACGACGTTCTCTATACCGGCCGCAGTATCCGCGCCGCCATGGACGCCCTTATCGACCTCGGCCGCCCCCGCTCTATTCAGCTGGCGGTGCTTATCGACCGGGGCCACCGCGAGATGCCGATACGCGCCGACTACGTGGGCAAGAACATCCCCAGCGCCCGCCACGAGGATATACAGGTGCGCTTGACGGAAACCGACGGCCGCGATGAGGTGGCTATCGTCAACCCTAACAACGTTAAAACCACTAAAGATACGAAGGAAAAGATGGAGTCCCGGTGAAACCGGGAAAGGGGTGCTATCATGAGTTTTGAAAACAGGAGCCTGGTGACCATCGACGACCTCTCCAACGGCGAGATAATGGCGCTGTTTTCTCTGGCCGGCGAGATGGCCGAAAACATGCCGGAACAACATAACCTCTGCCGGGGTAAAATTATGGCCAGCCTGTTCTTCGAGCCGAGCACCCGCACGAGACTCTCCTTCGAAGCTGCTATGCACCGACTCGGCGGGAGTGTCATCACCGCCTCTGATGTCGGCGCCAGCTCGCTGGCCAAGGGTGAAAGCATCTCCGATACCGCCAAGATTGTCGGCAGCTACGCCGATATCATCGTTATCCGCCATCCCTGGGAAGGCGCCGCTAAAGTGGTGGCCGACTACGCAGGGATTCCGGTTATCAATGCCGGCGACGGGGGCCACCAGCACCCCACCCAGACCCTCCTCGACCTCTATACCATTATCAAAGAAAGGCGTGACCTGAAAGGACTTAAAATAGCCCTCTGGGGCGATTTGAAATACGGGCGAACCACCCACTCGCTTATATTCGCCTTAGCCAGGTTCGGGGCGGATATCCTGTTCTGTCCCAGCCCGGGACTGGAGGTACCGGAACACGTTATCGATAAGCTGGTAACGGAATACGGCGGCGATGTTAAAATGATATCCGCCACCGCCAAAAAGAACTATAATACCCTCTTCCCGGTGGACGCTATATACACAACCCCCAATAGCCCCCACCAGCTGGCGATGATGCCGGACATGAGTGTCCAGGTGGAGCTTAAGGGCGGCGTCGATGCCCTGTACGTCACCCGCACGCAGAAAGAACGCTTCACGGGCAAGGAAGAGGGACAGGAGAAGAAAAGATATCCGGTCGTGGATAAAAAATTACTCCAGGATAAAGTATTCCGCAAAACGCTGGTCATGCACCCGCTCCCCCGCGTCGATGAACTGGCTTATGATATCGATGCCGACGAAAGGAGCATGTACTTCAAACAGGCCGCCCACGGCGTGCCGATACGTATGGCTCTCCTGGCCGCCCTCCTCGGTGCCAAGGAGTTCGATATCCCGGACGTGGAGTCGCCGCCCCCCGCCTCATACCCCTATTACCAGGGCCAGCCGGGCCCGGTCTGCCCCAATCCCCGCTGCGTCTCGATTCAGCCCACCGAAACCAAGTATCTCAAGCCGATTTTCAAGATAGTGAACACATCGCCGCTTACCCTGCGCTGCGCGTACTGCGAGCATGGCTTCGAGCCGAAATACGTCGCCAGCACCGACTGGCATGAGCACAAGCTGGATACCAAGAAATTCCACAGCGCCGCCAGCCACTGGGCTAAACATATCCGCCCTGAGAACCTGATTGTTTTCAACACGGAGGAAGAAGCCGAGGCCCACGGCTATAAACCGAGTCACTTTGTCGGAGGTCAACGTAAATAATATGCCTGACGCTTTACTGGTCCGCGGAGGGCGGATAATCGACCCCTCACAGGAAATAGATAAGACAGCGAACCTGCTTATCAAAGAAGGCAAAATAGCCTGGCTGGGGGAAGGCAATCCCCCCGAGGACGACTACGCCGTACTGGACGCCGGCGGACTGATTGTCTGCCCGGGGCTTATCGACATGCACTGTCACCTGCGCCAGCCGGGAGGTGAAAAAAAGGAGACCATCGCCTCCGGCACATGGGCGGCGGCGCGGGGCGGCTTTACCACCGTCTGCTGCATGCCCAACACCAACCCTCCGCTGGATAACGGGGACATGATGAACTACGTCCGTACCGTTGCCGCCAGGGAGGGCATTATCCGGGTGTTTCCCATCGGCTGCGTGACCGTCGGGCGCAGGGGTGAAGAGCTGGCCGACCTCAATGAGATGGAGATGAACGGCGCGGTGGCTTTCAGCGACGACGGCTCGATGGTGCGCAACGACGATGTCATGCGCCGCGCCCTTGAGTACAGTCGCGACTTCAATCGCCCGATTATCGACCACTGTGAGGACATGTCGCTTACCAAGGACGGCCAGGTCAACGAGGGGGCCGTTGCGCAGGAGATGGGTCTGCCTGGCATACCGCCCGCCGCCGAGGAGTCAATCACTAAAAGGGACATCGAGCTGGCTAAAGAGACCGGCGGGCACGTGCATATCGCCCACGTCAGCACAGAGGGCTCTGTCGATTTAATCCGCGCCGCTAAAGAGGAGGGGGTGCACGTCACCGCCGAGGTCACCCCCCACCACCTCACCCTTACCGAGGCGGACGTCCTGAAATACGGGACGCTGGCAAAGGTCAGCCCACCCTTGAGGACTAAACAGGATACCATCGCCCTGCTGCGCGCCCTGAACGACGCCGTTATCGACATCGTGGCCACCGACCACGCGCCGCACACTAAAGCCGATAAGGACTGCCCCTTCGAGCAGGCAGCTTTCGGCATCAGCGGACTGGAAACAGCGCTGGGGTCGCTGGTGGGACTGATTCTCAAGAGCGAGTTGAGCCTGAACAACATGATTGCCGCGCTGACCATGGGCCCGGCGCGTGTGCTGGGCTACGCAAAGCTCGGCACGCTGGAAATCGGCGCCCCCGCTGACGTCTGCATCTTCGACCTCCACCGGGAGTGGACGGTTGACCCGGAAAAGCTCGCCACCAAGGGCAAGAACACCCCTCTGGCAGGCCGGAAGCTCACAGGCAAGGTAATGGCTACTATCTATTTGGGTAACCCGGTCTATCTGGACGAGGGGTTAAAAATAGAGGGTAGATGATGGCAGAATACTATGTATACATTATGAGTAATAAATCCAGAATGCTTTATACAGGCGTCACTAATAACCTCGAGCGCCGGGTGCATGAGCATAAAATGAAACTAATCCCTGGATTTACATCACGCTATAATTTGAACAAGCTTGTTTTTTATGAATCTACTGATGATATTACGGTGGCAATCGAACGTGAAAAGGAAATTAAGGGTTGGGTGAGGAGGAAGAAGACAGCGTTGATAAATTCACTTAATCCCGAATGGAGGGATTTAAGCGAGGAGTGGTATGATAACCCTGTCATTCTGAGTGAAACGAAGAATCTCGGTGAGGGGTAATGTGATAACCCTGTCATTCTGAGTGAAACGAAGAATCTCGGGGAGGAGTGATGTGATAACCCTGTCATTCTGAGTGAAACGAAGAATCTCGGGGAGGGGTAGAGAAAAACCCCACACTGCCCCGATATCCTTCGCTATGCTCAGGATGACAAGTAAACAAAGGGGAGAGTTAGAGAGAGAATTAAGGGGCTTGCCCTACGTAGCTTTAGCGTAGTAGGGGGTGAGGTAAAGAATGGTAAACGAAAATAATCAAAATAACATTCCTGATTGGCAGAGACAAGCATTGTTAGCAGAATACAAAGTCTGCCAACAAGAGGCGAGTGACTGTGTTCATGCTAGCTGGCAAAGTGGACTTGTCTTTTTTGTAACCACTCTAACTCTAGCAGGTGCAATAATTTATGGTTTATTAAGCACGTCAACTAGCTGGTACAGACTCACTCTTATTATAATATTAGGGATTTTCTCTATCTCACTGTTATTCGTATGGAAACAATATTTAACTCGCCAACATCTTATCAGGCGTGTTATGTTCCATCGCATGGAAAATATAGAAAAAGAATTAGATTTACGAAAATGTTCGTACGTTCAATTCATTGACCATTCAAATGAAATTAACTGGAATAACTGGAAAAATGGAGAATGGCAACCCCTTAGGGAAATTGAAAGAAAGCAATTATGGGAAAAATATAATAAAGAACCAGGTCGAGGCCCGAAGGGTTTTATTTTAACTATATGGGTAGCACGAGCAGCAATAATAGCTTGGGTAATTTTCATTGTTTTAGAAATATTAATTAAAGTTTTTCCTAATATCAGGAATTGGTTGTATAACTGAATGAATTATTTTAGGAAGTAAAATCTTAACTATGCACCAAACTAAATCTAAAATCCTCTCCGCCGTAGAAACAATAAAAGATACGTACCTTTTCCGTC
>CAZRQP010000113.1:0-2549 GCA_964602315.1 uncultured Dehalococcoidaceae bacterium
ATATCCTGCATTAAAAAGACTTTATCCGGCTTGAACAATCTTTCGTATATTTCCCTGACGAACTCAAAATCGTCGGGATAGTCCACCGTCCAGCGCAGGGCGGAAAGGTCTTTATCGTTAGTGATATTCCCCAGGTGGTACGTTTCCGGGTGCTCCCAGAAATTAGTCACAATCCATTCTCTTTTAAACTTATTAGTGACTTCTTGCCAGATTTTTTCCAGCGCTATAAAAGAAAATACCTCGGTGTCCAGGCCGTCGGGGTAAGTCGGCGGGCGGGTGTTGCTGACAAAATCATATTTACCCCGCCCGTCTAAAAATAATTTTGTAATCCTATCAACGATAGCCGGGTCAACCAGCGGGCAGTCCGCCGTAATACGCACGAGGGCGTCCGCTTTGGCCTGCCGGGCGGCCTGGTACAGCCGGTCAACGATGTCGTCTTCGCTGCCGGCGTAGCAGTCTATTTCATTATCTTTAGCAAAGTCAGCGATTACTCTGTCCTCCGAAGTATTTGTAGTGGCTATTATTACCTGATTCACCAGTTTAGCCTGTTTCAGCCTGTTAACGATGTGCCAGATTATGGGCCTGCCCAGGATTTCCTTCATTACTTTCCCGGGCAGCCTGGTTGAAGACATTCTTGCTTGGACTGCGGCAACAACCTTAATCTTTGAGTTTACCATAATACCTTATATTGCCTTTATCATCTTTTTAAGCTCATCTGCGGTTAGCCATCTGGTGTTATTATCGCTGGTGTACCTGAAGCCGTCAGGTAGTGGCTTGCCCCCTTTGATCTTTACTCTACTCCAGAAGCGATGTTCCGGCTCGATGAGATAGTAATCGGCAAAGCCCTTGGCGTGCTTCGCCTCCTCTTCTCCCAGGAGGACTTCATGCAGTTTTTCTCCCGGCCTTATGCCTACGATTTCTCTTTTGGCGTTAGGCACGATTGCCTCGGCAAGGTCGGATATTTTCATACTCGGAATTATAGGGATAAAAATTTCACCGCCGTGCATCCGCTCGATGCAGGCGATGACAAAGCGCACCCCCTGCTCGAGAGTGAGCCAGAACCTGGTCATTCGCTCGTCGGTGATGGTGATTTTGCCGTGTTTCTTTTGTTCAAGGAAGATGGGGACGACGCTGCCCCGGCTGCCCACCACGTTGCCGTAGCGCACGCAGCTCAAGCGCGTCTTGCGGGCCCCGCCCACGTAGGCATTGCCGTGGATGAAGAGCTTTTCCGCCGCCAGCTTGGTGGCCCCGTATAGATTTACCGGCTGTACCGCTTTGTCCGTACTGATGTTCATCACCTGCGCCACGTTATTATCTATGGTGGCATCGATGACATTGGCGGCGCCGTTGATGTTTGTTTTTACCGCCTCGATGGGATTGTATTCGCTGGTAGGCACCTGTTTTAAGGCGGCGGCGTGAACGACGATATCCACTCCGTTCATGGCGCGATTAAGTCTCTCTTTATCCCTTACGTCGCCGATAAGGAAGCGAAGCCTCTCATCGTCACTGAACTTCTGCTGCATCTGCATTTGCAGCAACTCGCCGCGGGAGTATATCCTCACGGCCGCAGGGCTGTGCTCGCGCAGTATTATTTCCGTGAACTTTTGCCCGAATGAGCCGGTGCCGCCCGTTACCAGTATGACTTTATCTTTAAATATCATGGCTTAACCTCGCTGCTCTGACCTTATTTTCATTCTCCGAGTCTTACTATATTATTACCGGAGATGCCTCTGGTGACGCCCCGGCAGTCGAAAACCAGTTTAGATGTTTTAACGATTTTCTTTATATTATAACTCGTATGCGCGGTGGCGATTACCGTGCAGTCCGCCCGGGACATATTTTCCTCGTTAAGTTCAACCGATTTTAGCACGCTCTTGCCGAGCGAAATCGACGGGATATAGGGGTCGTTGTACTTAACTATCGCACCCTTTTCATATAGAAGCTGCGCCAGCTTTAGCGTCGGCGACTCCCTGGTGTCGGCGATGTCTTTCTTGTAGGCTACCCCCAGCACCAGCACCTTAGCGTCCTTAAGAGCCTTGCCGCGACTGTCCAGGGCTTCCATGATGCGCGACGTCACGTAATGGGGCATATGGGTATTGATTTCCCCTGCCAGCTCGATAAACCTGGTGCTGAAGTCGTACTCCTTGGCCTTGCTTGCCAGGTAGCTGGGGTCGAGCGGTATGCAGTGACCCCCCACCCCCGGCCCCGGGTAAAAGGGCATGTAGCCGAAGGGCTTGGTGCTGGCGGTATCGATTACCTCCCAGACGCTGATGCCCATTTTTTCGCAGAGCTGCGCTATCTCGTTGACCAGCGCGATGTTCACGTGCCGGAACGTGTTTTCAAATATCTTGGTCATCTCGGCCACCGCCATGCTGGAAACGGGAATTACGGTATCGGCAACTTGCGCATAGAGAAGCACGGCCAGTTCGTTGGACGCTTTATCTATGCTCCCCACCACCTTGGGCGTATTTTTTATACCGTATTTCTTATTGCCGGGGTCCACCCTTTCCGGGGAGTAGGCCAGGTAAAAGTCCCGCCCCGCTTTCAGG
>CAZRQP010000113.1:2649-4326 GCA_964602315.1 uncultured Dehalococcoidaceae bacterium
TTGAAGCCGGCCTTCGCAAAAGCGATTGCCAGCGGCAGGCCTACGTAGCCCAGCCCGATGATGCCGATGACGGCTGTCTTGTCCGCGAGTTTTTGCGCCAGTTCAGGTTTATTTTTCATGGCGTCATGTACCTTATCGTCTCTTTAAGGCCTTCTTCCAGACTGTAACTGGGACTATAGCCGAAGGCCCTGGCTTTGGAAGCGTCGCCGAGGCTATGTAAGACATCGCCCGGGCGCGGGGGACCGTATACGGGGGGCGTGTTGTTGCCCGTCAGTCTGCTGATTAGCTCCACCAGCTCGTTAATAGTAATACTTTTACCGCTGCCTATGTTATAGATGCCGGAGGCGTCGCTTTCCGCGGCCGTGATAAGGGCGGTCACGGCGTCGCTGACGTAAACATAGTCCCGCGTCGCCTTGCCGTCGCCGTAGATATCGACGGTTTTTCCCTGCAGCTTTAACTTGATGAACTTGGGGATGGCGGCGGAGTATTCGGAATCGGGGTTCTGCCGCGGCCCGAAGATATTGAAATACCTCAAGCTTACCGTTGGCAGGCGGTACACCTGCTGGAAAATCTGGCAGTATTCCTCGGCGGCCAGCTTTGTCACGGAGTAAGGCGAAAGGGGATTTACTGGCATGTCTTCTTTTTTCGGCAGGCCGGGGGCATCGCCGTATATAGCGCAGGAAGAAACGTTGACCACCTTTTTAACTTTATTGTCCCTCGCGGCTATCAGCACGTTCAAGGTGCCGGTGACGTTTACCTCGTGGCTTTCCTGCGGGTTTTCTATGCTCTTGGGGACGCTGGCGGCGGCAGCCAGGTGGAAAACGTAGTCGGCGTCCTTAAATGCCTTTTGCAGCAGGGGCAGGTCGGTGATGCTGCCCTTGATGAATTCCACGTTTTTATTATCGATTATTGAGGCTATATTTTCCCGCTTGCCGGTGGAAAGGTTATCCACTATTACCAGTTGATAGCCTCGTTTGGATAGCTCTTCTGAAAGATGAGAACCGACGAAACCGGCCCCACCGGTGACTACAGCCTTCTCCATTATGAAAATTATAGTTTACATCTGGGGCTTTTACAAGTAATAACGTAGGTGAGTGAGTGTGGATACACGCCCGGAAGACTAAATTGACATTTTTCTTTTAAAAAGGTTACACTCCATTCATACCCAAATTTGGTCAGCCCCATACAGTTCTAGGGAGTAAACTTGACTGTAAACAAGGTTTTCAAAAGCTGTGACGAAGCGGTAGCTGACGTTTCCGACGGTGCCACTATTATGGTGGGCGGCTTCGGCTCTTACGGCGGCCTGCCCATCAACCTAATCGTCGCCCTTTCACGGCAGGGCGCTAAAGACCTCACCGTTATCGCCAATATGGGCGGCGTGGGCTTCGAGTTAAGTAAGCGCATCAAGCCGGGCGGCTATCAGGACCTGGGTGTCCTTTTTGAGAAAGGTCAGGTGAAGAAATTCATCGGGTCGATGCCGGCCTTGGGCGGCATGCCCCCCGATTCCCCCCTTGAAAAAATGTATAACGAGGGCAGGGTTGAAATAGAGGTTGTGCCGCAGGGCACCCTGGCCGAGAGAATCAGGTGCGGCGCTGGGGGTCTTGGGGGATTCTATACGCCGGTGGGCGTGGGCACGGTCGTGGCAGAAGGCAAGGAGAAGAAAGTCATCGACGGCAA
>CAZRQP010000114.1:0-4307 GCA_964602315.1 uncultured Dehalococcoidaceae bacterium
CCCCCGGCGAGACCTCGCCGTCCAGCGAGACCATGTGGGTTGCCTTTGCCTTGGGCGGCGGGGGGGGCGGTTTACTGGGGTCGGGGGGCGGCCCGTGCAGCTTCGGCTCGGTGATGATGTACCGGGCGTACCTCGACCCAGATTTATCCTTGGGCGGCGGCTTGAAAGGGGGTATCTTTAAGGGGGGCGCGTCCTTGTCCTTCATATACTCCGATTCACGCCCGTACCGGCTTATCGGCGCCAGGGTAAAGAAGAAGACCGGGCGGTTCACCTCGCGGAAGGTCAAGGGGCAGTGCTTCATGCCCGCCGGCACGTGTACCAGGCAGCTTTTCGTCAGGAAATGCGTTTCGTCCCCCAGTATTATTTCCATCCTGGCGTCAAGCTCTTTAGGATTGTCCGGGTCGCTGCTGATGAACCCTATAACCTCGTCGAAGGGGTGAACGTGCGGCTCTTCCGTCGTGCCGGAGGTGGTCTTCCCGCCCCAGAGCCAGATGCACTCCATGTAGAACTTAGCACCTTTGACCTTGGTGTCGTCCATCCAGAGCAGTCGCTCCAGCTCCACCGTCGATTCTATGGGGTTGTCTTTCATCATCTCCTGCATTTTGGCGATTTCTTCCGGGGTATATTCCCTGGTGTCGGTGACGATGTTCTTCGCGTAGCGTTTTTCGGCCATGATTCGTCCTTTCTTGTATATTCTTTAGAGAGTATCGACTGCTTTTTCAATTCTCTCAAGCGCTTCTTGAAGAATCGAGCGCGGACAGGCTATGTTCATGCGCTGGAACCCCGAGCCTCCCGCCCCGAATATGAAGCCGTCGTTCATGCCCACTTTGGCTTTTTCTTTCATAAAGCCGCTTAAAGCCTTATCGTCCAGGCCCAGCGCCCGGCAGTCCAGCCAGAGGAGGTAGGTCGCCTGCGGCTTGATGACGCTGATTCCGGGTATTTTCTGTTTAAAATAGTCGAGCGTGAATTCCATGTTTTTTTGCAAATAGTCCAGCAGCTGTTCCAGCCACTCGTCCCCGTAGCGGTAGGCCGCCTCCAAAGCCGTCAGCCCGAAGATGTTCAGGCCCGACCCCGCGCCGGCCCTCGCCTCGTTGAATTTCTCCCGCAGCTTTTTATCGGGGATGATAATGGAAGAAGCGTGCAGACCCGGCAGGTTGAAGGTCTTGCTGGGCGCCATGCAGACGATGCTGTTCTCCTCGAACTCTTTAGATAACATGGCAAAAGGCGTATGGGTATGGCCTTTATACAAAAGCTCGCAGTGGATTTCGTCGGAGATAACGGGTATTTCATGCTTGAGCATGATTTCTCCCAGTCGTGTTAAGTCCTCCTTGTCCCACAGCCTCCCGATGGGGTTATGCGGATTGCACAGGATGACGGCTTTAATCCGGTTTCCCCCGAATTCCATTACGTCTCTCTTCTCGAATTTGCCCTCAAGCTCCTCAAAGTCCATTTCATAGTTTCCGTTGTTGAGCTTAAGCTGGTTAGTGGCTACCTGGCATCCGTTTTCCTTTACCACCGAGAAAAACGGGAAGTAAACGGGCTCCTGCAGTATTATCTCGTCGCCGGGGTGCGTCAGCGCTTTTACGGCCGCGCTTAAGGCGGGGATAACGCCGGGCGTAAAGACCACCCACTCCGGCTCCACCTTCCAGTTGAACTTCCTCCGCAAACGGTCGGTAACAGCCTCGGTAACACTCGGCGCCGCGTGCGTGTAACCGTAAAACGGGTGCTCGGCGCGTTTCTTAAGTGCCTCGACGATGGGTTTAGCCGCCGGGAAATCCATGTCCGCCACCCACATCGGAATCACATCCTCGCTCCCGAAAATCGCCTTTACGGCATCCCACTTGGCGCTGCCGGTGTTCTTCCTTGAATGTACCCGGTCGAAATCGTATTTCATAAAAAATCCTTTACTGACTGCTATGATTTGCTTTACCCCGGATGCTTTATATTCTATAATCTTATCGCATTCTATTCAACGGCGTTTACATTTGTGCCAAAACTTGATTTATTGCTGCTTGTTATGATAACTATAATATGGCATAAATGCTTAAGTATTTTTCTATATACAGGAGGCATTGGTAATTATGGATGTTAAAGAATATATCCGCATGCAGATAGAAAGTTTGGAACAAAGTCTCAAGCGGGTTGTCGATAGCTTAAAACAGGAGGAAATCGCCTGGCGCCCCGCCAGCGGCTGCAACTCTATTGGCCTGATTCTCTTCCATCTGTTCAAGTCCGAGGACTCGTTTATACAAGTCTACCTGAAGGGTAAAAAGGAACTCTGGGAGACAGGCAAATGGTACAATCAGTTAAACCTCGACGCCTCTGAAGAGGGCGCCCACTACACAGTAGAGCAGGTGGACAACTTCCCCGTTCCAGCCCTGGAATCCATCTTGAGATACGGCGCCGCCGTCCGTACCGAGACTCTGGACTATGTGAAAGCGTTACAGCCGGCCGACCTTGAAAAGGTAATCAAGATGCCCTTTGGTGATATGACGATTGCCATGATGATTTCACTATTATTCGGCCACGCTTCCCATCATATCGGCGAGATTTCATATCTGCGCGGACTTCAGCGCGGCCTGGATAAATAAGACTTAAGGACTGCGGGGCTAATCATTACCGGGAGCTTAAATACATCAGTATCGCCCCGCAGATGGCCACGTTCAGGCTCTCTGCTTTTTCCGGCGCGGTGGGTATCCCCACGCGGTGGTCGGCCATAGCCAGCAGCTCTTTAGATAGTCCGGCGGCTTCGTTGCCCACTGCCAGCACCAGTTTTTCCTGCTTTGACAGGATTGCAGGTTCTTCCGTGCCTTTAACATCCGCGGCGATTATTTTATAGTCCTTTTCTTTCAGCTCCTGCGCCATCTCGAGGTATCGCTCCGTCCTTCTCAACCATAAAGACGGCACGGTTCCCGCCGTTGCCTGCACGCATTTCGGCGCCAGAGGGTCGGCGCCGTTTTCCGTCAGTATCACGCCGTCGTAATCGAAAGCCGCCGCCGTGCGTACCAGCGTGCCGGTATTGCCGGGGTCCTGGATGTTTTCTAAGAGAAGTATGCGCCTGCCCGTGTCTGCGGGTAAATTAGAGGAATATGTATCTGACGGAATCCTGACTACCGCCATTAGCCCCTGCGGCGTTTGCGCGCTACTGATATACCGGAACTCACTTGCCGTGACCGTGCGCGCCGGGTAATCGCGTAATGCGGCGGGTGGTTTCTCTATACTGATTATCTCGGTGATAGATTCCGGCCTGCCGGAGACTACCTGGCGGATGGCTTTTTCGCCTTCAACGATAAAGACACCGGCTTCGAGCCTTCCCTTACGGTCGGCAAGCTGCCGGTACCATTTCAGCGACTTTATAGGTGTGGTCATTTGATTTTCACTCGTTCGTCCATAAACAGTACCACACCCGGGAGCTTTAGTTAAAGGTTTTATCCGCGGGTGTGGCTGTTTTGTTTTTACAGGGCTTGACGCTGGAATACCCTGGATGAAAGTCTATTAGTCGTTAATGGCTTTTGCCATCTGTATTTCTTTGACCAGGTCCTCGACGGTAATGGCGGCGCAGGTCAGCGGCTCCATTGTGCCCCTGGAACCCAGCGCGGAGGCAACCCTGGCGATGACGGTGTTATTGGGTGCTTCCAGGATATTGACGAAGTCATGCTCGCCCAAGAGCGCGTACTGGGTAAGGATTTTCGCCCCCATGTTCTCAACTTCTTTATTGACCTCCCAGATTCTGCCGGGATTCTGCATTATCGTCTTTCTTCCGTGGTCGGTCAGCTTAGTGAGCATCATGTAGTATGGCATATCGTTCACCTCTCCATAAAAATGGCCCTGTTTATATAAATAGGGCGCTAGATAGGCATATATTACAATAACGTATGTTTACTGTCAATAAGCCTGCATCAGCCCTTTTTCACTGCTAACGGTATGCCGGCAACCATGAAATATACTTCATTTACATGCTCCGCCAGTATCCGGTTGGCTTTGCCCAGCAGGTCGCGGTACAGACGGCTTACCCTGTCCCCCGGTATAATCCCCAGCCCCACCTCGTTGGTGACGATAATGAAGTCCGCTTTTGTTTTCTTAATACATTGCAGCAGTTCGTTTATTTCCGCCGTAACCGATTTTTCCAGCGCCGCGGCACCGGCCTTACCGCCGTGTTCTTCAAAGATATTGTTAACCAGCAGTGTTATGCAGTCGATTATCACTGTTTTCGCCCCGCCGATGCCGGCCGCAATCCGGCTGCCGATGTGCGTGGTCGCTTCAAGAGTTTTCCAGTCTTTAGGCCTGGCTTTGCGGTGGGCCTCGAT
>CAZRQP010000115.1:0-4296 GCA_964602315.1 uncultured Dehalococcoidaceae bacterium
ATGGGGCCTGCAAGAACGTTTACCAGTCCGTATATAGGACTCTGCATGCCGCCGATTACTTTACTTAGCAAAACCTCTCTCGACGGCAATCTAGCCAGGGTTTGCACTTCCGCGGCGCTTAAAATTCTGTCCTGTAAAAAGCCCGCTTTGATAACAAGAGTGGATTTGGATACATTGATAAAGTCCGCGATTACTTTAGCCGTTTTGGTGGGTTCACCGTAACCCAAAGCCACCGCCAGCGGCCCTTCGAAGGCACCCTCAAGGTGCTCCAGACCTGCATTCCTGGCAGCAAGCTGCGCCAGAGAATTTTTAACCACTTTATACTCGACTTCGGCTTCCCTTAGCTTGCCGCGCAGTTCATTTATCTCCGGCGTTTTAAGTCCGCGGTAATCGGTCAGTATGCCGATATCACACCCGGCGAAAACCTTCCGCAGGCTCTCTACGATTTGTTCTTTCTTTTCGGTCGGCATGGTGCCACCTCCTGTACTTCCGTGGCGACATTATTTATGTAAACTAAAAAATCCTCATGCCAAAAACACGAGGACTTAAAATATCCGTCTCACTTTTTATCCTCGGCAGGCATTTTAATTAAGTCCTCCCGATTCCGGAAGGACACCCGCTGTCTCTGGACCAAATATTAAGTTGTCAATATATTATAGCACAGCTTTACTCTATCGTAAAGCTACCCGGCCGTCAGAGCCGTGGCTGACGTGATATCCAGCTTGACGCTAGGGCCCATGGTGGTGGTCAGGAAGGCGCTTTTAACGTACTGCCCCTTGGCGCCGGAGGGCTTGGCTTTAACCACCGCCTCCATAATCGCCGTAAGGTTGTCCACCAGCTTCTGTTCTTCAAAGCTAACCTTGCCCACCGGCACGTGGATAATGGCCGTCCTATCAAGCTTGTACTCCACCCTGCCCTTGCGGGCATCTTCAATGACGCGGGGTAAATCGTTCATGGCGACAACGGTGCCCGACTTCGGATTGGGCATGAGGCCTTTCCTGCCCAGGATTTTACCGAGCTTGCCCACCCTGCCCATCATCTCCGGCACGGAGATAGCCGTGTCAAAATCCACCCAGCCTCCCTCGACCTTCTTAATCATGTCGTCGCCGCCAACGAAATCCGCCCCGGCATCGCTGGCGATTTTCTCCGCCTCTCCCTGGGCAAAGACGAGAACGCGCACTTTCTTGCCCAGTCCGTGCGGCAACAGGGCAATCCCCCTTACCTGCTGGGCGGAATTGCGCGGGTCCAGCCCCATGCGCAAATGGAGTTCAACCGTCTCGTCGAACTTGGCCGGCGCCGACTTTTTCACCAGGTCAACGGCTTCTTTTGGCTGATATGCCGTCGCCTCGTCTATCTTGTCTGCTAAAGCTTCGTATTTCTTACCGTGTTTTGCCATCTTACTCCACCTTTATACCCATGCTCCGGGCAGTCCCTTCGATAGTCTTCATGGCGGCTTCAATGCTGTTGGCATGAAGGTCTTTGGCTTTAAGCTCGGCGATTTCCCTGATTTTCTGCCTGGATATAGTGGCGGCAACCTCATGACCGGCATCGCCCCCCGCCTTCTCCAGGTTCAGGGCTTTTTTAATGAGGTCGGAGGCCGGGGGTGTCTTGGTGATGAAGGTAAAACTCCTGTCCTCGTACACCGTAATTTCCACCGGTATAATCGACCCCGCCTGCTTGGAGGTGCGCTCGTTATATTCCTTGCAGAAAGCCATGATATTTAGACCATGCTGCCCCAGGGCGGGCCCGACCGGCGGGGCCGGATTCGCCTGCCCGGCGGGTATCTGTAATTTTATGACTGCTTTAACTTTCTTAGCCATTTTGCTTCTCCAAAGTTCTTACAATTTATCTATCTGTAAAAAGTCAAGCTCCACCGGCGTTTCCTGGCCGAATAAGGAGAGAAGCACCTTGACTTTACCTTTTTCCATGTTAATTTCATCCACAACACCTACGAAGTCGATAAACGGCCCGTCCGTTACGCGGATGCTCTGCCCCTTGCGAAAGCCTACCTTGACCTTGGGGGCCTCGGCGGCCATCTGCTTCAGGATTTCACTTACTTCCTTTTCGCGTAAGGGTGTGGGGGTACTGCCACTGCCGACAAAGCCGGTGACACCAGGGGTGTTGCGTACCACGCTCCAGCTTTTTTCATCCATCTTCATCTCCACCAGAACATAGCCGGGCAGTATTTTCCTGGTTACGGTACGACGCCGGCCGCCCCTGACCTCTATCTCATCCTCGGTGGGAATTACCACCTGCGTGATATCTTTACCGGAGTCCATGAACTTGATACGCTGCTCCAGGTTCTTCTTAACACGCTCTTCATGCCCGGAATAGGTATGAATAACGAACCACTGCTTATTGTTTTCCGCCACAAGTAACCTCACTGCCTGATTTTCTGGGATAATTTTTGTAAGTACGGCCCATACATGACCTCGTATTCAAAGGGAGCGATGTTAACCCCCCACGAAAACCCTGTTCACCAGTTCTGAAAAACCGTAATCAAGGGATCCCAGCACGATGCCGGCGATAATGGTAACAATAAGCACCATACCCGTTAGATATAGCACTTCCTGCGGCCATTTGAGCCAGACTACCTTTTTCAGCTCATTGATAATTTCGCCGAAATAGCTAAAGGGTCTAAAGCCTTTTCGCTTCTGCGCGGTCGACTGTGTCATTTACAATATCTTCCAGGGCATACTCGCAGGGCCCTCTATTTTGCCTCCTTGTGCAGTCTGTACATCCTGCAGCGGGGACAATACTTGTTCAATTCCAGACGCTGCGAATCGTTTTTTCTATTTTTAGTGGTGGTATAGTTTCTTTCCTTGCACTCGGAACAGGCAAGGTAGATAATACCCCTAGCGTCAGCTTTTTTAGCCATTTTACTCTATGATACGGGTAATGGTGCCGGCCCCTACCGTTCTTCCTCCTTCACGTATAGCGAAACGTAGACCTTTCTCCAGCGCCACGGGATAAATAAGCTTGATTTTCATGTTGATATTATCGCCGGGCATGACCATCTCGACGCCTTCGGGCAACTCGATGGTGCCGGTGACATCCGTGGTCCTGATGTAATACTGCGGCTTGTAACCGTTAAAGAAAGGCGTGTGCCGTCCGCCTTCGTCTTTACTCAATACATAAACCTGGGCCTCGGCATAGGTGTGCGGCTTAATCGAGCCGGGGGCCGCCAGTACCATGCCGCGTTCAATGTCTTCACGTTCGACGCCTCTTAACAGCGCCCCGATAGCGTCACCCGCCTCGGCCTGGTCAAGACTCTTGTGGAACATTTCCAGACCAGTGATAACGACGCGCCGCGCTTCATGGCGCAGGCCGACGATATCGACCTCTTCACCCACCTTAACCTTGCCGCGCTCCACCCTGCCGGTGGGCACGGTGCCTCTTCCCTTGATGCTGAAGACATCTTCAACGTGCATCAGGAAGGGCTGGTCGACCAAGCGCTGCGGTACCGGGACAAAATCATCGACGGCATCCATCAGTTTCAGGATGGGGCCGCACCACTGGCAGTCTTCCTTGCCACAGCCGCACTCGAGGGCTTTAAGGGCGCTTACCCTGACAATGGGGGTCTTATCGCCGGGGAATTCATACTTAGTCAACAGCTCCCTGACTTCAACCTCGACCAGTTCCAGAAGTTCCTCGTCCTCCATGGCATCGACCTTGTTCAGAGCGACGACGATGTAAGGAACGAGTACTTGGCGCGCCAGCAAAACATGCTCACGGGTCTGCGGCATAGGGCCGTCCGGAGCGCTGACAACGAGTATAGCGCCGTCCATCTGGGCGGCACCGGAAATCATATTTTTAATAAAATCGGCATGGCCGGGACAGTCGATGTGTGCATAATGTCGCTTTTTCGTCTCGTATTCAACATGCTGGATAGCGATGGTCATACCCCTCGATTTTTCTTCCGGCGCATTATCGATGCTATCGAATGGGCGGAACTGTGTAGTTGCTGCCTGCTTTGATAACACCAGCGTTATTGCCGCAGTCAGCGTTGTCTTACCATGGTCAACATGACCGATGGTGCCTACGTTTACATGCGGTTTTGACCTATCAAATTTCTGCTTTGCCATTTCATCCTCCCTTTATTCCGAGCCCACAATCGGATTCGAACCGATGACCCCATTCTTACCAAGAATGTGCTCTACCGACTGAGCTATGTGGGCGTCGGTATTATTATACAGATTTTTATGACTATTTGTCTATACTTTATATAGTATTGGACTTATATCATGGTGGAGGGGGCAGGATTCGAACCTGCGTAGCCCTTAGGGCGGCAGATTT
>CAZRQP010000116.1:0-4239 GCA_964602315.1 uncultured Dehalococcoidaceae bacterium
GGGTCGGGCACGATTTTCACCGGACCGTAGGCCACGCCCGGGCTGGCCGGTGCGCCGGATACAAGCACGGGTGCATCTATATCATGAGAGGATACCTTACCTTTCTTGATAGTGGTTACCGGGCGCGTCTGGACTATATAGATTTTACTGTTTTCTTTCGCCCATTCCACGTCCTGCGGGTGCCCATAATGCTCTTCCAGCGATTGGCCGATTTTTGCCAGGGAGACGATATCTGCGTCGGTGATTTTCTGTTTGGCCTTCTCGGCCTCGGTCAGTTCTATTTTGGTATTATCGGCTTTGCCGCGAACGCCGGCTTTCCTTACCAGCTTCCACTCCTGTTTCTTAATTTCCTTGGAGAGTATCTTCATGTCCTTTTTACCGACGATATAATGGTCCGGGGTAACGTCGCCGGAAACAATCGTTTCACCCAGCCCCAGCACTGCTTCGATGGTTATTGTGTCCTTGTTGCTGGTTGTTGGCTCGATGGTGAACATCACGCCGGATGATTCCGACTGCACCATTCTCTGTACCGGCACAGCGATGCCTACCTTGAAGTGGTCGAAGCCCTGCTCTTGACGATAGAAAATCGCCCGCGCGCCGAAGAGTGACGCCCAGCAGTCCTGCACGGCTTTGACAACATCCTTTTCACCCTGGATATTCAGGAAAGTCGCCTGCTGCCCGGCGAACGATGCCTCCGGCAGGTCCTCGGCCGTGGCGGAAGACCGCACCGCCACCAGCCCATTGCCCATTTTCACGTAAGCTTGCTCGATTTCCCTGGCGAGCGCGGCGGGCATGGTTGCGTCCGTTATCAGTTTTTCTACCTTTACGGCGACCTCCTGGAGTTGCTTGCTGTTCTGAATATCAACGGGGCCTAGGAGGGTCTTGATTTTATTCTGAAGTCCGGCATTTTCTATGAAATTGTAGTAAGCGGATGCAGTTACTATAAAACCGGGGGGCACGGGGATTCCTGCATTGGTCATCTCGCCGAGGTTGGCACCTTTACCCCCCACCAGCGGGATGTCTTTCTTGGTAACCTCATTGAACCAGACGATTGCCTTTTGACTCTGTCGCATACTCTATCCTCCGTAAATAATACTTTTAGTAGGAATTTGCACGGGCAGGGTGACGCTCTATTATATCATATTTGGTTACTATATTTGTCAAATTTTACGGAGTATTCTGTTGGGGCAATTTTGTGTGATATTCCGTAAATTTTTAACGCATTTTTTATTTGACAGGGTTGATAATGTGGGTTTAGAATTAAATACGATAGATGTGATAAGGGGGAGGGAGGTTCACCCATGATTGAAATGACGATTGACAGCATTCGGGTCAGCCTGATGAATTACCAGCGCGTGGTTATTCTTAAAGAGAAAGTATCAGACCGCTATCTGCCTATCTGGATCGGTCCGTCGGAAGCGGATGCTATAGCCGTAAAACTCCAGGGAGTCGCTGTTCCCCGCCCCCTGACCCACGACCTGCTGAATTCGGTTATTGATACACTGGGAGGCGCGGTAAATTCTATTGTCGTCAACGACCTCAAGAATGATACATTTTTCGCTAAAGTCCTTATCGAGTCGGGCGGCAAGCAGATGGAAGTCGATTCACGCCCCAGTGATGCCCTTGCCCTCGCCGTGAGAACTGGCGTGCCCATTTTTGCCGACGAAGCGGTGCTTGAAAAAGCCGGCATCCTTCTTGATGGCGAGACCGGCAAGCCTATCTTCGAGGAGCGTGAGACTGCCGAAGGCAAGACGACTAAGGTGAATGATGAAGAGATGAAGAAGAAAATGTCCGCTTTCTACGACTTCATTAATACTCTTGACCTTGATGACTTCGATAAACGCAAGTCTTAGGTAAAATCTTATTATCAAATAGTGAAAAGCCCTGGTGTTGAAATCAGGGCTTTTTCTTTACCCGTTTCAGGTTATTTACGGATTATTTACATCCTTCATTGTTTTGTTTATGCGCTCGTTATCTGCCGGGTGTTATTATTTACCTGAACGTTAATAATTCATCAGTTATTCAAGTTCCCCAGCTTGATAACGGCCCAAAAGATAAAGGGGCCCGGTCAGTCCTCAAGAAAAAGCCAGCGCTTGAGGGTTCACCCGGCCCCTTTTCTCTTTTCCTTTGGATAATGATTATTAGGGTATAGTCCTACAAATCGATGCCGAGAGCGTTAAAAATTCCCTTGATTCCGAAATAGCCGGCATAGACCACCGTAAACGACTTTACCATTTTTCCGGCCAGTACCACGAAGAGATACTTTTTAATCCCGATGCGTAACGCCCCCGCCGCAAAAGCCGCCGGATAGAAAAACGGATTTACTATGCTGGTGACGACAAAAAGTGCTACCGCCCCCCACCGCTCTATGAGTTTCAGGCATTTATCATAGGCTTTTTGAATTCGGTTATGCTTGGTTTGGCTGATAGCACGTCCTGCCCCCCGCCCCGTCAAATATATCGTCAGCGCCCCTATCAGCTCTCCCAGCGCTGCCGCTATCGCCACCAGCCAGGGATATTCCATCACGCCCCCCAGCGCGAATACCACCGCCAGCATCGGCACCGGCACGACAACAGTTGCTCCGCCCAGTATGCTGATGAAAAAAGCGCCCACGTAGCCGTAATTCTGCAGCTCTTGAACCTGTTCTTTATATACGATGATGCCTACGGCCATCAGTATGGTAATGACAATGCCCAATATGCCGAAGATAAATGCCCAGCGGACTGACCTTTTATTAGAGGGTACGGCGCCGGTTGGAGCACCAGTCTCATAAACGGGCTTTTCTTCCGGTACCTGCTTTGTCATAAGTGAGTATATTATACACTCACGGGACAATATCGTACAACGTTTGTATCTGCGGGTAACTGCATCTCAAGTAACACAAAAAGAGGGGGCTTTTCAGCCCCCTCCCGGTTTATAGTCTGTCATACAGTATGTTTATCAGGCCGCTGCTTTAGTAGCCGCTTTAACTGCTGCCTTGGTCTTGAAAGTCAGCTCCTTGCCTTCTTTGTTGAGGTCAACCTTAACCGTATCACCCTCTTTAAGCTCGCCCCGCAATACCTTGCTGGAGAGAGGGTTTTCCACGTACCGCTCGATGACTCTCCGCAGCGGTCGCGCCCCGTAAACCGGGTCGTAGCCTTCCTTGGATAGCCAACCTTTTGCCTTGTCCGTCAGTTCCAGGTTTATCTTTCGCTCTCCCAGCCTTCCCTCAAGGTCTTTCACCATCAGGTCGACGATTTTTCTAAGGTGCTCCTCGCTAAGCTCATGGAACACTATTATCTCGTCCAGCCGGTTGAGAAATTCGGGACGGAAGCGCTTCTTGACCTCGGCCAGGACCTTTTCCTTCATGTTTTCGTATTTGATTTTTTGTGTCGCGGCGCTGTCCTTCGCCGGGGTAAATCCCATTTGCCCCTCGCGCTTGATAAGCTCCACGCCGGCGTTGCTGGTCATGACGACGACCGTATTCTTGAAGTCCACCGTCCGACCCTGCCCGTCGGTCAGGCGTCCGTCGTCCATTATCTGCAAGAGTGTATTAAAGACTTCCGGATGGGCTTTTTCCACTTCATCAAGCAGGATGACGCGGAAGGGCCGCCGTCTTACGGCTTCGGTAAGCTGTCCGCCCTCGTCGTACCCTACATATCCCGGCGGCGCCCCGATAAGCCTTGAAACGGTGTGTTTTTCCTGGTACTCGCTCATATCCAGCCGCACCATGGCGTTTTCGTCATCGAACAGGAACCACGCCAGCGAGCGTACCAGCTCGGTCTTGCCTACCCCCGTCGGCCCCAGGAACATGAAGCTCCCGATGGGTCGCCGCGGGTCCTTAAGCCCGGCACGACTCCGCCGTATCGCCTCGGAAATCGCCGCCACGGCTTCCTCCTGGTCTATCAATCGCTCGTGAATGCGTTCCTCCATATGTATCAGTTTCTGGGCTTCTCCCTCCAGCATCTGTGATACGGGGATGCCCGTCCAGTTGGATATCAGCTGGGCTATCATCTCGCCGGTTACCTCGTGGCTGATTTTCTCTTTCTTCAGCCATTCATCTTTGGTTTTATTGTATTTTGGCTCGATTTTCATTCTTTCCGACCTTATTTCGGCCGCTTTCTCGAAGTCCTGCCTTTGCGAAGCTGCCTCCTCTTCGTTGGAAAGGCGGTGGATTGTCTGCTCCAGTTTTTTAACCTCCGCAGGCGCACTTTCACTATCGATGCGCAGCTTGCTGGAGGCCTCGTCAATCAGGTCGAT
>CAZRQP010000117.1:0-4195 GCA_964602315.1 uncultured Dehalococcoidaceae bacterium
CGCATGATACGCTTCGCCTCGGAGGACGTCGGCATGGCCGACCCGCAGGCGCTGGTGATAGCCATGGCCGCCCAGCAGGCAGTGCACTTCATCGGCATGCCGGAGGGCAACCTGGCGCTGGCCGAGGCGGCGGTCTATCTGGCTACCGCCCCCAAGAGCAACTCGCTTTACGCGGCTTATCAGAAAATTCAGGAAGACATTAAAAAAGGTGCCAGCGAGAGCGTGCCGATGCACCTCCGCAATCCCGTCACGCCCATGATGAAGGATATGGGCTACGGCAAGGACTATAAATACGCCCACGACTACCCCGACAATGTGGTCGACCAGGAGCACCTGCCGGAATCATCGAAGGGCCGGAGGTACTATAATCCGAGCATGCTCGGATATGAAAAGCAGGTGCTGGAGCGGCTGAAAGGCTGGTTGAGTAAGAAGATTAACCCGGAGAATAAAGAGGGGGAGGGGAGCTAACAATTTTCCTTGACAAGCTTAAGTTTCTTGGACTAGACTTTGACTGGAGATGATTTCCATTTTCTTCCGGATGAGGGAGTATGAGAGTACCCGTTGACACAAGACGGGCCCCGGACTTTTCACAAAAATTTTTCATACATCTTTTTACAGTACCTCCCACCCGTCTTCAAAGGAATCTTTCTTTCAAACATTCATCGGCATATACCGGCGCGCCCGGATGTGCCGGTTTTTATTTTATAAACAATAACATATAAGGGAGGAAATATGGCTAGATTGCCATTTTTACCGAGGGAACAAAAATTCTTCGACCTGTTTGAACAGGGCGCAGAGAATATCATCAAGGCCTCCAAGGCGTTGAAAGAGATGCTGGACAAGTGGCAGTTCATCGATAGCTGCGTGGCCGAGATAACGGAATTAGAGCACGAGGGCGACTCGATAACGCACCAGATAATTTCGATGCTGCACCGCACCTTCGTGACACCTTTCGACCGTGAGGATATCGCGCTGCTGGCGCACACGATGGACGACATCCTCGATTTCATCCACGCTTCGGCGGACTCCGTCTTTATCTACAAGATAAAGGCCCCCACGCAAAGGGCCAAGGAACTGGCCGATGTCATCGTGATGGAGGCGGCGGAGGTGCAAAAAGCTATTGCCTGCATGAGGCATAAAAAGAAATTTAAGGAGATGCTGGACAGGTGCGTGGAAATCAATCGCCTGGAAAACGTGGCCGACCGTATCTACCGGGCGGCTATCGGGGAACTCTTCGATACCAAGACGGATATAGCCGAGCTGATTAAATGGCGTGAAATTTACGAACATATGGAAAGCGCGACAGACAGGTGCGAGGATGTGGCGGATGTCCTGGAGGGGGTAGCACTGAAGAATGCCTGATATTAGTTTTCTGCTTGTTTTTTCGCTGATACTGGTACTCGGCGCCGAATTCGTTAACGGGTGGACGGACGCGCCCAACGCCATCGCCACGGTAGTTTCAACACGGGTACTGTCGCCGGGCAAGGCCGTGCTGATGGCGGCGGTGCTGAACATCGTTGGGGCTATTTCCACCGGCACGGCGGTGGCGGCAACCATAGGAAAAGGCATCGTAACTCCGGAGGCAATCGGCCTGCCGGTGGTGGCTGCTGCCATGCTAAGCATCATCGTCTGGAGCACGATTGCCTGGCGCTGGGGCATACCTACCAGCGAGAGCCATGCGCTGGTGGCGGGGCTTACCGGGGCGGGACTGGCCGCGGCCGGCTCTTCCGTATTGCTGTGGGAGGGCTGGCAGAAGGTGCTCATCGGGCTGGGCTTTTCCACCCTGTTGGGGTTTGCCGTCAGTATCATGCTGATGACCATCCTGTACTGGATATTAAGGCGCACCAGGCCGTCCACCGTTAGCAAGTACTTCAGCAAGCTCCAGATACTATCGGCGGCGTTCATGGCATTCAGTCACGGCAGCAACGACGGCCAGAAGTTCATGGGCGTGTTTGCGCTGGTCCTGCTGCTGGGCGGGATAGCGGACACCTTTTCCGTGCCGATATGGATAATGCTGCTGTGCGGGACGGTGATGGGAATAGGCACGGCTACCGGAGGCTGGCGCATCATCCGCACCATGGGCTTTAACCTTACCAGGCTGGAGCCGGTGCACGGTTTTGCCGCGGAGACTTCAGCGGCGGCCTCAATTACGCTGGCTTCATCGATGGGGATACCGCTAAGCACGACGCATACAATCAATATCGCCATAATGGGCGTGGGCGCCACCAAGCGGTTTTCCGCGGTGCGCTGGGGGGTAGCGGGGAATATCGTGGCGGCGTGGATACTTACCTTCCCGATATGCGGCGTGCTCGGATACGCGTTTACGCTGCTTTTCAACCGCATATTCTAGCGGGCACAGCTATAAAAAAGTCTCGCCCCAAACTAAATAGACTAAAAAAACAGGCCGGTGAAAAATCAATCTCACCAGCCTATTTTTATGTCGTTATCTCAACAATTAGGTTCGGTTAGCTCTGATTTTGTTGAAACATTCGCTGCAATATACCGGTCTGCCTTCGCGGGGTTCAAAAGGTACTTCTGTTTCTTTGCCGCATTCGGCACATACTGCGGGGAACATCTGCCTGGGCCTCATGCCGCCCATTCGCTCGGACTTCCTTGCCTGTCGGCAGGCGGGGCATCGTTTAGGCTCGTTGGTGTAACCCTTGGACTGGAAAAATTCCTGTTCAGCGGCGGAAAAGATAAATTCGTTTCCGCAGTCGGAACACTGTAGCGTCTTGTCTTCAAAAGCCACGGATGACCTCCTTTCTCAAGTTAGTTGGTTAGAGCTAAGGTCATCCGTAACCATGTCGAGATTTAGTAAGTTCGATTGCATGTGATACCCTAGACTGAAAACCACTAGACGCTATTATATAACGAATAAACGCGTTTGGCAATAGCATAAAGGTAATATTTTATAAAGTTTAGGCTTAAATACTTAAGTCACGCGGAAGGGCGCGGCATTTTTCCGCGGTGATAATTGCCTTGATGGTATCGATAGTACGCTTGATTTCGCCATGGCGGTTGACGATGATATAGTCGAACATCGAGGTGCTTTCCAGTTCTATAACGGCGGTCTTTAAGCGAAGCTCAAGTTCCTCCGGCGACTCCGTGCGGCGCTTGTTAAGTCGGCCCTCTAATTCGTCAAGCGTCGAGGTCACCAGGAAGATAAGGACGGCGCCGGGGACCTTTTTCCTGATGGTGGCGGCGCCCTGTACGTCTATTTTAACGATAACGTCCTGACCGCGCTCGATGGCCTGTCTTACCGGCGCCCGCGGTATGCCGTAGCGGTTGCCGTAAACGGTAGCCCATTCCAGGAGCTCGTCGGCGTCAATCATCTGCTGGAATTTCTCCGTGGAAACGAAGTAATAATCGGCGCCTTCCTTTTCGCTGGAGCGGCGCGCGCGGGTGGTGGCGGAAACGCTGAAAAAGGCGGGCAGGTTGGATTTTTTCAAATCGGCCAGAACGGTGTCCTTACCGACCCCTGAAAGGCCGGAAAGAACGATGAGGAGGGGTTTAGCGGGAGGCCCGAGGGTAGAACGACGGTCACGGCTCATCGGCGATATCACTCTGGTCCGGCTTTGAGGTAATAGGACGGTTCGTCTGGAAGCGGCTGGCGATGGTCTCCGGGGCAAGGGCGGCCAGCACGATATGGCCGCTATCGGTAAAGATGACCGCCTTGGTCCTCCTGCCGCTGGTCATATCGATTACCTTGCCGTTATTTTTCCCGTCGTGAATTATACGCTTGGTGGGGGCGGAATTGGGGGAGGCTATTGCGATGGCCCTGCTCATTGCCAGGATATTTCCGAAACCTATGTGCACCAGCTCAATACTCATAACGTCACCTCGTCTAATTCGTAGGGCCGAAGGCCGTGCGATGGCAAGCAGGTATGAGGTAAAATAGCCTTGCGGGAAAAGCCCTTCCATAAACTAGCACTTGTCCAAAATCTTGTCAAGGGAGAAACAGCTAGGGAAACGGGGTTATTTGATAATAACGGGAAATTTTTACTGAATATTAGTGTCAAGCTTGAATAAAATAAAAGCCAGGGTACTTTTCTTAAACTGGATAATATGCTAAAATATAAGCTGCAGCTTGAAAAAGCCCTTAACAACTATATAAAGTCAAACCGGAGAACAAGTCTCTTGGTGGTTAGAGCGAGGCGGTCCCACCCGTTCCCATCCCGAACACGGAAGTGAAACG
>CAZRQP010000118.1:0-4133 GCA_964602315.1 uncultured Dehalococcoidaceae bacterium
CCAACTGCTTCATCGTCGGCAGGCAATCGGCCGGAGAAGGCATCGTCATCGACCCCGGGGGAAATGGCGACGATATTTACCGTGAGATTACTAAAACCGGCCTGGATATAAAAATCATCGTGCTGACACACGGGCACTCCGACCACATCGCGGCCCTGTACGATATCCAGGATAAGACCGGCGCCGAGGTGGCTATCCATAGAGAAGACACCGACTTTTTAGAAGGTCGCGGTTCGTTCAGCTCGCAGTTCGGCATATCTTACCGTACCCCCCACCCACCCGACCGCCTCCTGCGGGAAGGCGATATTATAGACATCCGCGGGATGAGCTTTAAGGTGATACACACGCCGGGGCATACGCCGGGGAGCATCTGCCTGCTGACGGATGCCGGGGTATTCACCGGCGATACGATTTTCCGCCGCGGCATAGGCACCACCCTGATGCCCGGGAGCAGCCGCCCGCAGCTTCTGGAAAGCATCCGCAAAAAACTGATGGTCCTGCCGGATGAGACGGCTATCTATCCGGGGCACGGCCGGGAGACGACTATCGGCGCGGAACGGAAGGACAATCCTTACGTAACCGGCAAGGCCGGCCACAGCTACTGGTAATTTCTTCAGACCCTCGCCCATCAAATCATTCCCCTACTCGCTAAAACACATCACAACCCGCTGGTTTCTTTTTTACTCCCTCAATGTGATTTTTTTGTTATGTTAATATCGTTCTTTGTGATTGAACGGTTAACTTAGACTACTAAAGTAATATTAACACTATCGTAAAATCGGTAAACGGTGTGAAGAGCGTTAGAAACAACATAACTTTGATATTCACAATAATCCGCCAGAACCAAACATCGACAGCTAAATGCCGTTGACCGCAAGGAGGGAAACATTGATGAACAAGATTGAGAATCTCTACCCCCAGTACCTGACAACCGGAGCCGTAGCCCGGCACTGCGGCGTGAGTAAGGTAACCGTATTGAGATGGATAGAAAAAGGCAACCTGATCGCCTTCCGGCTTCCAAGCGGACAGAACCGCATACACCGGGACGAGTTCTTTGCTTTCGCGGAGAGACACAAAATCCCCCTGGGCAATGGTCATAAATAACACAAGAGTAACACTTACGGGCAGACCTGTTCTCACACGAAAGAGAATCCACCCATCACACATTTCATGGAAAAATCTGCAGATATCAGTCGCTTGTATATTTATAATCACATCTCTTGTGATTTATTTGTGAATTTTTAGATTACCGTTGTGACCTGATTGTGACGGCCCCTTTTTATACTTCAAATATAACAAGCACCGCAAACACCAAATTTATTAGGATTTTCGATTGTCTGGAAAAACGTGGTTATGCGGAATGACACGAAACAGGAGGTTACCTTGCTAAAAACGACCGAACAGCAAAGCCAAGAGTACATATCCGTGGGTTTTATTGCCAAGCACTGCGGTGTGAGTAATACTACCGTCCTGCGGTGGATCAGCGCCGGGCAACTGCCGGCGTTCCGCCTTCCCGGCGGGCATTACCGGATAGGCAGGGAGGACTTAACCGATTTTCTGAATAAATACGGGATGCCGGCCGGAAACAATACTCATGAATAACTGGAGCAAGAAAGCGAGGGCATATCCGGTTTTTCAGCAAGTTATCAAGGGAGAGAAAAACCCGGTTAAATGGTCCCCTAAAGAAATAATCTAACTTACATTATTAATAAAAGGAGCATGATGGACAGTATAAAAAACAAAAATCAAAAAATATCAGGAGGTCTAAAGATGAATAGGTTTTTTAAGAAATTCCATCACATGAACCGCGGCTTTACTCTGGTGGAGCTACTCATCGTAGTGGCGATACTGGGAGTGCTGGCCGCAGTCGTCCTGCCTAACGTAATCGGACTGGCAGACGAGGGGCAGGTCGAAGCCGCCAAGGCGGAATGGGTGACCATCCAGACAGCTATGGACACGATGATGGCCAAGAACCATATCACCTCGGTCGCGATTACGGGGGCAACGAGCAATATGTCTTCCTTCCCGACAGGCAACGGGTTGTTTCCCACTTACTTGAGGACAGCCAACACCCAGGGTACTTATTCCTGCGACGGCACCGGGCTGGTAACCCAGACCGATGACGGGTACTAGACGGCCGGGTATCCATATTGAATGAAGTGTAATAGACCATTGCAGAATGTGTCACTACATTTATCCGGGGAGTGGCAAAAATCATAGCAGGAGCCGAGTGAATAATCATGGACAAGAAAATACAGGGAACAAAACCAAGGAAAAGCGTATCAAGCGCCACCTTAACAACTATTAAAGGTATGCAGAGACGCGGTAACGGCGGGAAATCAAGGCAGCACAAACAGGCTGAAAAAGCCCTGTGGGAATCAGAGGAAAAATACAGGAACCTGTTCGAGTATGCTAAAGACGCCATTTTCCTGGCCGATACTAAAACAGGACTGATACTTGATGTTAACACAGCCGGCTGCAAACTGCTGGGTCTACCAAAGGGAAAAATAATAGGCAAACACCAAACCGAACTCCACCCCCCGGAACTGGCAAAAGAGTACAAGCAGGTTTTTAAAGGCCACGTTGAAAAAGGGATTGTCACCGACGAGTACATGATAGTCCAGAGAGCCGACGGTAAACAGATACCCGTAGATATATCCACCAGCCTGATTACAATGGGGGATAAAACAATTATCCAGGGTATTTTCCGCGATGTTTCGGAACGCGTGAAAATGGAGAGCGCCTTAAAAGAATCAGAGGATAAAATTGCTAAAGCTTTCCGTTCAATTCCCGAGGCCGTTTCCGTTGCCACACTAAAAGGTGGTGTATTCCTGGAAGTAAATGATAGCTTCCTAATTCACAATGAATACTCCCGGGATGATGTAATCGGCCATACAGGCAAAGAGCTCAATCTCTGGGTAAACCCCGGGGACCGGTATCGTATTAAGCAACTGATGGATAAATACGGTCACTTTGATAATGAAGAGTTCACCTTGAGGATAAAAACGGGTGAACTGCGTACTGTTTTGCTATCAGCTGATAGAATCAGCTTCGGCGGTCAACCATGCATTTTAACTATTGGCGCTGATATCACCGACCGCAAGCGTGCGGAAGAGGCTTTGCGCCAGTCCGAAGCAAAATATTCATCGCTGGTAGAAAGAAGTAACGATGGCATTATTATAATCGAGAAGGGAATACTAAGATTTGTCAATACTAAAATGGCCGAGATGACCGGCTTCACTGTTGAAGAAGCCGTGGGACGTAAATTTATTGATTTTGTGGCGCCGGAAGAACAGAAGAATTTAATGGAAATCCACATGAAAAGGATGAAAGGTGAAGACGCCCCCACGAAATATGAAGCGACGATTATCGGACATGACGAAAAACGCATTCACACCGAAATTAATGCCAGTCTTATTACATATGAAGGCCGCCCGGCGGCCATGGTAATTATCCGGGACATTACCGACCGTAAACAAGCCGAACAAACCCTATTCAACGAGGCAACCCGGCGGCGTATCCTTATTGAACAGTCAAGCGACGGAATCGTGGTACTCGACGTGGACGGCAAAGTATATGAGGCTAACCAGAAATTCGCCGATATGCTCGGATATACTCACGATGAAGTCATGAAGCTTCACGTTTTCGACTGGGAATTTTCATTTCCAAAAAAGCAAACTATCGAGATGATTAGGACCATAGATGAAAACGGCGACCATTTTGAGACACGCCACCGCCGTAAAGACGGAACTACATTTGATGTTGAAATAAGTACCAACGGAGCTATTATAGCCGGGCAGAAACTCATCTTTTGCGTCTGCCGCGATATTACGGAACGCAAGAAGATGGAACAAGCCCTTATCGATGAATCAACTCGGCGGAAAATACTCATCGAACAGTCAAGCGACGGAATTATAATCCTCGAACAGGACGGCAAAGTATATGACGCTAACCAGCGCTTTGCTGACATGCTCGGATACTCTCTAGAAGAAGTACGTAAACTAGAGATTTTCGACTGGTCGCCTCCCGCCCCACGCGAGCCAATACTCGAGTTGCTTCGAGCCACTGATGAGAAAGGCGAACACTTCGAGACGCAGAACCTCCGTAAAGACGGAACTATTTTTGATGTTGAA
>CAZRQP010000119.1:0-4110 GCA_964602315.1 uncultured Dehalococcoidaceae bacterium
GCCGTTGCCAGCATCAGGGCAGGGTCTCCGGAAACCCGGACCACGACAAATATCAGTATCGCGATACCTACTAGGGCTATCACTGATTGCAGCAGCCGCAATATTATGAAACGAACCATATGTTTTTCCCATCAGTACCTGTGATGACCTTAATTAAAACCTGCATCTGTATCTTTTAGAATGTGCACCCTTCTATGGCGCCAGCAACTACTACTTAAACTCTAATATTATTGAAATATCACCAAAATTTCACGCCAAATGCGGGCGATAATCAACATAAGATTAAGCAACAACCAAACCCAGACCGAAGCTAAATTACCCACGGTGAAGGTTCCGGAGGAGTTTGTACCTCCTCCGGAACCTCCGTTCCTGGTTATGAATCAAAGCTTTAGCCTTACACGGGCTGTAAATTATTATTCCGCGTGTTGAATTCCATGGAGACATTGTTGATAGAAGAGATGGGTCCTCTTGGTGAATTCGCCGAGATGTGCACTAGTCACCCAGTAGCCGGGTACCTGCCATAGACCTGTAACGATCCACATATCGTGTCCTCTTACCATGAATTCTGCCCAGAGCTGCTCCTGCACCTCTATATCAGTCTCGGCAAGCACTGCAGCATATAGCACGTCCATTTCAGGGTCGTTGCACGTTGTATGTACCCCCAGCGAAGTGAACATGTTGGATGAATGGTAGACATTCTGGTTTACGGCCGGGTTTATCCACGACCAGATTTGCCCGACACATTCAGCATCCGGGCTGTCCGCCCTGGAAAACATCAGGTCATAGAACTTGCCCATCTCGACAATCTGTACTTCGACGTCGAGGCCTATCTCCTGCCAGTAACCCTGGCATATCAGCATCTCCTCTGACCATTGCTCAGGGGTGTATAAATGAATTGTCGGCGTGGCGAATGCATCCGGATATCCGGCTTCTTCTATTAACTGCCTTGCCAGGTCCGGGTCGTACGGATCAGCAGCCAATGCCGGGTCGTATCCCCAGGTGAGTTCGGTCATAAACCAAAAGCAGCCCGGGTATCCCAGTCCATGGAAGTAAGTATCGATTACTTCCTGCCGGTCAATGGCGTAGGACATCGCCTGACGTATCTTTATATCCCCTGTCGGCCCGTCGGTCCACCAGGTCCCCTGGAAAGCGTAGATGGATATAGTAGGCAGACCGATTTCCTGCAGGCGGTAACCTTCGTCCCTCAGCTCGACTGTCCTGTCCATGGTCACCTGAATGAGGTCGACCTCGTCCCGCTTGATCATGGCAACCCGGGTCGCCTCTTCAGGCACCTGATATAACACGAGATTCTCGAAATAGGGTGCCCCATCCCAGTAGTCATCGAACGCCTTGAATGTGACACTGGTTTCCGGTATCAGTTCAACGAAACTCCAGGGTCCGGACCCGATCGGGTTGTCGAGAAAATAATCAAATCCGTTTTCTTCGATATACTTGCTGGGTAAAATCGGCAGGGGGGCGGCCCAGGTAGCTGCCAGGGTAAGCTCGGGAGTTATGGTTGTGTGGACATAAGTGTACTCATCAGGAGTGGAATTGGATTCAAAGTTCTCGGTGAGGCGGGGGGCCCATGGATTCGTCGAATCCGGTTCCATGAAATGGTTAATGCTGTAGAGGAAATCGGCGGATGTAACCGGGTCGCCGTTGTGGAATGTCATTCCCGGGCGGACATGGAATGTCCAGGTCCGTCCGTCCTCACTTATATCCCAGCTTTCAGCCGCCTCTCCCACGAGACCCCCATCGGGGCCCCAGTTGATTACAGAGTCATAAAAGAGGTAGCCCCAAGTTGAAGAGTTGTTGTTCGGGTCGAAAGTCTCCTCTGCAAAATCGGGCATAGCGACGCGGAGCGTGTCGTAAAAAGCTGGTAGCTCGGTGGTCTCCGCAGGAGTGGTATCGGCTGGAGTGGTAGCGGCTGGAGTGGTCGTCTCGTCAGACTCGCCACAGCCACTCAGAAGAATACCAAATACTATAACAATGGACGTAATAATTAATAAAAACTTCTTCATTCCGTTACTTATCCTCCTCTATTAATACCAAATGAAGCGTTACCTCTTGAAATCATGCCATATAACACCTCCTGTAATCTTTAAATTAACTAATATATTGAATTATATGTAGCTTAATATATTTTGATGCAGTTTTTCAACTTTTTATTAAAATTCTTCGTATTCTAATAAAAAATCAATGTTTCGTTACAAGTTCACGGCATTATACATCCCGTAGATTAATGTCAAATTTATTTGGAGTACCAATGACACCAACGCCTATAACACCTGCTAATATCGCTTTTCTATCTGATGTGTGTTCGAAAAACACCGGCTTCATTGGGTCCTTAGGCTGTTAGACTAAAATAAAAAATGAACACCCGTAACCGATTGATTGAGGATGCTTGCGCCCGTATTCTTATCCACAAACATCCTAACAAACATATCTAGTTATTTATAGGTAAGTCTATTATACTCTTATCCGTTGTTTTGTCAAATGGCAGAACCAGCGGTTGGTGGCATAGGATGATAAATTCAAACGCTGTTACTGTGACGATGATTCAATGTTCTTGTGGTAGGACTGGAGGGATTTTACGTCTTCCCGCCCCTCGCGGTAAGCGCTGATGCCCTTGACAGCAGCCCTGGCCGCCGCCAGCGTGGTGATATAGGGCACCCGGTACTTGATAGCCGCCTTGCGGATATATGAGTCATCATAGCGGCTTAGCTTGCCCGTGGGGGTATTGATTAAGAGATTAATTTCCTTGTTCTTAATAGCGTCGGTGATGTTGGGGCGGCCCTCATGCTCTTTCAAAATATGCTCGCTGGATATGCCTTTGCCGGCCAGATACCCGCGTGTGCCCTCCGTAGCTTTGATTTTAAAACCGAGTTTGGCGAACCCGGCCGCCACTTCCGCCGCTGCTGGGCGGTCGGACTCCGAGACGGTAATAAGCACGGTGCCCTCGGTGGGCAGTCGGTTGACCGCCTCCTGCGCCTTCCAGTAGGCCATGCCGAAAGAATCGGCGATGCCCAGAACCTCGCCGGTGGACTTCATTTCAGGTCGCAAAACGGGGTCGACCTCCGGGAACATATTAAAGGGGAAGACGGACTCCTTGACGCCATAATGGGGTATCTTCCAGTTCTTGAGTCCGAGGTCCTTGACCTTTTTGCCCATGATAATCTGCGTTGCCAGGCGCGCCATCTGTACGGAACAGACTTTTGAAACGACAGGAACGGTGCGGGAGGCGCGCGGGTTGACCTCGATGACATAAACAACGTCGTTACAGAGGACGTACTGCACGTTCATCAGGCCGACCACTCCAAGCTCGATGGCGATGCGGTGGGTGTATTCGTTGATGGTATCGATATGCTTTTTAGACAGGCTGACCGGAGGTAAAACACAGGCGGCGTCGCCGGAATGGACGCCGGCGTATTCGATATGCTCCATGATGGTGGGTATAAAAACATCCTTGCCGTCGGACACGGCGTCTGCCTCAATCTCAATAGAGTCCTCAAGGTAGCGCTCGATAAGCAGGGGACGGTCGGGGGTAACGGCGACGGCCGCGGTGACATACTGCTGCAGTTCTTCCTCATCGTGGATGATTTCCATGCCCCGACCGCCGAGCACGTAAGAAGGCCGGACGATAAGCGGGAAGCCGATGCGCCTCCCGATAGTAAATGCTTCGTCGAGGCTGCCGGCCATTCCCGACTCCGGCATGGGGATGCCGTACTTTTGCATCACCTCGCCGAAACGCCCGCGGTCGGAGGCGATATCGATGGAATTCACCGATGTGCCCAACACCTTAACGCCGTGCTCCTCCAGTTCCGCGGCGATATTGAGCGGCGTCTGCCCGCCGAACTGGACGATAATACCGAGGGGCTTTTCTTTCTCGTAGATATTCAGGACATCTTCAACGGTCAGGGGCTCGAAGTACAGCTTGTCCGAGGTATCGAAGTCCGTGGAGACCGTCTCCGGATTGCAGTTAATCATCAGAGTCTCGTAGCCCTCGTCTTTAAGGGCATAGGCCGCGTGGACACAGCAGTAGTCGAACTCGATGCCCTGGCCGATGCGGATGGGGCCGCTGCCCACGACGATGACCTTTTTCTGCTGCGT
>CAZRQP010000120.1:0-1437 GCA_964602315.1 uncultured Dehalococcoidaceae bacterium
TTCAACTGTTCTGCGCTCAATATTGCCGTTATCAGCAGTATCGCGTCCGCCCCGAATGCAGCGGATTCAAATACCTGGTATTCGTCAAAGATGAAATCTTTTCTCAATAACGGAACGTTTACGATTTCGCTGATTATCAGCAGGTGGCTGAGACTCCCATGGAAGTGTTTGACCTCCGTCAGCACGGATATCGCCGCCGCGCCATTTGCCTCATAATTCTGTGCCAGTTCCAACGGCTTGAAATTGGGACATAATATCCCCTTTGAAGGCGATGCTTTCTTCAACTCCGCGATGAGCTTGATGCCTTTTCCCCGTAGCGCCGCTGTAAAATCGTATCTCTTCCTCCGTGCGGCAAGTTCGCAGAACGTATCTATCGTAATCAAATGCTTTTTCTGAGCCACTTCCTCCTTTTTATCCGCCACTATTTTATCGAGTATTGTTTCTGCCATTTTATTTCAAAGTCTGGCTTAGTTTTATCAGCCTTTCCAGTTTTTCTTTAGCCTTGCCGCTGTCGATTGACTCCTCGGCCATGACGACCGCCTTTTTCAGTTCGGTGGACGCGTTGCCGGCTAACAGCGCCGCTGCGGCGTTCATCACCACGATATTTCGCAATACTCCCTTTTCTCCATCCAGAATGCGTAATAGCGTGGCGCCGTTCTCCTCCGGAGTACCGCCCCTTATTTCCTCTATATCGGCTTTGTCGTATCCGAAGCTTTTCGGCGATACTTCATACGGAGCCGATAATTTTTTCTTGGTGACGTCCCATATCATGGACTTGCCGCTTATCGATATCTCATCCAGCCCGTCCTTACCGTGTACCACCAGCCCGTGCTTGATGCCGAGACGGTGCAGGACGGCGGCAATCTTATCGCCTACCTCCTCGCTGGGCACCCCGAGCATAATGTGTTCCACCCCCGCCGGATTGGTCAGCGGCCCCAGGATATTGAACACGGTGCGTATGCCTATCTCGCGTCGTACGGGCGCCGCGTGCTTCATCGCCGGGTGGAACGCTTGCGCGAACATGTAGCCGATGCCGACTTTCTCGATGCACTCGGCGACCCCCTCCGGACTCAAGTCTATCTTGACCCCCACAGCCTCCAGGATATCGGCGCTGCCGCACTTGCTCGTCATCGCCCGGTTGCCGTGCTTGGCCACCTTAAGTCCCGCCCCGGCCACCACGAACGCAGCCGCGGTGGAAATATTGAAACTGCCGGAGCTGTCGCCGCCCGTCCCCACGACGTCTATCGACGGACCGCTTATCTTTACCGGCGTCGCTTTCGCCCGCATCACGCTTGCCAGCCCCGCGATTTCATCGGCAGTCTCGCCTTTCGCCCGCAGCGCCGTTAAAAACGACCCTACCTGCGCCGGCGCTGCCTCCCCGCCCATTATCTCCCCCATCACGAAGTAGGCCTCTTCGTAAGTCAGGTCCTTCCCCTC
>CAZRQP010000120.1:1537-3926 GCA_964602315.1 uncultured Dehalococcoidaceae bacterium
CTTCCCCAGATACAAAAAGTTCTTTAAAATGTCTTTCCCCACCCCCGTCAATATGCTCTCCGGGTGGAACTGCACCCCCTCCACCGGGTATTCCCTGTGGCGTATGCCCATTATAATCTTGTTGTCCGTTACCGCGCTAATGTCCAGGCAGTCCGGCAGGCTTTTCCGCTCCACCGCCAGCGAGTGGTATCTTACCGCCGTCAGCGGACTCTTTACGTCTTTAAATACCCCCCGCCCGTCGTGGTGGATTGACGATGTCTTCCCGTGCTTAATTTCTCCCGCGTGCACTACCTTTCCCCCGTAGGCCTCCCCGATGCACTGGTGACCCAGGCATACCCCCAGCATCGGCACCCTCTCCCCGAATCTTAAGACGACTTCATTGGAAATGCCCGCGTCCTCGGGCCTTCCCGGACCCGGCGAAATAACGATTCTTTCCGGCTTCATTTCATCTATCTCGTCGAGGCTTATTTTATCGTTGCGCGCCACCTTTACCTCCTCCCCCAGCTCGCTCAAGTACTGGTAGAGGTTATAGGTAAAGCTGTCGTAGTTGTCTATCAGTAAAATCATCAGTCACTCTCCGCCTGTTCTATCGCCGCCAGCAGCGCCTGCATCTTGTTCATGCACTCCTGGTATTCGTTGGCCGGCACGCTGTCCGCCACGATGCCCGCCCCCGCCTGCACGTAAGCCGTCCCGTCCTTAACGACGATTGTCCTGATAGCGATAGCGGTATCCATATTCCCCCTGAAGTCGAAGTAGCCGACCGCCCCGGCGTAGGGTCCCCGCTTGTCAGGCTCCAGTTCGGCGATTATCTCCATGGCGCGTATCTTGGGCGCCCCCGATACCGTCCCCGCCGGAAAGCAGGCCCTCAAGGCGTCATACTGGGTCAGACCTTTTCTTAGCTTCCCCTGCACGTGCGAAACCAGATGTATCACGTGGGAGTAACGTTCGATGTCCATGAACTGCGTTACCTGCACTGTGCCCGGCTTGCTGATTCTCCCCACGTCGTTGCGTGCCAGGTCCACCAGCATTACGTGCTCGGCGCGCTCCTTTTCGTCGTTCTTCAGGTCTTCTTCCAGTGCCTTGTCCTCTTTGTTGTCTTTGCCACGGGGCCGCGTACCCGCGATGGGGTGGTTGGAGACGATGCCGTCTTCCACTCTTACCAGCAGTTCCGGTGATGCTCCAACGATGTAGAAGTCCCCGAGGTGTAGTAAGTACATGTAGGGGGAGGGATTTATGGAGCGTAGGGCGCGATATATCGCCAGCGGGCTGGCGCTAGTGGACTTTGCCAGTCTTAGCGACGGCACCCCTTGGATAATGTCGCCGTCGTAGATGTGTTTTTTCATGGAGGCGACCATTTTTTCATATTCCGCCTGCGTCACGTTCTGCGTAATTTTAGCCTCCCCGCCTTTACCCCCCGATTTACCCTCCGGCTTGCCCCCCGGCTTGCCCTCCGGAGCTTCAGCGTAGGTGGGAGCTTCAGCGTAGGAGGGCACCGACTTCTTAAGTCTCTTCACCAGCCGGTCGATTTTCTGCGTGGCTTCTTTGTAGCTTTCTTCAATGTCACCATCGAGGTTGGCGTGGCTGACCACCTTAATCTTGTGAGTCAGGTGGTCGAATATCAGCAGCGTGTCTGCCAGCATCAGCCTGGCTTCCGGCAGGTTTAATGGGTCTTCGGCAGGGGAGGGCAGCCGCTCGAAGTACCTCGCCACCTCGTAGCTTAAGTACCCCACCATGCCCCCGTGAAACCGCGGCAGCCCCTCGACTGGTATGCTCTTGTATTGTTTAAATTCCTTTTCGATTAAGACACATGGGTCGATTCCGTTCACGTCGGACCCGCCCTGCATCGTAAAAACGCGCCTCGGCTCCGTACCTAAAAAGCTGTAGCGCGCCAGCCTCTCGCCACCCTCCACGCTTTCCAGCAAAAAGGAGTAGTCACCGCCCGCAATCTTGAGGTACGCCGATACCGGTGTCTCAAGGTCGGCGTTGATTTCCCGGTACACCGGCAGCAGGTTGCCCTGTTGCTTAAGCTTTTTCGCTTCTTCTAATGTCGGTCTATACATTTTCCTTTTATCCTTCTTTGGGAGGGACAATAAAAAACCCCCGTCCTAAAAGGGACGGGGGCTAAAATGCTTCCGCGGTGCCACCCTTATTGCCCTCCCGCTTACGGAAGGGCCGCTCTGCGGGTACGGTCTTTATGGGACGATACCCCGGGCTTCTCTAACGCTGCCCCTGCGGCAAAGCCTAACTGCCTAATACACTCGGCTTGCGGCTCCCAGGTCCATTCAACTCCTGCGCTGGCGCCGGGCTCTCACCTCCCCCGACTCTCTGCGGCCCCGCTTTGGAGCTTACTACTCCTGTTCACAGCCTTTACATAATTTAGATGTCTCTA
>CAZRQP010000121.1:0-1778 GCA_964602315.1 uncultured Dehalococcoidaceae bacterium
TTGAAAGGAGCGTTTAGATGGCAAGCAAGTACGGCAAGTACATAACTACGGAATTGAAGAAGGGCATCGTGATGCCCGGTTATAAAGGCCCCCAGGAAATAGCCCAGGGCTACCGCGACGGCTACCGGCTGGGACTGGAGCACGTTATCTGGATGGATAAAGAGGTACTGCCCGGCGCCTTCTACGGCGAGTACACCTGGCAGTGGCCATCCACGATGAAAGACCAGATGCAGATGCCGAGGATGGAAATGCCCAAGTTAGTAACGCCGGAACTGGTCAAGAGCGGAAAAGTGCCTGGCATTATGCCCCACTCCCATCCCTTCATTGAGATTTTTACAATGTTCGGCACCAACGTGGACGACCCCTCCGACCTCGGCGCCGAAGTTGAGTTCTGGCTGGAAGATGAAAAATTCATCTTCAACAAGAGCTTCATGATTTACATCCCGGCCAATATGCAGCATTGCCCATTAGTTATCCGTCGCTGGGATGCCCCGATTTTCCACATGACCCTCGGTTCGGGTGACATGTACGTCTAACAAGAATCATATCTTACTTTTTAGAAAGAGGTAATTGAAATGCATAAAGGCAGAAACGCTAAATACGTTGTAGATATACCCAAAGCCAACGCCAAATATCCGCCCTACCGTGTTAAGAACGACCCCAAAGTCGTTAAGCCGGTTGTCCAGGTGGACGCCGATACCGTCCCCGGCGCCGAGTTATATTCCGAGACCAAGTGGATACTGCCCGGCGGACCGAAAGAAATAAAGCTTTGCGAATCCCATACCCACGACTTCAACGAGGTGCTGGGCTTTTTCGGTTTTAATTACGATAATATCCAGGACCTTGGCGCGGAGATTGAAATCACCATCGACAACGAGAAGAACATCGTGGACAGGAGTTTCGCCGCCTGCATACCGGCCGGCGTCCAGCATGGTCCGGTCATTATCCGCAATATCAAGCGGCCCATCTTCCATACCTCATCCGGTCCCACGAGCCATTACAAATAAAAAAAGGGAGGTGAACCCCCATGGCGACCACTAAAGAGTTCAACCGCTATGGCGAGGAGCTGGTGGATATCTTGCAATTAAGGACGTCTCCTATAGCCGTAAAAATGCTGGAGAAGGAAGCGGACATACCTGCGGAGGCCATGCGCCCCAAGAAAGACCATAACTATCATCTCGCCCAGTGCCAGGCTTTTGCAATGACACGTAGAGAACGCGCCACCATTGCCATGCTTAAGGAAGACCACTGGTGCCCCGCCGGCCTGATGGCTTACGGCCTGGTGCCGGTAGAAGGTCCGGTGATGGGTCACCCTTACGAGCGCTTTGAATACGGCAAGTACATCGGCATCCTGACTGCGCCGCTTGAGACTGCCTCCTTCGAGCCGGACGTGGCTATAGTTTATGCTAATTCCGCGCAGCTGCGCACCATTATGCTTTCCATGCCCTTTGAACAGGTGCCGGAGGTAGAAGGTCGTTTCTTCCCTCCGTCCTGCGCTCATGCCGTCGTTACCCCCATGATGACCGGGAAATTCTATGTGGTTATCCCCGACCCCGGCGAATACCAGCGGGCCCACGCCGACGATAATGAGATGATGTTTGCCATACCGGCAGGCAAGCTGGCCGACCTCCTCACCAATCTTAAAAAGTTCCAGGACCAGCCTTACGCCTACCGGAACACCAGCTATTACATACAGCCGGATTTCCCCCGTCCCGATTTCTATAAAGCCATGTTTAAAAAGTGGGGGCTGGAGGACTACTAATGGCGGAAACGCAGCA
>CAZRQP010000121.1:1878-3905 GCA_964602315.1 uncultured Dehalococcoidaceae bacterium
GACCTCGGCGAAGGGCGTATCAGGTTCCATTCTGAAGGAAGCGGCCACCACCATCACCTCATCTGCCAGTCCTGCGGCACGGTCATCGATATCGATGAAGCGACGCTGTCATCTTTAAAAGATACCCTCCTGCGCGAGTACGGTTTCCAGGCGGAGCTGCGGCACGTGGGCATCTTCGGTATCTGCAAGAAGTGCCGCGAGAAAAAGACGTCCCGCGCAGCAAGTTCAAGAAGATAGAGTAGATAAATAAATAAAAGTGATTTTTGAGAGGGGGCGAATGCCCCCTCTTTTTTATGGAATCAGGGCAGCAAAAGCTAAAAAGGTGCTCAATTGTCCTCAACTGTCGTTGACAAATAACCGTAATAGATATAAACTTTTTGCCGCAGTACTTAAGGAGGTGGGAACGATGAAAAAGTTCTCTCACGCCTGGCTGGCCTTTATGGCTATAAAAAGGCTGGATGACAAAAAGCAGGACCTTAACGAGACCGACCGCAAGCACGCCGAGAGCCTGATTCGGTGGTTTATGAACCACAAGGATAAGGTTACGCAGGGGGCATGGTTCCCCGATAGTCTAATAAAAGACATGGCTGATAAGCATGTGCTCAAGTTCGTTCCTGCCGATGTTGCCCCGCCGGATACCACATCCATACCCGCATCTAAAAGAAAAAAACTGCCCTCGGATTATCTTATCTACAAATATGGCAAAGACTCTCCGGTGAAACGGCAGGCCTTTAATATCGTGGATAAATATGATAACCTGCCGGACCGCTGTGAAGCTTTAGCCCAGGGGGTAATCGACCTGCTGAAGGTGCAGGAGTATGAAGACAAGGGTTCGCCGGTATCGCCCACGGATAACCAGGTGGCTTTGTGGCTCTTCATGTTGAGCCACTACATCGCCGATGCCCACGTGCCCGTCCACTGCGACGGCCGCCGGTTTGGGGCAGGAAAAAACATCCACGGCAAGCTGGAAGCCGCCTGGGACAGGGAAATCAAGAAATACTATCGCATCAATAAGCAGAAAACCCGTTTTCTATATAATATTTACGGCTACCCGGCAACTTCCAAAGATTTAACTACTAATAAGGCATATCAAAAGTCTTTCCTGAAAGCCGTCGCCGACGAGCTTGACGCCAGAAAATACGGGCATTCCTTCGGGTCCGGTAATAAAAACACCTGGGACTTTATGAATGCCATTTGCCATAATTCATATTTGATTTCTTACCGCTTCTTCCCCCCGGGGTACGGCCCCGATAACGTGACCACTAAAAACTGGAAAACGCTCGCCCCGGACTTCTCTCTCCATCAGGTAAGCACCGCCGTCCTTGCCGACGCTATCGACTCCATATCGCGCGTATGGTTCCGCGTCTGGCGCCGCTATGAAAAATGGAATAAAAAGAAGAAACAAAGACGGATATACTGAACCCGATAATAGAGAAGAAAACAGCCTTTTTTCCAGTCGCGCTTGTATGGTCGGCTTGAACATGCTTCGCCGTTAAGTCTATAATTTTAGTGTTGATGAGTTCTCAAGCCGAGCTAAAGGTGCTGGTATCACGGGCGGAGTTAAAATCCACTGTTGATAAGCTGGCTGCCGATATCACACGCGACTACCACGATAAAAATCCCCTCCTGCTCGGCATTCTCAAGGGGGTTTTCGTGTTTATGTCCGACCTCGTCCGGCGGCTTGATTTCCCCCTGGAAATTGAGTTCATCCGTTTATCCAGCTACGGCAGCGGGCGGGAGACCTCCGGCAATGTGAAAATGGTGCAGGGGCTGGAGCTGGATATAGAGGGCAGGCACGTGCTGGTGGTGGAAGACATCATCGACACGGGCACCTCGTTGGCTTTTCTCCTCGACTACCTGAAAAAGAAAAAACCGGCGTCATTAAAACTCTGCGCTTTGACGGACAAACCTGCCCGTCGACGCAAACCACTGAAAATCGACTACCTCGGGCTTACGGTGCCGGATAAATTCCTGGTGGGCTACGGGCTGGACTGCGACCAGAAGTACCGCAACCTGCCCGATATCTG
>CAZRQP010000122.1:0-3884 GCA_964602315.1 uncultured Dehalococcoidaceae bacterium
TGTTACACCGATTCGCTCTTCTACATTATCGAACAGGCTAAGGAAGGACCGCTGCTCCGTTATCGGCCAGTCATCCAGCGACCCCGGGTTCATCCGGGCTATCTGGGGCATCTTGTATTTCTTTTTAACGTATTCGGTAAGGTATTCGGACGCGTTGCCCAGCACCAGCGTTTTGATGATTTCCAGGCAGAAGCCCTTCATCATTTCGCCGCGCTCTGCGTTTAGTGCGTCCAGTTCTTTGCCGATAGTGGTTATATAGGGGATTACTGTATCCAGACCGGTGAATAGTTTGCTTAATACCTTGCTATTGAAAGTAATCCCATCGATTTCTATTGTGGCTTTATCGATTACACGGGGCTTTGATATCTTGTAAAGCGCCTTGGGATGGGCTATTTTACGCGCTTTCTCTGCCAGTTCCCGCGCCATTTCTTCCACCCGGACGCTGGTCCTGCCCGGGCGCATCCACTTTAACACCCAGGCCACATCTATTTCTGCTGGTATGTCTAGCTGGTGTATTTCTTTTTCTGCGGGTTTTTTCAAGCGTGATTCCCTGTAAATTTATTCTCTGTATAAAGGATAGGTAAACGGGCTGATGCCTGTCAAGGCAGGAAGTCACTCTGGAAAATTGAACACATGTGGGCATAAGGAGTACAATATTTCCCAGCCCCTCTCTGAAAGGAGAAGTCCGCCCATGAAAGCCGCCTTTATCGTCGCCCCGCGCAAATTCGAGATTAGAGATATCCCCACCCCCCAAATCACCCCCGACGAAATGCTGGTGAAAATAGAAGCCTGCGGTGTCTGCTCCTCCGATATGCCGGGATACCTCGATACCCAGAGCGAGGCGATGAAAAAAAGTAACCCCTTCCCCCGGCGCGCGGGTCATGAGCCGGCGGGCACGGTAATGGAGGTAGGGAAGAACGTCAAAGGATTTAAAGTAGGAGACAGGATAACCGGGTTCTGGCAGGCGGACTGCTATGCCGAATATACCGCCTGCAACCCCACCGACCGGCTGGCACGCGGCCACGGCTCGGTAATTGAAAAAATCCCCGACGGCGTTCCTTTCGAGCATGCCCTCGGCGAGCCGATGATGAGCATTGTCTCCATCACCCGCACGGCCACGCCGGAGTTCGGCGACTTCGTTTTTCAGGTGGGCTGCGGTTTTATGGGACTGGGCATTATCGCTGGGGTGGCGCACCCCAAAATCAGGGAATACATCGTCGCCGACCTTGATGACAGCCGTCTCAAGCTGGCAAAAGAGCTTGGCGCCACCGTTACCCTCAACCCCGCTAAAGTGGATGTCACTGAAGAAGTAATGAAAATTACCGGCGGTCGCGGCGTGGATGTCGCCATCGAGGTCGTCGGCCATCCGCCGGGGATTAAAATGGTCGGCGAGGTAATTAAAAATAACCGCGCTAAAATTATCATGGTCGGCTGGCACCAGGCGCCGGATACCTATGAGCTTTTCAACTGGATAAAGTGCCCCATCATCTACAGTCCGCAGGGCATCGGCATGTCCACGGACTACCAGAGCGAGCTCGCCCGCGCCATGTGGGCGGTGAAAACCGGCGTCTTCCCTATGGACAAGCTGGTGACGCACAAGTACAGACTTGAGGATATCGATAAAGCCTTCCAGGACAACCTCAACCGCACGCCCGGCTATATTAAAGGCGTTATCATGCCTGGACTCAAGTAAATCATCCTACGCCTGAATCTCACGTTCTTAAACCTTGAAAGGAGACAAAATGAACAGTAAAAAGTACGGAATATCGGATTTCACCAAAATGGGGCATGTGGGAGTGGTGGTGAAAGATATCGATAAAGCCATCGCCTTTCTGGAAAAACTCGGCATCGGGCCATTTGACGTCGGTGGCGGCAAAAAGACTTTTACTATCCCCTTTAAGGGCGAGCTGCACGGCAGACCTGCCCAGTGGAAGACAACCATCAGCTTTGCTAAAATGGGTGATACGGAGCTTGAACTCCTCGAGCCCACCGAAGGCCCCCAGGCGCTTAAGGAATCGTTGGACGCGACCGGGGAAGGACTCCACCATATCGGCTTGTTAACCGACGACCTCGATGCTGAAGTCGAGCACTTTAAGAAAAACGGCATCGGCATCTGGACGCTTGCCCGCGAGGAGGACGGTGGCGGTTTTCTTTACTCCGACCCCACCCCCATAGGCGGCATCGCAATTGAGTTCCGCAAAATCGGCGCCCCGCCTCCCGGAGAATAACCAAGATACAAGATACAATAACCAAACAATATGATTAAAGAATTTGATCTGGAAAAAAGAACAACAGAATTTGCTAAAGCTGTTATCAGGTTATGCAGGAGCTTACCTGTAGATTCCGTAAACAATAGATTAACAGGGCAGATAGCTGGAGCATCAGGTTCGATAGGTGCTAACTATAGGGAAGCTAATGATGCTCTTGGGAAAAAGGATTTTATCTTGAGACTGAAAATTGCTAGAAGGGAAGCAAAAGAAAGTCAGCATTGGCTTGAACTTATATTAGAGGCAAACTTAAATAAGGAAACGGAGATAAAACCATTGCTTAAGGAGGTTGGAGAGTTAAGGAACATATTATCAGCAATTATCACTAAATCGGAATAATGAAATTCTAGTACGTTTGGAATTTGTATATTGGAATTTGTTTGTAACTTGTAACTTGGTAATTGTAACTTACTGAAAACATAAAAAGGAGGCCAACATAAAATGCGTGCCGCCGTTACCCGCAAAGCTGGAATTATCAAAATGGAAGAAGTCCCGGAGCCGGAAACCGGCCCCAATCAGGTAAAGGTAAAAATCACCTATGCCGGACTCTGCGGTACCGACCCCGAAAATCTGGAGCAGCGGTTCGGCTTGATGTCTCCGGAAGTCTATAAACAGCCCCGCATCCTCGGCCATGAAGCCTCCGGCACTATTGCGGAAATCGGCAGCAACATAGAGAAGGGTAAATTCAAGGTCGGCCAGCGCGTAGCGATGAATTTCCGCGGCTCCTGCGGCGCCTGCTATTACTGCCAGAACGGCATGGAGCACTATTGCTTACAGGGCTCCGGCGCCAGCGGCTGTTTTGCGGAATACGCCGTTTATCCGGAAAGTGCCATCTATCCGCTGACCGATGATATTCCCTTTGATATCGCCGCCCTCTTGGAGCCGGTCTCTGTGGCTGTCCATGGCATCGACCGGGCCGGAGTAAAGACTGGCTGCAGCGTCGCTATCTGCGGCGGCGGACCCATTGGACTTCTCTGCCTGGAAATGGCGATAAGGGCCGGTGCGGCTAAGACCCTCCTCTCCGAACCCATCGCGGAAAAGCGTGCGCTCGCCAAAAAACTCGGCGCCGACGTTGTCGTCGACCCTTTTAAAGAGAACATAGAAAAGGTCGGCAAAAAATTCACCGACGGCCGCGGCTTTAATACCGTCATCGACGCCAGCGGGAGTGTGGCCGCCGCTAAACAGTGTATTAATCTGGCGGATAACTGCGGCACCATTCTCTGGGCGGCTGTCTATGGCAAGGACGTTGAAATCGGCGTTTCCCCGTTCCTGATGTATGCCAAAGAGCTTACCATCACATCTACCTTTGTGTCCCCTTATTCCTTCCCCCGCGCCCTCGCCATGCTCCCCAAGCTGGAATTGAAATCACTCATCACCGATGTTGTTTCTCTTAAAGATATCCAGAAAGCCTTTGAACTGCATAAATCAGGCAAATCTATTAAGATTCTCATTCAGCCTTAAAATTTAACGTCATTCCCGCCCCGTATCAAGTACGGGGTAAACTCCAGCGGGAATCCAGGAGGGGTGGCGGGGCACTGTAAACTGTAAACTGTAAACTAAAAAGAAAGCGAGGTATCTATGACGGAAAAAATTAACTGCGGCAAATGCGATATGCTG
>CAZRQP010000123.1:0-3818 GCA_964602315.1 uncultured Dehalococcoidaceae bacterium
TGAAGATAAAGTCCGGGTCGCAGTTGTAGTAATCCGACCTCATTTCCCACAACTCGGATAAAATTCAGTGCTGCTAACTATAATATTTGGGTATTAGCCTGCACCACACATCCCCGCTCCTCACTTATAATTTATATAGCGTATTCCGTTTTCATGGCGGGGGAAAATGTTGAAGCACAAGTATAATATCTTCACTCCGATACTGGTAGCCGCCGCGCTGGTGTTTATCATCGTTGGTTCCTGGGGGGCAGGTAAAATAGCGGCCTCTGCCGCTAGTGATTCCAGCCTTGTCCCTGATGAAGCATTAAGAGCTGCAATATGTGAGAACCTCGGTATATCTCCGGCGGACCTTGATATCGCCCGGCTCGAAAAAGTAACAACGCTCACTGAATGGTATGCAGGTATCACCGACCTCACCGGCCTCGAGTACTGTGTTAACCTGGAATACCTTAATCTTGACCATAATAATATTCGCGACCTCTCGCCTCTCTGTAATCTGAATCGGCTGCATACGCTTTCCGTCGATATGAATGATATCGGGGACTTATCGCCTTTATTCGTTATGACCGGACTTAACGGTCTCTCCCTGTGCGGTAACCGCATTTCCGACCTCATGCCGTTAGCCGGTCTGGATAATCTTGTTGCTCTGGATATCTCCTGCAACCAAATCGAGGATATCTCTCCGCTGTCAGCAATCATCGGTCTCGAGTACCTCGAGGCCCGCGATAATAAAATCAGGGACCTCTCCCCCCTTGCCGGTTTAGAGAGTCTTGAGCGTTTGAACATCTCGGGCAACTATATTGAAGACCTCTCGCCGCTGAAGACCTGTATTGCGCTGGAAACGTTACATTGCCGCCATAACGTTATCACTGACATCAGTCCTTTGGCGGAATTAAAAGTATTGGATGTTTTGTACCTGGATTATAACCGTATCGTCGATATTTCGCCTTTGGCCGGCGCTTCGGCGTTAAGGTGCCTCTTTCTGAATGCGAATCGAATCAGCGACGTCTCGGTTTTATCCGGTCTGGTAAATCTCTATATTGTCGGACTGGAAGATAATCTGGTCCGGGATATCTCGCCTTTGCTGGCGAACGGGTGGCAGGTAGACTGCAATCGGTCTCCGCAGCTTTACCTTTACGGTAATCCGCTGGATACGTTATCGCGGGAAACAGTTATCCCCCGACTTGAAGAGGGCGACATGAGTGTATTCCTTGGCGACCTTATATATGACTAGTCCGCGCGGAAAGCCGGTGGTATTAGCCTGGGACTACTTCGCTTCGTAGTTGCTGAAGATAAAGTCGAGGTCGCTCTGCAGGGCGTTAAGTTTCTCCTGTGGGAAGAGCTTCTCGTCTATGTCCATTATCAGCTTGGTCTCTCCCCTGACGGAGCCCACCATGTGCACCTCAAGGGCTTGCTTGTTGGAAATGCTGAAGGTCATCGTGCTGCGGGTAATGAATGTCGCCGATTCGTCCGGCAGGGTAAAGGTCTCCAGCTTGTTCTCGCCCAGCTCCGCCCCCTGTTTGAGTATAAAGTCCTTTATCTCCGCGTTAAGCAGTTCGGGATTTACTTCTGTGTACGTCTTTTTGATTTGCATAGTTTATATATCTCTCAATCCTACCAGGAACTCGGCGTTGCTCTTGGTCTTGCGCATGCGCTCGAGGACGCGCTCCGTCGCCTCGATGAAATTATTGGAATCGGAAGCGATGATTCCCACCATGCGCCGCAGCAGCCATACCTGCTTAAGTTGTTCCTCGCTAAGTAGTAGTTCCTCCCGCCGCGTGCCGCTCCTCTGCATGTCCATCGCCGGGAAGATGCGTTTTTCGGACAGCCTTCGGTCGAGGTGAAGCTCCATGTTGCCCGTGCCTTTGAATTCTTCGTAAATCAGGTCGTCCATACGGCTGCCGGTGTCAATAAGGCACGTGGCGATAATTGTCAGGCTGCCTCCCTCCTCCGTGTTGCGCGCCGCCCCGAAAAAGCGCTTGGCGGGGTGGAGCGCGGCGGGGTCGATACCCCCGGAAAGCGTGCGGCCGCTGGACGGCATGGCCAGGTTATAGGCGCGTGTCAGACGTGTAATGCCGTCGAGCAGTATAATCACGTCCTTGCCGCTTTCGACAAGCCGCTTGGACCTCTCCAGCGCCAGCTCGGCTACGCGTGTCTGGTTTTCCACCATCTCATCGAACGTGGCGGCGATTACTTCACCCTTGGCCGACCGCTTCATGTCCGTAACCTCCTCCGGGCGCTCGCCGATGAGGCAGACCATTATGTGTATATCTTCATAGGTAGTGGAAATCGAGTTGGCGATTGATTTCAGCAACAGTGTTTTACCGGCTTTGGGCGGCGATACTATCAGTCCCCGCTGTCCCCGACCTATTGGCGAGATGAGGTTAATCAGGCGCGTGGAAAGATCGGTCGGCGAGTATTCCAGGTTTATGAGTTTATCCGGGAAAGTAGGCGTTAACGAGCCGAACGGCTGCCGGCCTTTTGTTAAGTCGGGATTAAGGTCATTGATGGCGACCACCTGTAAAAGACTGTAATATTTTTCGTTTGACTTCGGCGGCCTTCCCTGACCGGAGACCATGTCGCCGTTGCGCAGCCCGAAGCGCCGTATCTGGGACGGCGATATATAAACGTCCGTCTGGCTGGGTAGCATTGTCTCCTGCCGCAGGAATCCGTAGCCATCGGACATGATTTCCAGGATACCGCTGCAGAAAATATTGCCCTGTTCCTCCGTGTGCGTCTCCAGCAGGCGCATGATAATGTCGTGCTTTTTTTGGGTTGTTGAAGTGTTAATGCCCTTCTCCTTGGCCATCTCCAGAAGTTCTTCTTTGGTCTTGGTTTCCAGTCCCGCAATGTTTAAATTTGTGTTTGTGTTCATTTCCATGGTTCCACCTCGCTCTGGTCCCGTCTCCCCGGGGGGAAGGGTGTCATTTATTTACTGTTTTTTAGATACGCTTTTCCAATCGGCCAGGAAGCGTTTTATACCTATATCTGTTAACGGGTGCTGCATCATTTGCTTCAGCACGGCATAAGGCACGGTCGCCACATCGACTCCGGCCAATGCGGCACGGGTGACGTGCATCGGATTGCGGATACTCGCCGCTATCAGCTGCGCGTCCAGCTCCGGGTAATTGGCCAGTATCATCATCGTGTCCTCCACCACCTGCATGCCGTCGTGACCGGCGTCGTCCAGCCTCCCGACGAATATACTCGCGTAGGTAGCCCCGGCCAGTGCCGCTAGCAGTGCCTGGTTCGCCGAGAAGCAAAGCGTCACATTTACTTTAATATCTTCCTTGCTTAACACCGAGGTCGCCTTAAGTCCCTCGGCGGTCATGGGTATCTTGATATTTACGTTGGGCGCCCAGGCGGCCTTAATCCGTGCCTCTTTTATCATCGCATCGGCGTCTTCCGCCAGTACCTCTACGGACACCGGCCCGCTGACGATAGAGCAGATTTTCTTCGTCACCGCCTCGTAGTCGGAGGTGGTCTCCCTGGCTACCAGCGAAGGGTTGGTCGTCACCCCGCTGATAATCCCCAGACCTGCGGCCTCCCTTATCTGGTCGATATTGGCGGTATCCAGGAATATCTGCATCTTTCCCTCCTCAATCGTTTGCCATCGGCAGCGGCGGCTGCGCGCCTTCTCTTAATACGTCTTTGGCCACCCCGATGAACTCCCGGAAGAGCGGCTGCGGCCGCCCCGGCCTCGAGAGAAATTCCGGGTGGAACTGGCACCCCAGCATCCAGGGGTGGTCTTTGAGTTCGCAAATTTCCACCAGCTTGTCGTCGGGTGAGACCCCGCTGAAAACCATCCCCGCTTTGCC
>CAZRQP010000124.1:0-2342 GCA_964602315.1 uncultured Dehalococcoidaceae bacterium
TTGCCGGAAGAGGCAACCGGCAGGTGTTCCTCCGTTAGTGTTGATTCTACCAGTTCTCTAAAGTTTTCTCTATCCGCGCCGGTGACCACCGCCTGCTCGTGGGATTCCGAGAGCGCCACCGGGTAGCCGTGCCCGCGCTGACACTGGTCGAAGACGAGGCCGTGGGTAAGATTAAGCAGTTCCTCATTTTCTGCTGTCCACTGCGGGATCTCGATGCGGGCGATTTCCTCCCCGACGCGCAGGTAAAAGAAATAGACCTTATGTTCATTATAGTAGTTTTTGACAATCTTGGAGGGGCTGATGAACAGCGCCGACCTTTCGCCGTCTTCCAGTAAATTCATGAATATATCGCGGTCGCGCACGCCGTTCAGCCCTTCGCAGTCGCGCCCGTGCTCCGGCGGACAGAATTTATCGCAGTCGGGGACATCATTGGGGCATATTGCCACCCTTAAGACGTTCAGGACGTCCGTGCTGCGGGGAAAGCTGATATAGCTGGCGAGGGCGAGGCGAAGGTCTTTGCTCATTCCTTTCAACGTGTCAAGACACTTAAGCATGCCGTTAATCAGCAGGGCATCCGTCACGAAGTCGGGATAGGCCTCAAGTCCCCAGAGTATAAGCGTCCCGTCGAGCAGCGCCAGGGCGGGGTTTTGCGGGGGTAGGGAAGAGGCTAAATCGACCAGAGCCTTGCATTCCTCAACCGACCGCTTGATGCCCAGCACGGTGCCCTCGACCATCTGCTCGCGGCCGCCCCCCGGTGGGGTAATGGCGAGGTCTTTGTCCTCGGAATAGAGCTGCGGCGTGCTGGATAACATGGCTTCCGGTTTACTGCCGTAGGTGAGTACTACCGAGCCCGTATTAATCAGGTAGCAGCGGGTGGACTGGTGCCGGTCAACGTCTATATGCGAGCCGTCCGCGGCGATAACCGTGAAGTCGGGGGGCAAAGGGGGGAGGGGATAGCGCAGGTTCAGCCCCTCCGTAATCTCGGCCACCAGCCAGGTGGTCCTGCCGGCTTTGATTTTCTTTTTCAGGTCTTCGAGGTCGATAGGGGGACTGTTAATGGTATCCAAAGCGTACCGCAGGCGTTTTTCCTGCTCGGCGCGCTTTTCCTTGAGCCCGGCTATCATGCTGATAACCTGCGCGGCGACTTGAGTTAAGTCCAGAGACACTTGAGATACACTCCTTTGGCTTTAGTATAGAGCAACAAAATAGCTAACTCAAGCTACCGGAGATAAAATTCACTCGTAAATGCTATAATAAAAATAGAAATTATCCCCTTTAGCATAAGGAGCTTTAATGCTGGCGGCACTGGGAACGGTTGTGATAACCTCTTTGTCCGGCGTGATGATGCCGGGTCCCATGTTCGCGGTTACTCTGGCTAAAAGCATGAAGTCGCCGTGGGCCGGGGTGTTGGTGTCTTTAGGCCACGCCGTCGTCGAGGTGCCGCTGATACTGCTTATCTACTTCGGGCTGAAGGGCTTTTTCCAGAATGAAATTTTACAATTAGTTTTGGCTGTACTGGGCGGTGGGATGATTGTCTGGATGGGCATCGATTTGTTCCGCGCCCGCACTAAACTTGCTAGGGAAGGCAAGGACACGTCATATAACGCTTTCATGGCCGGTATCCTGATGAGCGGACTGAACCCGTTTTTCCTGTTCTGGTGGGCGACCGTCGGCAGCCTGCTCCTGACGCAGTTTATCGACGCGGTGGGGACGTGGGGACTGCCCTTTTTCATTATCGTGCACTGGCTCTGCGACCTCATCTGGCTTTCACTGGTGTCCTTCTCTGTCTATAGGACGCACCGCTTCTGGGGGGTGAAGTTGCAGGAGTGGATTTTCATCGTCTTAAGCGCGGCGCTGCTTTACTTCGGGGGTCAGTTCATGGTGAAGGGGATTATCGATTATGTTCGGAGAGGTGTGGGCTAACCTTTTTGATTTTCTTTTCTGCCCCGGCAGGGGAGTAGAGGACATTGCTCGCACTTGCCGTCGCACGGTTCCACATGAATGGTGATGTCTATCCCCAGCAGTCGCTGTTTCATATCATTTTCCAGGTGGTCGCACATCAGGTGGGCTTCTTCAAGGCTGATGTGCCTGGGCATGACAAGGTGCAAGTCCACGTAGCGCTGGCTGCCTGACTTGCGGGTGCGGAGCTTATGGTACTCGATTATCTGGTCGCCGAAGTGCTCGGAAATAGCCAGTTTGATAAGATTTTCTTCATCTTCAGGCAGCTTGACATCGATAAGACCGACAAATGATTTTCTCAATACATCAATGCCTACCTTCAGGATTAAGATGGCTACGAGGCCGGCCAGTATATCGTCGATGATGTCCAGGCCGGTGATGCG
>CAZRQP010000124.1:2442-3803 GCA_964602315.1 uncultured Dehalococcoidaceae bacterium
CTCAAGCTGCCGGTAAGAATACCGATAACCGTTTTGAGAATAATCAGACTGATAACGACAAGAGCGGAAAGTCTGATGGCACCGCTTTTACCGGTGAACATCTTTTACCTGCTTTCAGGCTTTCACTACGGGGGATTTCTTGCGCCCGAGGAACCTGCCCCATTCGTTCTTGTCCCACACCACCAGCAGACCCGGCGCTACGAAAACGGAATCGAAGGCGCCGGCGATGACGCCTATCATAAGGACGATGATAAAATTCTCGATGGTGCTGCCCACGAACAGCAGCAGCGCCAGGCAGGTAATCAGGAGGGTGATGCTGGTGTTAAGTGAACGCCCCAGCGTTTCTATCTGGCTGCGGTTGACCACTATCTCGAAGTCCGGGCTGACGCCGTTTCTCTGGTTCTCGCGCATGCGGTCGAAGACGACGATGGTGTTGTCCAGGCTTACGCCGACGATAGCAAGAATGCCGGTGATAAACATCAGGTCAAGCTCCCAGCCGAAGATGCGGCCCAGCAGCGAGAAAAGGCCTACCGTTACAAAGATATCGTGCAGCAGGGCGATGACAAAACAGGTGCCCCAGCGGAACGGCCTGGGCATCTTGCGGAAGGCATAGGTGACGTAAAGCAGCATTCCCACCATCGCCACGGCCACGGCAATGGCGGCGTTGCGTGTGGTTTCCGCGGCTACCTGCTCCGATACGTCGTTGGAAAGCAGTATCTCGTGTTCCCCGAAAGTCGCCGTCAACGAGGACTCTATCTGCTCTTTCTCCGTGTCCGTCAATTTGTGCGTGCGTACCAGGAATTGGCCTGTCTCCGTGCGCTGGATAATGGCATCTTCATAACCCAGGTCGTGCATTTCCTGTATGAAATCATCATATTCCACCGGTGCTTCGAACCTGAACATCTGTAACGAACCGCTGCTGAACTCGATGCTCGGCTTGAGTCCGAAAGCTATCAGCGAGACAATGGCGATAGCGATAAGCACTCCCGATATTAAGAAAAACCAGAACCTTTTTCCGATTATATCCAGCATTATTTCTTGCCTCCGGAAACAGTAAATAGCCATGTCTTGTTAGAAAGGCCGGTGCCTACCAGTGCGCGCAGGAGCGTGCGGGTGACCAGTACCGCCGTGAAGATGCTTACCAGCGCGCCGACGAACAGCGTCACGGCAAAGCCTATAACTGCGGCGTTATGCACCGCCGTGTTGCCAAGCCAGTACAGAATAATGCAGGCGATGAAGGTGGTCATGTTGCTGTCCCAGATAGCCGACCATGCCCGGTGGAAGCCGGCTTCGACGGCCGCCCCAAGCGTGCGCCCGGCGCGGAATTCCTCCTTCATTCTCTCAAAAATAAGCACGTTGGC
>CAZRQP010000125.1:0-3765 GCA_964602315.1 uncultured Dehalococcoidaceae bacterium
ACCCTACCCCTTAGTCTCGACCAGGAGGAAGGCGATTTCGTCGGCGGCACTATCAGTATCGGCGCCAGCGGCTTCATTCCCAACAGTACCATAACGGTTACCATTGATGGAGCCAATATTACCCAAAAAAATACCGACGCCAGCGGATTCGTCGTCATAACGTTTAAAGTGCCAGCTATTCAATACGGCGAGCATACCATTATCGCCACGGACGGCACTAATATCGCCAGTGCTAACTTCACCATCGAGTCAACCTCACCTGAAGTGCCGCTGCCACTATTTCCCGCCATGGGTGAGGCTATACCCTTGCCAGCTTATTTCAATTGGGATGACGTCACCGATATCAGCGATCCGGTTACTTATAATCTACAAATAGCTACTTCCGACACCTTTGACGCGGAGACAATATTAATAGATATAACCGGTATCGCCATATCTGAATATACACTTACCGAAATGGAACAGCTTAAGCTCTCCGCAGAAGTCACCTATTACTGGCGAGAGAAGGCCGTTGATGCCGCCCTTAACGAAAGTGGCTGGACCGGCGCCGGCGAGTTTACCATGGTCAAACCCTTCGAGTTCATCGGCTGGCCGCTTTATCTTACTATAGGTCTTGGAGGACTGATACTCTTCCTGCTCGGCCTCTGGGTTGGCCGCCGCACAGCTTTTTATTACTAACTTGTTAAAAGTACAGTGCTTAGCAAAGAGGGGGCAATGATAGCCCCCTCTTCTTTTCTCCCCCGGGGTAAATTAAAATCATCTGTAAACCGCCGCCGTAACTATCATAAAGTTGACAAACGGGGTATTGATGCCTTCATAATATGTGCCAGAAGCCATGATGGAAGGAGGTTGAGATGTCTGTCTATCTTATGCTGACAACCCTCACCGATGCGGGCCGCAAAGCCCTCCAGGAAGACCCGGAAATTCTCAAGGAAATCAACAAAGAAGTTGAGTTTATGGGGGCAAAAATTCTCACGCAGTACGCCCTCCTCGGCCAGTACGACTTCGTTAATATCCTCGAAGCCCCCAGCAATGAGTCCATCGCCAAACTGGCTATCAGGTTAAGCGCCAAGGGGACCACCCAGACGCTTACTCTAACGGCAATACCCATTGACGACCTTATTCATACCTTGAAAAACAAGGAGAATCCCTGGTAAACACCGGAGTAAATTAGAAAATAAAAAAGCGAGCCGTAGATTCACTCTACGGTTCGCATCCTTTAGTCTACCTGTTTATATATTTCAGTCCGGCTGAATAACCGGAGAAAATATCAGATTTCCCCTTCTTTTTCTTTAAGCACCCTTTTTATCCTGGCTTCTTTAACGGCCGTCATAATGCCGCCGAGATTCAGATACCATATCAAAGCTATCGGTAACAACATAATAGGTATAGCGATGAGTATTGCTATTATTATCTGCCATTCCATCCTGTATGTTTCTCCTGAATAACCTCTAAATTAATATATCCTGTAATGCGTATATTTCGCCTTCTATCTTTAGATTAACAGAAGTAAAGTCCATACAGCGTCCGCCTTGATACCTAATCACAGCGCACTGTCTTTAGGTATAATTACTTATTCATTCAGGTGAATTACAAGGCGACAGTAAGTGCATCATGCGCCGGAAATGTGATAAAATCAGAGGGAGATATATGGGTAAAATAAAAATACTGATTGCAGACGACCATGCGGTGGTCAGGGATGGCACGCGCCAGATACTGGAGCATGAGTCGGACATGGATGTGGTAGCTGAAGCCGCCGACGGCAGCGAGGCTATAAAATTAGCCGGCAGCTCCCGGCCCGATGTCGCTATTATCGATATCGCCATGCCCGGCGTCGATGGCATAGAAGCCACCCGTCAAATAAAGTCGCTCTACCCTAGCGTGGCGGTTTTGATACTATCCGCTTATGATGACGACCAGTTTGTGTTCAATCTGCTGGAAGCGGGGGCGGCCGGTTACCTGCTTAAAAGCGTCCGCGGGCGTGAGTTGATTGATGCCGTCCGCCAGGTACACGCCGGCGAGTCTGTCTTACACCCGGCTATCGCCAGGAAGGTACTAAACCGTTTTGTGCCTGCCGCCAGCAAGACATCAGGGCAAAAGACCACAGAAATGTTAAGTGAGAGAGAGATTGAGGTCCTGAAACTGGCCACCCGAGGCTTCAGCAACCAGGATATCGCCGACGAACTCTGCTTAAGTCTGCGCACCGTTCAGGCGCACCTCGGCCATATCTTCAACAAGCTGCAGGTAAGCTCCAGAACGGAAGCGGTCGTTCGCGCTTTGAAAGAAGGCTGGGTAACGCTAGAGGATATACCCTGAAAATAGCCCTCCCCCAAATATTAGAGGTATTGCTTTGGCCCACCGCACATTAACCGGCAGCATGACTTCGATACTGCGTAAGCCGGGTTTCTGGCTTATTCTGGCAGTAATGGTGCTGATAACCGTCCCCCACTACAACACCAGCCTGCAGCACCCCGGATTTATTTCCCAGCTGATGGCCGACCTGAATATAACGCGCCATACGTTCGAGAGAATCCTATATCTGGCCCCCATTATCTGGGCCGGTTTTTTATTCGGGTGGTGGGGCGCTTTTATCACGTCTTTAGCCGCGATTGCCTGCATGGTGCCGCATGTTGTTATATACTCCACTCCCCCGTGGCAGTCGGCTTTTGAAATCGCGGCCGTCGTCATCATAGGCTGTGTTATTTCTGTGGGTTTCGTATCGCTGCGACGGGAAAGAGATTACCGCAAACGCCTCGAAGCGATACAGCAGGAGCTGAAGACATCCGAAGAAAGATACCGCAGTCTTTTTGAAAACGCCATCGACGCCATCTGGATGCATGACCTGGAGGGGAATTTCACCACTGCTAATAAAGCCTCGGAAAAAATGATAGGCTGCAGTCAGGATGAGCTTTATAAGAAGAACGTGAAAGAATTTTTATCTCAAGAAAGCCTTGACCTAGCCCACCATATCAGGAACGAGCTGTTGAACGGTGAAGCAGTAGAACAACCTTACGAGCAGCGTTTTTCCAGATGCGACGGCAGCGTGGTCTATATGCAGCTGGCTACCAGCGTCGTATGGGATAAGGGAAAACCGGTGGGATTCCAGCACATCGCCCGTGATATTACCGAGCAGAAAATGATGAATGATAACCTGCGCTTTTATCTCAAGCAGGCTACCAGGGCGCAGGAGGAGGAAAGAAAGCGTATATCCCATGAACTCCACGATGATACCATCCAGGCACTCGTGGTGCTTTCGCGGCAGCTTGACGCCCTATCAACAAGCAGCGACGGCGTATCCGATGATATGAAGCAGCATTTAGAGGAATTGTGGCAGCAGACCGACAGTATTCTGCAAGGGATACGCCGCTTAAGCCAGGACCTGCGGCCGGCGGCTATCGACAGGCTTGGGCTGCTGCCCGCGGTACAGTGGCTGGCAGCGGAGGTTACCAAGCATTCGAATATAGACACCAAGGTGAATATCGTGGGCGAAGAGCACCGCCTGCCGGAGGAGGTAGCCATCGCCCTGTTCCGCATTATCCAGGAAGCCCTGCGTAACATCTGGCGTCATTCCGGGGCTACCAAAGCCGAAATTACCTTTGAGTTTACCGCAAACAAGACGAAAATCACCATCAGCGATAACGGCAAGGGCTTTGTTCTGGCCGGCAAGGTCGGGGAATTAGCCAAGCAGGGCAAGCTGGGACTTGTGGGTATGCAGGAGCGCGTCCAGCTAATAGGTGGTACGATTTCCGTGGAGTCGGAACCCGA
>CAZRQP010000126.1:0-3659 GCA_964602315.1 uncultured Dehalococcoidaceae bacterium
TGGACGAGAACCATGAGCTTAGAAACATCTACAATGATGATGAAATCGTCCGTAACCTTGTTAGCACCGCTCGCCGTGTCGAAGGGGTGTCCCGCCACGCCAGCACCCACGCCGCGGGGGTTGTTATCTCCAAAGAGCCCCTTACGAAATATGTGCCTCTCCAGCGGTCCGCCCGGACGGAAAACCAGGAAGCCGTCATGACCCAGTTCTCCATGAACGATATCGCCCGTATCGGGCTGCTCAAGATGGACTTCCTCGGCCTGACCAATCTTACTATTCTGGGTAAAGCCAGGGACATCATTAAAGAGAAACACGGCGTGGATATCGATTTGCTCAACCTGCCCATGGACGATAAAAAGACCTACGGCCTGCTGGCAGCAGGGGAGACGGCCGGTGTCTTTCAGCTGGAAGGCTCCGGCATGCGGCGCTATATCAAGGAGCTTAAGCCTTCCGTTTTCAGCGATATCGCCGCTATGGTAGCGTTATATCGTCCCGGCCCCATGGAACACATCCCCCACTTCATCGATGCCAAGCACGGGCTGGCGCCGATACGCTATCCCCACCCCGCCCTGGAAGACATCCTGAAAGAGACCTACGGCGTCATCGTTTACCAGGAGCAGGTGCTGCTGATTGTGCAGGAGTTCGCCGGCTACAGCCTGGGGCAGGCGGATATTTTCCGCAAGGCTATGGGCAAAAAGATAGCCGAGACGATGAAGAAGGAAAAGCGGGCTTTTATCAGCGGCGCCAAGAAGAAGGGATTTACCACCGAACTGGCGGAGGAGGTCTTTGCGTTAATTGAGCCCTTTACCGGCTACGCCTTTAATAAAGCGCACGCCTGGTGTTACGCCTTGGTTGCCTACCAGACGGCTTATCTCAAGGCTAATTACACGCCGGAGTATATCGATGCCTTTCTTACCATCCACGCCGGGGAATTGGAAAAGACTGCCGGCGCCATCGCCGAATGCCGTCGACTTAATATTGAAGTCCTGCCGCCGAATATCAACCGCAGTCAGCTTGATTTTTCCATAGAAAGCAACGGTGATGAAAGTCCGTCAATACGCTTCGGTCTTGCCGCTATTAAAAACGTAGGCGGCGGCGCTATCGAGCCTCTGATTGACGAGCGCAATAAAAACGGATTATTTAAGACAATAGAAGACCTCTGCCGTCGCGCCAATCTGCAGTCGGTCAACCGGCGCGTCATGGAAAGCCTTATAAAAGCCGGCGCGCTGGACTGCCTGGGAGAGCGCGGGACTCTGTTAAATAGCGTATCGCGTATTTTGTCGCTGGCGCAGCGGGAGCAGCATCTGCGCGAAACAGGACAGACCACCATGTTCGACCTTTTTGGGGAGTCTACTGCGGTGCCCCTGCCGGAGCTTGGACTTACGCCATCTGAAGTCACCGACAGAGAAAAAGCCTTCTGGGAAAAAGAGCTGCTGGGCGTCAGCTTCTCGGAGAAGCCGTTCAGTCCGGTTTTCAGCAACGCCACCCCGGATACGAAGTTCTGCGAGGAGATAAATACGGAAATGAACGGACAAAACGTGGTGCTGGCCGGGCGGCTCGTCTCGGCGCGCTATCTGCTGACCAAGGACGGACGGTCTTTCGCCAGCGCCGTACTCGAAGATTTCAGCGGGCAGGTGGAAGTCATGGTCTGGCCCAAGGTCTATGCCGAGACCGATGAACTCTGGATGGAAGGTAACGAGCTCGTTATCCAGGGCAAGGTAAGGGTGAGGGAGGACAGGGCGCAGATAAGCTGTGATAACGTGCGCCTTTACCAGCCTCCCCGTGAGGGTGAGGAACCGGCTACTCAAAAGGTAGCCGAGAAACAGGAGGCCCCGGCGGAAAAGCCCGTAAAAGCACCCGAGGCAAGACATCTATTGATAATCAATCTTAAGCAGACCGACGATGAAGATGGCGATGTCGCCCGACTGGGTAAAGTAGTCTCAGTCCTTAAGTCCTACGAAGGCCGCGACGAGGTGCAACTGAAGGTTATCAACGGCAGCGGGGCCGTCCCGCTTAAGATGCCCGGCCTGCAGACCGGCTATTGCCCCGAGCTGCAGCAGCGCCTGGTGGAATTGGTAGGGGAGGAAGGTCTAAAAATAGAAACGCTTTAATGTTATACTGGAATTAGCAGGAGTGTAACTGTGAAAGCGTCATTTAAATTATTTCGGATTTTCGGGATAACCATCGGCATTCACTATACCTGGATATTCGCCGTCATATTTTTTAGCTGGACGCTGGCCATGGTCTATTTCCCTCTATCCTATCCCGGCTGGAGTACGGCTGTTTACTGGATAACGGGCATCATCGGGGCGTTGCTCATTTTCGTATCCGTGCTGCTGCACGAAATGGCGCACTCGCTGGTCGGCAATGCCAGGGGCATCCCGGTGCACAGCATCACGCTTTTCTTGCTCGGTGGTGCCAGTAATATGGAAGATGAGCCGAAAAAACCAGCCGCCGAGTTTGCTATGGCCATCGTGGGGCCGGTTACCAGTCTTGTCCTCGCCGCCATTTTCTGGGGATTTTCCATGTTGCCGGCGGATGCCACCACACCACTGGCGGCGATATTGAGTTACATGGCACTCATTAATATGTATATTGGTATCTTTAATCTGCTGCCCGGATTCCCACTGGACGGAGGCCGCGTGCTGCGGTCTATTATCTGGGGCTCTACGGGAAACCTTACCAAGGCAACCGATATCGCCGGACTGGTCGGGCAGATATTCGGCTGGATATTTATAGGGCTCGGCATTTTCCTGATGATATCCGTCAGCTTCATCAGCGGACTGTGGATAGCGTTTATTGGATGGTTTCTCAACAGCTCCGCCGATGCCAGCCGCAAGGAAATAACGCTACGCGAGCGTTTGAGCCATGTTAAGGTCAGGGAGCTGATGAATCCTGATATCAGCTCCATCTCACCCGAGGAGACCGTGGAGGAACTGGTGAGGGACATTTTCCGTAAGCAGCAGGGCAGGGCTGTACCAGTCTGTAAGGATGATAAACTGATTGGTATTGTAACTATTTCCGACGTCAAGAAGGTTCCGCAGGGAAAATGGGCGGAAACCCCGGTGAGTAGTATTATGACCAGCACTCCGCTTTATACGGTCGCGCCGGATGATAATTTGAACGTAGCGCTGGTAATGATTGCTAAAAACGATATCAACCAGGTGCTGATTAACGATAACGGTAAATGCGGCGGGCTATTGAGTCGCGCCGACATTATCCGGCTTATTCAGATGAACCGCGAGCTGGGCCTGAACTAAAGCTGTTTTGTAGTTACCGGATTAGTTGGCGATTATTATTTAGGCTCATCCATGGCTTCGGTGATGTCTTTAGCCATCTTAAGGAACAGCTTGCGTAATCTTTTCATTACCTCTTCGGCGGCCTTTTCACCGGCGGTTCTGGCATCCTCGGCTGCCTGTCGGGCATCGGCAGCGGCATCCTGGATATCATCGAGAATTTCGGGGAGAGGTTTATTGAAAATCTGGTTTTTCGGGGTTTCTTTGTCAGCCATATAAGCTCCTTTATTTGTTCCTATCCTATTATTCAGAATAATTATATCATAAAGTCTTCTGTGGAAAAGACATGGTTTAAGTGATACAATACGGGCGAACAGGAAGAGAATGACCGGGCGAAAGTCAAATCAAACACCAGCGGAAACA
>CAZRQP010000127.1:0-2364 GCA_964602315.1 uncultured Dehalococcoidaceae bacterium
CTGTCCCAGCTTGAAGTAAAGAAAAAAGAGAAACAAACCCAGATATCCCAGGCGTCAAAGGAAGAAGGTATTTACCGCGAACTGGTCAAGGCTTTCGGGAAGACGGGGATACAGGCGCTGATTATCGAAACAGCATTGCCGGAAATCGAGGAAGAAGCTAACAGGCTGCTGAACCGGCTGACCGACGGCAGGATGACGGTGAGATTCGAGACGCAGAGGGAGACGAAGAAAGGCACCGTCCAGGAAACGCTGGATATCGTCATCGCGGACGAACTGGGCACGAGGAATTATGAAATGTACAGCGGCGGCGAGGCCTTCCGTATCAACTTCGCCGTACGTATCGCCCTCTCCAGACTGCTGGCAAAACGCGCTAGAGCATCGCTGCCGACACTGATTATCGACGAGGGGTTCGGGACACAGGACACAACCGGCATGGAGAAACTAAAAGAATCGATTAACTCCATCCAGGGGGACTTCGAGAAGATACTGGTCATCACGCACATGGACGATCTCAAGGACGCCTTCCCTGCCCGCATCGACGTGACGAAGACGGGGGACGGGTCGACGATTACGGTGAACTAGGCAACAACACTAATATCCAAATCACCATTATTTTCCGCAATACTTCTCCTTTTTTATACTCCCCTATATATAACGCAAAAACGGGCATTGTATTGGATGTGTTCATAGCGACAGCCTGAAACAGCCTTGACAATCAGATACATCGGGTATAGGATTTTTCCAAAGGTTTTAAAAATTCCCAATTAACCCAATTCGTATCTTACCTAGTAAGCAAAAGGAGGTAAAGAGTAATGAGTAAAAGAGTGTCAGTCGCCTGTCTTTGTCTGCTTATATTAGTGCTGGGCATAGTGTCGGCCTGCGGCGGCGGCGAGGAGGAATCCACCACACCAGCGTCTACAAGCCCCTCCCCAACTACAACTGCTGCGACAACACCACCAGGCCAAACTACCACACCCGCTTCGACAACTCCGACTTCCAGCACCGCGACGGGCGACGAGTTATCCGAGTTGTTTAGTCAATGGACAGGTCTCGACCCTGTGCACTACGACCTCACCGTCAGCATCACCGGGCAACCAACGATTACCGGGCACATATGGCAAACGCAGAGCAAGCAACGGATGGAGTATGTCATGGAAGGTGAAACCGTCGTCATGATATACCTCCTAGATGAAGGCATAATGTATATGTATTACCCTGACCAGAATATGGCAATGAATATGTCCCTGGACACGAGCCAGATGGCCCAAGGCACCATGGAAGGCGATATGGCGGATATCCTGGACCACGACCCGATTATCGCCGGCACGGAATACTACGACGGGAAAGAGTGCAAGGTAGTTGAATTTACTTCCGACGATATGAGTATTAAACTCTGGGTCTGGGTAGATACAGGCTTTCCCATCCGTACAGAGGGCACTAATGCTGAAGGCATACTAACCGTTATGGAATATACAAATATTGATTTTTCCGATATCGATGATAGCGTGTTCGAGATTCCGGAAGACGTGCAGATAATGGAGATGTAATGGTGGGGTAAAATAGGGCTAAACCTTACCCCCTTACCCCCTTCCCTTCAAAGGGAAGGGGGTGGTTTTTTGAGAGGGGGCTACTTCAGGAGGGTTAAGAAAAAACGGTAATGACGTTTGCCTTTCCCGAAGGTATATTTTAGACTATCCAGAGAATCATGATACGGCTGCTTAAAGAAGAACTTGTAGGCATCTGGCAGTTCCTGAAGAGGAACGGCAAAGAGACGGTAATAATCGCTTTCGCCACGCTTTTCCTGGTGCTTCACGAGTACCATCCCATCCAGAACGAATGGCTAAGCGTTTTTCTGTACTACGGTGTTTTCCCGATACTGGTAATAATAATCATCCTGCGGAAAAACCCACTCGATTTCGGGCTTAGGTGGGGCAAGCCTAAGATATGGGGCTTTCACGTTATCGTTATCTGTTTGATAGCCGCGGCGATCCTTTACGCATCGTCTTTCAGCACCGAATTACAGGCATATTACCAGAAGGCAGACTTCAATCTGCTGAATTATTTCCTGCTGTACTGCGTCAGCCTCTCCGCGCAGGAGTTCATGTACCGGGGTTTTCTGCTTTTCGGGCTGATGGAGAAATTCAAGGAGGGAAGCATCCTGCTACAGACGATACCCTTCGTGCTGATGCACATAGGAAAGCCGGAGCTGGAGACGGTAAGCACAATTATCACGGGGATACTCTTCGGCTACGTGGCCTACCGGGGGAAGTCTTTCTGGCCGGCTTTTATCATCCACCTTTTTATCAATGTTTTCTTCGTGGGGATTATTAATATGAGGGCGGGGTAAAAACCCTCCTCTATCCC
>CAZRQP010000127.1:2464-3594 GCA_964602315.1 uncultured Dehalococcoidaceae bacterium
CCTTTACGAAAGAGGGAGACGGAAGGTTTTTAACTTCGATTCGTTTTGTAAAAAGGGCATTTTTAAATATTTTTTCTTGTATCTGAACAGTCCTTTTTTGTAGCTAATATTACGATTTGTTTTTCGATTTGTTTTGTCATTTTAGTCTCGATTCGTTTCGTCAAAATCATTTGTTTTTCATTAGTTTTATGTTTACTTATTTGGCTGTAAGTTTTTAGTCTACAATTATCAGTATATAGTGATTAAGGCATAAATGTGAATGGGATTTTGTCGTATCTTGATTTGAGTGTTCATGAAATTTTTATTTAAACCTCACCCCGTGCCTTTCTCCAAACGTGGTTATGAGGATAATGGAAGGTGCATACCTCACCCTGCCCTCTCCAACCTCACCATCAACTGAACCATGCGTTTTCTGGTTGGAGAGGGGGTATTATTGAGAGGGGCTAGCGCCCCTCTCGGCGGGCTACTTTCTGGGGGGGAGGAGGAGAGATTACCATTGGACAAACATGGGGATCATTGTCCAGCCATGAGTACTCGTGGGCAATACCATTTCAGTACGCCATTAGAATATAAAATTAGACTCGGGCAAAATATCAAAGGTTGGTATCCGGGTTTTTAAAGAGGTATATTGCCCATCCGACGGTATCACGCCCCCATTGAAGATAGGTCGCTTTCTCATGGTCAACTCGTTTAACAATCTCAGTCACATCAGGATCGTCCTTGTTCTCTTCAACAAACCTTGCAGTAGAATACCATCGCAAAGCCGTGTAGCGGTCCCAATCATCCTGGTTACTTACTAAAGTATACAGTAGAAGCAGGTCTTCTTCTGTACCTGCTAGAACGTTTTCATAGTGCGTTCCGAAATCATCTATGGTCTCACCGGCAGCAGTTAAATAGGCGTCTTCCGGCTCCTTGAGCCAAAATGGTTCACCAACAAGAATGAGTCCGCTTGGTTTTGTCATAGACTTCAAGGCACGAAGAGTCTCCCGGTGCCCCTTGTAAATCCACGATGCCCCAATGCACATGGATAAATCGAATTGTCGATCAGGCTTGTAGTCTGCTCCGTCCATATTTAAGATCTCTATTCGAGAATTTGGAACTCGTTGCTTTAACTTTTGTTTCGCATCTGC
>CAZRQP010000128.1:0-1672 GCA_964602315.1 uncultured Dehalococcoidaceae bacterium
CGTGCCGAAGGTGATAATCTGGGCGACATGGTCCTGGCCGTATTTCTGGGTAACGTAAGCAATCACCTCGTCACGGCGGTCATCCTGGAAGTCCATATCCACATCGGGCATTTCCTTGCGCTCTATATTTAAGAAGCGCTCGAACACCAGATTAAAATCAAGGGGGTCGAGGGGAGTTATTCCAAGGCAGTGGAGAACGAGACTGGAAGCGGCGCTGCCCCTGACGCCGAAGAGTATGCTCTTACTCCTGGTGAAAGAGATGATATCCCAGACTACCAGAATATAGTTAGCGAACTCGGTCGTTTTGATAACCTCAAGCTCGTATTCAAGTCGTTTTTTAATTTCCGGGGTGGGGTTGGGGTAATACTTCTCCAAGCTCTCATAGCACAGGTCGGCGAGATACTGGTCGGGGGTCTTGCCCTCGGGGATGCCGATTTCCGGCAGGTGCAGTCGCCCGAACTCCATTTCAAGGTTGCACATTTCTGCGATACGCCCGGTATTTTCCAGCGCCTGGGGGATGTCCTTATAAAGCTCCGCCATCTCCTCCGGGCTCTTGAGATAGAAAAAGTCGCCCGCCATCTTCATGCGCTTGTCGTCGTGAATAGTGGTGTTCGTACCGATGCAGAGTAAAATATCGTGGGCAGAGGCGTCTTCCTTTTTTATGTAGTGTGTATCGTTGGTGGCGACGATGGGGATATCGAGTTCTTTGCCCATCTCGATCAGGTACTTATTAACGGCCTCGGTTTCCGGGATGGGGTGCCGCATGATTTCAAAGTAATAATCCCCGAAAGTCTCCTTGTACCAGAGAGCCGCCTGCTTTGCGTCCTCATAGCGACCGCTAAGTATAAGCTGACTAAGCTCGCCGGAGTTGCAGGCGCTTAAGGCGATAAGACCATCTTTATGCTGCTCCAGCAGCTCCTTATCCACCCTTGGTCTGTAATAAAAACCTTCCAGGTGGGCCTTAGTCGTAAGCTGTATAAGATTTTGATAGCCGGTCTGGTCTTTAGCCAGCAGAACGAGGTGGTAATTATTCCTATCGCCGGCGTTTTTACTTAAACGACTCCCCGGGGCGATATAAACCTCACAGCCGATGATAGGCTTGATGCCAGCCTCTTTAGCCTCCCGGTAGAACTCGATGACGCCGTGCATCACACCGTGGTCGGTTATGGCCAGTGCATCCATACCGAGTTCTTTGGCACGGGCAACCAGTTTGGGAATAGAGCACATCCCGTCAAGCAGGCTGTATTCGGTGTGAACGTGGAGATGGGTAAACATGATGCCCCCCAAGAATGGTCTTCATTATTATAGCACAGGATGTGTTTTTTAGAGTATTATTAAGAGACGCGATTTATTAGATTTACACAATGAAAATTTTAAAAATAATAGCCTATTGGTTGTTCATTCTATGCCTGCCTGTAATGCTTTTTACCGCCAGCGTCAGCACGGCAGCCAACTGTATCCAGCTTTACGAGCATGGTTTTAACAAATACGACGTCAGCCAGGTGACGGGACTGGAGCCGTCGCAGCTTGACAAAGTGGCGCAAGGACTAATCGGTTACTGGAACTCCGGCGACGAGACCTTCAATATCACCGTGATGAAGGACGGGCAGCCCTTCACCGTCTTCAACCAGCGGGAGGTGGGGCATCTTAAAGACGTGAAGGCGATATTCCA
>CAZRQP010000128.1:1772-3593 GCA_964602315.1 uncultured Dehalococcoidaceae bacterium
GCTGCCCTGATACTGGGAGGGGTGGGGTGGTGGCTGTGGAGGAAATACAAAGACGTACCAGCTTAAGTAAAAAACCAATATTTTATCTTACGGTATCCCGGAACTAGAGAGCGCCGTGACCTCTACATCATAGCGCCCGATGTCCTGGCAGGAACCCGAGCAGCCGATGTAAAAGTCCCAGGTATCATCAGGCTTCAAGTCCATGACGCTATCTGTCAAGCTATCAATAAAATTATCTTGAGAGTCATAGAAGCTGACCTTAACCTCGGCTAGCTCAACGGTTACCTGGCTGATATTTTTCACGGATACCAGCACGGTTATATTACCTTCCTGGTCCTCGGTCAATTCCTGCTTTAGAATGGCCAGTTCGGCTTTCCTAGGCGGGCCTTCCGTCGATTGAATAAAGGTACAGCCAGATACTGACAGCAATAATATAATCAAGATAAAGACGATTATCTTATATCTCACTCACCAGCCTCCGTGAGTGCTTTGGGCTTGATAATAAAAGAAACGACCAGTAAAACCACACCAGCCGCCAGCAGACCGATAGCCAGCGGCAGGGCTACCGAGGTTACGTCGTTAGCCATACCCTCCGCCCAGGTGGATAGCGTATCCGGAATATCGAAGGCATCTGTAATAAAGTGGAACGGTTTAACAGTCTTAACAACGATGACCCCTATCAGGTCAAGGCCTCCAAAAATACACAGATTAATCCCTAAAGCACGGGCGGTGGTTCTGATTTTCATGTTAGTCACGAAAATCAAAGCCGCCAGGACAACCATCAGGACTATCATCCATGGATAATAGGTCTGGAAATAACCCACCGCCGTCCTGGCTGTAGATAGCGCATCCATTGTCTCGCTGCCAAGGGTGCTCTCGTCAATGGTATAGGTATTCGGGATTTCGTCGATAAAATCCTCTAGAAATTCATCGAAATACTCCTTGGCGCTTTCCTCTACCGAGGCAGTTATTTCAGGCGGCAGGTCCATAACGGAATTTAGTCCCGCAAAATCTCTCAAATACTGTTCAACGGCAAGATTTTGCATGTCTTGAGGTAAAGCGGCAAGATCCGGAGGCACCAAATCGCGTGGAATCTGTCGTACTATATCCTGAAGATAACTTGATATTTCCGGTTCGGACATCCCGACAAGTTCCTGCTGGAGATAAGCCCTGGCTTCATCCCACAACGTACTCTGAAGGTCTGTCTTGAGTTCGGACAGTGGAAGGACGATGTAAAGCGTATCCGTTTCGCCCAGCAAATAATCATACCCGCTGTCCATAGCGTCTTTCAGCTTCTCTTTTATCCACGGCTCCTTTGCCTCAAAGACATTTAAAGCGACGTCTTTTACAAAGGGCATGTCTTGAGTTAACTCGGAGGTGATGAGTTCATCACCGAAATCGCGAGCGATATCGGTTATCGGCACTTTATCCACCTGGTCTGAAACAAAATCATAATTCAGGACAGTGCCTTGAAGCATGAAGGCAATGCTGAAAACGGCCAGTGTCAAGAACAGTATAAAGCTTAAAACACCTACGGCAAGACTTCTTAAAGCGCCCATATTTTACACCTTTACCTTCCCGCAGCTTTTCAGAGGAATCCAGCTATAACTATATAAGCCACACCGGAATTAATAATAGCGTTTAAATACCGTGCATAGATTTTAACATATCCGATGTCAAAATACATCCTAAATAAAAATACAGTTGACGTTAAAAGGGGCATTTAGTAGAATTGAATTGTATTAAGGGCGGTTAGCTCAGTTGGTTAGAGCGCCGCGTTGACATCGCGGAGGTCAGTGGTTCAAGTCCTCTACCGCCCAC
>CAZRQP010000129.1:0-3479 GCA_964602315.1 uncultured Dehalococcoidaceae bacterium
TTCTCCATGGAGGGGGACGGGAGGGAGCTGGCCTCGCTGGTAGCGGCGGACGACCTGGCGGAGTTCACCAGGAGGCTGATAAAAGCACCATCATCGCCGCACCCCGTCTATAACGTGGGTGGGCCGCCGCAGAGTCCGCGAGACCTGGCGGCAGCAGTGAAAAAATACATACCGGACGCCAGGATAACCTTCGGGAAAACACCGATGATGGACAAGGAGGGCAAGACCGGGCTGCCGTGGCTGGTAAGCGGGAAAAGGGCTAAAAAGGACTTTAAGTTTTCCTGCATGACGATAGAGAGGGCAGTGCTGACACATATAAACGACGCCCTGCTGGAGGCCGGGATGAAGGCGATAAAGGGGTAATGGAGAGTTTTTAGTTTATAGATGGGGTAATTGAGGAAGGAAATCCCCCTTTTATAAATTGAGAAGGCAGGTCTTGACGCCTATTTAAAGTGTATATCAGTCTTTCTTGTGCGAGCCGGTGTACATGTGAGAAGGCCCGGCGGTAAAGACCAATGTGGGCGTCTTGATATCATGAAATTCCCACGGGCAATGCATCACATGTGCCGGTATGCAAACCAGGGTAGACTTTGCCGTTGCGTGAGTTTCATCCCCGAGCACGATAGACATCTCCCCGCCAAGGTCGTGCGGCTTCGAAGGGTCGGCTCCAGCCATGGCGATGAGCTCCGGCCAATCATGGTCGTGCACTTTTGCCGGCGCGGCGCCGGTGCCTTTGAATATCCAGACAAAGTCAACGTAAAACGCACCCGGAACCTTATCCGCTTCAATATGCATAATGCGAGCCCCTTTAAGATTCGGGTTCGGCGGGGGAGGCGGGGGCGCATTTTTATCCTCAGCTACCGTGAAACTCTTATAAAGCGCGTCAACGATGGTGTATTTCTTTTCTCCGGCAGGTTCGGCGACCTGCGGAACAACAGTCCGGGAGTATTTACCGGTAATGGCGACAGTTAGGAAAAACACCGGGCGGGTTATCCGATTAAAGAGTATCGGTCCGTGGACGACGCCCGCCGGCACGAAGATGATGCTGTTGCGCTTGATAACTTCTTTATTACCATCCAGCCAGACGGTAATTTCAGCACCAAAATCCTGCGGGTCATCGATATGTCCGCCGGCGAAGCAGAGGACATGGTCGAAATCATGTTTGTGCGGAACACCGACGGGTTCCCGGGACACACCGCTCCACAGCCACATGCCGTCAACGAAGAAAAAACCCTTTTGCCCGCTTTCATCGGCAGTCAGGACATGGGTTGTTTTTACACCAGGCACCGGGTCTTTAGCGCTGCCCCCGTCCTTTCCCTGCAGTTCAAGTGGGAAGGGGCCGGGCTTTTGCACCAGACAATTTGCGTATTTAAGCGCTGCCATAATTACTTCCTCTTTTTACTTAATTTTTCTTTCTTAGCGATGCATTCTTTAACGGAGACGGCGATATCCTCCGGCCTTAGACCGAAGTGCTCTTTAAGTTCGTCCTTGGGGGACATTTTACCGGACTGGCTGAACTCGTCCTCGATGCCGATTTTAACCATGGGGGTGGGGAGGTTTTCGGCGAGAACGGCCGCGACGCCGTCGCCAAGGCCGCCAATAACAGTACCGTTTTCCGCGGTGACAATAGCGCCGGTCTTTTCCGCTGCCTTAATAATGGCTTCATCGTCGAGGGGTTTGAGGGTACACATATCCAGCAGACCGACGTTAAGTCCGTCCTTTTCCAGGATATCCAGCGCCCTGACGGCCTCGGTAAGCATATAGCCGGTAGCGATGATGGTGGCGTCCCTGCCTTCCTTAAGCGAAAAGGCCTTGCCGATATCGAAGGGCAGGTCATCAGAGAAAATTTTTATCGGCGGCGGGCTGGACTCCTGCCTCAAGAGAACGGGGCCGACGTACTGCAGCATAGCTTCGGCGGCTTTTTCCGCCTCTACGGCGTCAGCGGGGTTAAGGATAACGAGGTTGGGGAGCGGTCGGGTGCTGCCGATGCCTTCTATCGTGTTGTGGGAGATGCCAGGCTCGCCCCAAGCGCCTTCACGCCCGATGAACTTTACATTAAAACGGTCGACGAGGATGCTCTGGCGAATCTGGTTGTAAGCACGGCCGACGTCGGCAAAAAGGAAGCTGTTGATGATGGGAATAAAGCCCTCGGCGGCCAGGCCTGCCGCCATGACGGCGGCATTCTGCTCGGCGATGCCGCACTCAATCATTCGCTCAGGGTAATTTTGCTTGAACCACAGCATGCCGGGAAAGCCCATGTCTTCCAGCACGGCGATAATGCGGGTGTCCTTTGCCGCCGCAGCGGTAATAGCTTTTTCCAGTCCCGCCGGGACCATACTGGGCTTATCTTCTATCTGCACATACTTATTAAATGTCGGCATATTTTTTTCTCCCTTCCTCAATGCCCTTCATGATTACCGCGCCTCTGCCTAAGTGGATGTGCTCCCTTTCCCAGGCGGGAATACCGTGTCCCTTAATAGTATGGGCAATGATGCATTTGGGGCGGTAATCTCCGTAGAGCTTGCTGGCAAGTTCCAAGGCATCTAGAATCTGGCGAAAATCATGTCCGTCAACTTCCGTGACCCACCAGCCGAACGACTTCCATTTCTCCACCAACGGTTCTACATTCATGATTTCATTGGTAGGGCCGTCAAGAGAGAACTTATTATAGTCGATGATGGCGATGAGATTATCCAGCTTATACTTGGCGGCGAACATGGCGGCCTCCCAGACCATGCCCTCGTGGCACTCGCCGTCGCCCAGAATACAATAAGAGCGGTAAAGGGGGTCGAAGCGGACAACATAACGCTGGAGGAAGCCACCCTGCCCGATGTTGACATCCTTGACCACCGACTTCATTTTTTCGGCTAAAGCCATACCTATGGCGAAGGAAAGCCCCTGTCCCAACGAGCCGCCGGAGTAATCGATGCCGGGGGTGCACCACCTGTCGGCGTGGCCCTGGAACGGCGAGCCGAAGCAGTAATAGGTCCCCAGTGTCTTACGGGGATAAACTCCCAGCTCGACGAGGGCGGCGTAAATAGCCTCGCAGCAATGTGCCTTGGAAAGCACCAGCCTGTCGCGCTCGGGCCAGTCAACATTTTTGGGGTCGAACTTCATATGATGGAAATACAGAGCCGTAATAAGCTCGATAATGGACATCGTGCCGCCGGCATGCCCCATCTGTGTGGAGCCGAAAATTTCGAAGCAGTCCCGGCGTATCTGGTCCGCCTTTTTCTCCAGGTCTTTGATTAATTTTTCATGATGCGCCATATTTTTTCCGCCCTTCCGTCCTTATGTTGACCGTTTTCAGGGTGAGTTTGCTGCCGCAGCGGGGACATTTATTGTTATAAAATCCCAGTACCGTCTTCTCCGAAGGTATCGCCCGCATGTAGAGTCGGCGCTTGATTTCTTCGCCGAAGTACAGCAGCATATCGCATTTGCCGCAGTTAATTTTTTCCGTCATAGATACCTCGCTTTCT
>CAZRQP010000130.1:0-3384 GCA_964602315.1 uncultured Dehalococcoidaceae bacterium
CGTTTCGCCGAGATGCTCGGATACTCTCCCGAGGAGGTGCGCAAGCTGCATACATGGGATTGGGACGTTAAGTGGAAACCCGAGGCATTACTTGAAATGGGACAGATGGTCGGCTCGGGCTCTGAAGGCTTACACCTGGAGACGCAACACCGTCGAAAGGATGGCACTATCTTTGATGTCGAAATAAGCATCAATGGCGCCGTCCTAAATGGTCAGAAGCTTATCTTCTGTATTTGTCGGGATGTCACCGAGCGCAACCAGATGCATGAGGCATTGCGGGACTCTGAAGATAGGTACAGGACTATTTTTCAATCCGCGAATGATATTCTAATGCTTATAGATAATAAGGGTAAAATACTGGACGTTAACGCCAGAATAGAAGATGTCGGCGGTTACAAACGTGAGGAAATTGTAGGAAAGGATATCAGGTTGCTTTCCAATATGATGACCAAAGAAGGTCTGGGCGTTGTTGCCGAGAACTACCTCAAAAGAATGTCGGGTCAAAATGTACCGTTCTATGACGTTGAAATGTTCAAGAAAAACGGCGAGCGCCTGATTATACAGATTAATGCCGTGGCGGTGCGAAAAGGGGATGAAATAATAGGCGACCTGGCTATTTTGAGAGACGTTACAGAGAATAAACAGGCGGAGAAAAACCTGAAATTGCAGAAAGACCTCATCGACCGCATACTGGCGACTATCCCAAATGCCGTCCTGCTTCTGGATAAAAACCTGAACGTGATTATCGCTAACCAGACTTTCCATAAACTATTTAAACTGAAAAAGAACGGGGTTGAAAAGAAGCCGGTTAATGAGTTGATTAACGCTCCGGAACTGGCCCAGGCGATTAAAAATATACTGGATAGCAAGGAGCAGAAGGCAAGCGCTGAATTCCGCTATTATATAGAGTCCTCCGAAAAAATGCTGATTACCAATATTTTCCCCATGGAAAACGAAAGCCTTTTGCTGGTTATCAACGATGTAACGGAGGAGCGGGAAAAGCAGGAAAGATTATATCTTACGGACCGCCTGGTCTCTGTTGGTGAGATGGCTGCCGGCATCGCTCACGAGCTAAATAATCCTCTGACCAGCGTCATCGGCCTATCGAGTGTAATTATAAAACAAGACGCACCGGAAGCAATTAAAGAAGACCTGCATTCTATCTATTCCGAAGCGCAGAGATGCGCCAATATTGTGAAAAATCTGCTTACTTTTGCCAGGAAACATACTCCGAAGAAGGAACCTCTGCAAATTGCGGGTATCGCGGACGATGTACTAAAGCTGCGCGCCTACGAACACAAGATAAACAACATCTCTGTTGAAACCGAATTTCCTCCCGACCTCCCGGTAGTTTTAGCTGATTATTTTGAAATTCAGCAGGTGTTCATAAATATTATCCTCAATGCCGAAGCCGCGATGATTGATACCAATGGCGGCGGGACGCTGAAAATATCCGGCAAAGCCGTCAACAATCACGTTGCTATTTCCTTTTCAGATAACGGACCGGGAATTTCCAGGGAGGATATGAGGTATTTATTCAATCCCTTCTTTACCACCAAAGAGGTGGGTAAGGGCACCGGTCTCGGTCTTAGCATCTGCTACGGTATTATAGCTTCACACGGTGGAAAAATATACGCCAGAAGTGAACATGGAAAAGGCGCGACCTTTGTAGTGGAATTACCCGTACTTGACATATCGAAAGAGCTGAATATATGACCAGGATAGCAAATAAAAAAAAGAAAATACTGCTTGTCGAAGATGAACTGGTAATCGGCCGACTTTTTAGAAGAGTTCTTATAGAAGAGAGCTTTGATGTAGATTTTGTGCAGGACGGCCTGATTGCCAGCGAAGTAGCCGATAGTAAAGATTATGACCTGCTGATTTCCGATATCAGGCTGCCCGGTATCACAGGCATGGAATTATACGAGAAGTTGAAGTTAAGTAAACCGGAACTCTCGCTTCACACGATTTTCATTACCGGTGACACGATGAATGTCGATATTCAGTTATTTATAAGGGAATCGGGCATGCCTTGCCTGGTGAAGCCCTTCGCCCCCGAAGAGCTTGTTAACGCAGTCGAGAAAATGTTAAAATAACGTCTTTTGCACCCGCTATTTGACTCGATTACGGGTGCCGGAAAGATAAATCATCAGTCCTCCCGCCAGTCCCAGTCCCTCCCGCCTTTGAAAACGGCAGAGTTCATCTCGTTGCTTAAGAAAATCAGGTTGGCATCGGGGAAGCGTAAAGTCATATTAAGAAAAAACGTGCCGGTGTCGTTCGTTTTCGCCAGCTCTTCCTCCGTGGCTACCAGGTATTCTTTTGTAAAGCTGAAGGAGGAGTTATCGAAAGGCATGCCCGGCTTCTGATGTCCCGGTATAACCACTTCCGCCCCCATCTTCTCAAGTCGCTCGATGTCCTTTATCCACTGCTTGCGCTCTTCCGCCGTGACCTCGCAGGTAAACGGGTGCGCCTGGTTGAAGAGGACGTCACTGCCGTAGAGAGTTTTTATGGAGGGAATCCAGACCACCGTGTTGTACTTGAGGTCCCCCATGATTTCCGGGAGAATCTCGATGCGCTTGCCTTCCAGCTCGAAGTAGTTATGAGTCATCGGCTCGATTTTAATGGCCTTCGTCGGCACGTTCGTCGGTCCGATGATGTCTCTCCAGTGGTCGATTTTACCGAACATCTGCTTGTTGATGGTCTGCGCTACCGAAGGCAGGGCGATAATCTTCGCTTCCGGGAAGGCCTCGACAACCGGCCCCAGCCCGAAGTAGTGGTCGGGGTGGGCGTGGGTGATATAAATCGTTTTCAGGTGCTTGCCAGTCTCCAGTATCTCCGCCGCCACGCGGTGACCGTTGGATAAACTCCACTGCCCGTCGATGAGGGCGGCGTCGGTCTTGCCCAGCAAGATTACCGAAGCCACGGCAAACCCACTCTCGTCGCTGAAAAAGACCTTTGTCGTTAACTCGTTCTTTCCGTGCTCGTTGATTCTAACTTCCATCTTTAACTCCTTAAATACAAAGTATCATGGTTCTATTTGTGTGTCCACTGTGCCGTGTTGCCGATGGTGAAGCACAGCACCGGCTTCTTGATATTTTTAAACTCGATGGGGCAGTGCTTGAGTCCTCCCGGTACGAAGACGAGGGAGCTTTGATTAATGTTATGCAGTTCGTCACCGATTTTGATAGACACGTCGCCGTTAATAGCCCTCGGGTGCTCCTTGTCCGCCAAGCCCACCAGTCCTATCATCTCGTCGAAGTCATGGGCGTGCGGCTCCGGCGCCATCGTCATGTCGCCGCTCCATATCCAGACGAAATCAACGTAAAAAGCCCCCGGCGAGACCTCGCCGTCCAGCGAGACCATGTGGGTTGCCTTTGCCTTGGG
>CAZRQP010000131.1:0-3364 GCA_964602315.1 uncultured Dehalococcoidaceae bacterium
GGGATTGGTCTGGTCGTCCTCGGTCACTTCCCTCATGCCGTACATCGCCTGCGGCCCGTAAACCGTCTCCGAGCTAGCATAGACCACGCGCTTGGCGCCCATGATTTTCGCCGCCTCGAAGGCGTTGCTCATCCCCATCACGTTCACCTTCGTCACCAGCCGCGGGTCTACCGGCGCGTCCTGCGCCACCATGATAAACGCCCAGTTTATTAGCCGGTCGATTTTGTACTTTTTCATGGCGTTAAGCAGGTCTTCGATTTCCGTCACGTTCCCCTGCACGAAGTGAAATTTCTTGGAATTTTCCCCGGCTAACTTCATGAACCATTCTTTCGGCGGCGCCAGGTCCATGGATACCACCGTTTTTACATCCGGGTCGTTGAGCAGGTACAGTACCGTCTTCCTCCCGAAAAGCCCGCTCCCTCCCGTGACCAGAATATTCATTTCATGCCTCCGTTATCTTTACGGACTTTATGTTTAAACGATTATAACACTTTTTATCATCATGGCGGCAATCGGCTTGACCTGGGGTGGGGATAACGACATCAACCGATTGAAAATCGGTATTTTTTGATTTTATAATTAATAGTCACCTGCCGTGTCCGTTACATAAATAGACATAACAATTTAACATAACTCCTAAACGAATAAAAACGAATCAGCTACGACTTGAAGCTAAGAGACTAAAAAAAATTTTCCAAAAATGAATAAAACGAATAAAATCCCGTACCTTCCAATTCCCCTCTCCCTTTATGGGAGAGGGAAGGCAAGGGTGAGGGTAAAATCCAGTCCCTTCCACTTTAACCAGATATAATTATTTCTTTTTCCGCGGTGGATTTTTACGTCCCGTCGTAAACCCAATCGTGCATATCAACGAATTGAGGAGCTTTGTGACCGAGTATTTGCCTTATTGAGTTGATTTCACCCATGTGGTACCAGGTGTGAAAGATGCAACGTACCAGTAAAGTACCCCAGCTTTTCCCCCTCGCCATCGGATTTTTGCATTTCTCTTGCAGACTTTCTTGAGTAGCTGCCTGCAGCCATGAATCGGAAGCCTGGCAGGCATCTTTCCAGAGTGCCATTGCTTCTTCCAGTGGTGGTTGAGAAGGCGGCACGCCGTATCCGTATGGTAAGAACCGGGAATCTACGGCTTGATTTTTTGCCCAATCTACAAAATAGGTCTGATGTTGGCACGCTACGTGGGCTATTATCCAGCTAATGCAGTTCATCGGGTCGATGCGTTTACGTGCGTCTTCGTCGGTCAGTCCCTCGAGGTTCCTCTCGAACTCCTTTCGGGTGAGGTAAAGCATTTGAACCAGTGTGTGCATTTCAAACCCCCTTTATCCATAAAGACTTTAAGAGGTATGTAATTAGGCGCTTTCCAGGTATTTCCTGTAACCCGCCAGGTAACGCAGCACCCTTGCGGCGCGGCGGGGGTGATTGTACTCAGGAATCATCGTTTTCGACTCTGTCGCCTTCTCCTGCAGCTCTTTCGGAAGAGAAAGGGTTATTCTGCGGATATATACCAGCGGTTTGCCGTATTCCTTAAGCTGACGGTAGAGCTTCGCCTGTCTTTTTTCATTATCCCGCTGCATGGCCTTGAGTTTCGTTGGGCTGGCTAAAGCCATTGCCTGGGAAGGGAATAACATCGGCGGCACCAGCGATATGATAGCATCGACGTTCTTGTCTTCCAGCAGCAGTTGCAGGCAGACATCCCCGGGGTTTTCTTTGCCCGCCGGACGTATCCCCACGAGGTCCACCGGATTGCCCGGCGTCCATCGCGGCGGCAGGACGGACTTCATTTTCTTGAGCGTCCGCGGTTCGAGCGCGGTTATTTCCAGCCCTTCCTTCTCGCAGACGTCCGCGGTCACTACCCCAAAACCGCCGCCTATCGTAAGAATCGCCACCCGGTTGCCCCGCGGCAGGGGCAGATTGTACAGGCAAAATGCCGTATCGCAGAGTTCTTCTTCGTCTTCCGCCCTGATAACCCCCGACTGCTTGAAAGCCGCTGAATAGACCGCGTCGGAGCCGGCCAGCGTCCCTGTATGTGATTTGGCCGCTTTGGCCGCCGCCTCTGTGGTGCCGGACTTCACCGCGACAATCGGCTTGTGTTTCGTTATCTCTTTAGCCAGGTTGAAGAACCGCCTTCCCTCCCTTAGCCCCTCGATATACAGCCCGATGATGCGCGTGTCTTTGTCATCCGCCAGGTATTCCAGGTAGTCCTCCAGGTGCAGGTCGGCCTCGTTGCCTGTGCTGACGAACTTGCTTAGCCCGATGCCCCGGCTGGCGGCAATCTGCATGATACTGGCGCCCAGCGTGCCGCTCTGGCTTAGCAGCGCCAGTGGACCGGCCGGGATTTGATCGGCGAAGCCCACGCTTGACACGCGGGAGTGCATATTCGAGTGACCGATACAGTTTGGCCCGACGAAGCGTATCCCGCTCTCTTGTGCAATGGCTACTATTTCCTCTTGCATTCTGGCACCGTCACCGTCCACCTCGGCGAACCCCGCGGAGATAATCGCGGCTGCCTTCACCTTTTTCTCGGCGCACTGGCGGAATACCTGGGGTACCACCGTAGCCGGCACCACGATGACCGCCAGTTCTACCGGGCCGGGTATATCCAAAATGCTCTTGTAGGATTTTATCCCCAGCACCTTCGTTTCATTGGGGTTGACCGCGTAGACCTTCCGGCCGGCCTTGGCCTTAACCGACTCCACGGACGCTCTCATGGCATCATGCCCCCACGTCCCCGGGGTATCTTTTGCCCCGATAACGGCGATGGAATAGGCGTTGAATAGGTAATGCCAGAAATTGCTGTCTTTAGGCTTGGGGGTTTTGGAAGTGTTCATGTTACGCTACTATTATAGGTTATATCCCCACGAAGATAAAATGTAACTCACGTGTGATATAAGTGTTGAAATGTTGCGGAGGCGGCTTATTTCGTTGATGTTCCGCTGGTTTTGCGGACCAGTCGCCAGGTTACCAGAACAATCAGCAAACCACCAACGACGATAATGGTGATAAGCCACCAGCTTAATGGTTCTTCGGCTTCAGTTGCTGGCCCGCCTAGAAAGATGGTAGTGGAAGTGGAATTCATATCCGACGAAGGTGAGGTGGCATTGCCCGTCAAAGCGACGGCCGGTCTTGCCGGCAGTTCCACGAAAATACATGTGACGGCCAGCAGGCACAGGAGTAATGCAACTATATAGAATAACTTCCTGTACATGGCTATCTTAAAAGATACTCTTTTTAACTGGTATTTTCAACGTATAGAGCGTGTGATTCTAAATTAGCATAACACTTGGTCCGCGGCGACGATGGAGTTTAATTGTAATGCCGTGGTGTTAACTCTGTAATAAGTGGAGAT
>CAZRQP010000132.1:0-3340 GCA_964602315.1 uncultured Dehalococcoidaceae bacterium
AAGTTTGAGGACAAGTCGAAGTTGCTCAAGAAGCGACTTAAAAAAATTAAACCCCTGGCTATGAACCTTTTACTGTTATTGATTACTAAATCGGACATCGGCATAGTCGGTGAAATCGCGCAGCAATACGAGCTTCTGCTGAACGACCACCGCGGCATAAAACCGGCCGATGTCACTACCGCCCTCCCCCTTAATAAAAAGGACGAAAAGGAACTGGCAAAAAAATTGGGCAAAATGGTGGAAGCGAAAGTTGAACTCAAATCACGGGTGGAGCCGGAAATCCTCGGCGGTATGGTCGTTCGGGTCGGCGGCAAGCTCCTCGACGGCAGCACCCGCAGCAAATTAATAGCTTTGAGGAAAGAGTTGGCTACCGGTGAAATAAAACCCTGAACGTCATTCCCCCGAAGCTTGCCCCGTGCTGCGACACGGGGGCGGGAATCCATACTATGACCCGTCATTCCCGCAGAAGCGGGAATCCAGGTGGATGGGTGGGGATAAAAGTAAAGCATAATATAGTCTGGAGGCAAAGGAGGCAGTTCGGATGGCAACACGAGGCGACGATATTGTATCTATTTTAAAACAGCAGATTGAACAGTTCGGCACGGCGGTGACTATGGTGGATGTCGGCACCGTTATTGAGGTAGGTGACGGCATTGCCCGTATTCACGGCCTGTCTTCGGCTAAATATAATGAGCTGCTTCAATTCCCTAACGATATTATCGGCATCGCCCTGAATCTTGAGGAGGACAGCGTCTCCGCCGTTATTCTGGGCGATTACGCCGGCATCAAGGAAGGCGATGAGGTCAAGTGTACCGGCCGCATCGCTGAAGTACCCGTCGGCGATGCCATGATTGGCCGCGTCGTCGATTCTTTGGGGCGACCTATCGACGGCAAAGGCGCTATTAAAAGCGATAAGGTCCGCCCCATCGAGCGCGTCGCCCCCAACGTCGTCCTGCGCGCCCCGGTGGACACCCCCGTGCAGACCGGTATCAAGGCAGTGGACAGCATGTTCCCCATCGGCCGGGGACAGCGTGAGCTTATTATCGGCGACCGCTCCACCGGCAAGACCGCCATCGCTCTGGACGCTATTATCAACCAGAAAGGCGGCGACCTTATTTGTATCTATGTGGCTATCGGTCAGAAAGTATCGCAGGTGGCGCGCGTCGTGGCTACTTTAAACAATTACGGGGCTATGGAGCATACCATCGTCGTCGCCGCCAGCGCCTCCGAGTCCGTGGCCCTGCAGTACCTCGCGCCTTACGCCGGCTGCTCGATGGGCGAGGAGTTCATGGAGCAGGGCAAGGATGTCCTCATTATTTACGACGACCTTTCCAAGCACGCCTGGGCTTACCGCCAGCTTTCCCTGCTGCTGCGCCGCCCGCCCGGCCGCGAGGCCTATCCCGGCGACGTTTTTTACCTGCACAGTCGCCTGCTGGAAAGGGCCGCCAAGTATGATAAGGAGTACGGCGGCGGCTCGCTGACCGCTTTGCCCGTTATCGAGACGCAGGCCGGCGATGTTTCCGCCTATATCCCCACCAATGTTATTTCCATCACCGACGGCCAGCTATATCTTGAATCTGATTTATTTAACGCCGGCATCAAGCCCGCCATGAACGTTGGCATTTCCGTATCACGTGTCGGCAGCAAGGCCCAGACCCCCGCCATGAAAAAGGTCGCCGGCCGACTTAAGCTGGATATGGGACAGTACCGCGAGGTGGCGGCTTTCGCCCAGTTCGGCACCGCCGAGCTTGATAAAGCCACCCGCTCCCAGCTGGAGCGCGGCCAGCGCATCCAGGAGGTATTGAAGCAGGGGCAGTTCGTCCCCGTGCCGCTTGAAAAGCAGGTGATGATGCTCTATGCCGTCACCAACGGCTATCTTGACGAAGTTACGGTGGACAAAATCACCGCCTTCGAAGCGGAGTTCTACCTCTTCATGGATGCCAGCTATCCTGATGTCGGCAAGTCTATCGCCAAGGATAAAGACTTATCCGACGCCACCGAAGAAAAGCTGAAAAAAGCCGTCAAGGAGTTTGAAGATGGCTTCGCCAAATAAAAATCCGTTCCTTCCGCTTTACCCTCTCCCCTCGTGGGAGAGGGACAAAGGGTGAGGGTTCATGGGAGAGGGAAGACAAAGGCTTGCCCTGAGCAAAGCCGAAGGGGTGAGGGTGAAAAAGGAATAAAGAATGGCTGAAAAAGAAATGGTTTATTGCGGTCTTGTGTGTGCTGAATGCGGCGCATATATCGCTACCATGAAAAACGATGATAAACTGCGCCAGGCGCAGGCGGAGAAGTGGGCCAAACAATATAATATCCCCATTATGAAAGCCTCTGATGTTAACTGCACCGGCTGTGATTCCAAAGGTGTGAAAATGGGTCATTGCGCCACATGCCAGATACGCACGTGCGCCAAAGAAAAAGGTTTGAAAAACTGCGGGTATTGTCTAAACTACCCGTGTGCCAAACTGGAAGCAATAATTAAGCACTATCCGGTTGCCAGAGAGAAATTAGACGCTATAAAAAAGGGGAAGAAGTAACCCATGCCGGATATTAGAAAAGTCCGCCGTCGCATCAAGGGCGTCCAGAACATCGCTAAAATCACCAGGGCGATGGAGATGATTGCCGCCTCCAAGATGAAAAAGGCGCAGGAACGCGGTCTGGCCGGCCGACCCTATGCCGAGAAAATCGAGCAGGTCATCGCCGACCTCGCAGCGTTGCCGGAGACCACCATGCACCACCCCCTCCTCCAGCGCCGCCCCATTAAAAAAGTAGCCGTGGTACACATCACCCCCGACCGCGGACTGTGTGGTGGCCTAAACGCCAATCTCAACCGACAGCTCGCCAATTTTATCCTCCAGCATGAGGTCGGCGTTGAAGTCATTGCCGTCGGCCGCAAGGGCAGGGACGCCGCCGCGCGTTTCGCCGGCGATATGTCCGCGGAATTCACCGGCTTGAGTGACCAGCCCGGCTTCCTGGATACCCTTCCCATCTCCAGCATCGTCATTGAGGAATACACCAAGGCCGCCATCGATGAGGTCTATATCTCTTACGCCGGCTTTGTATCTACCCTGGTGCAGAAGCCCGTCATGAAGCAGCTTTTGCCTGTCCAGCCGGCGGAGATTCCCGGCGGGCAGAACGTGGACTATATTTACGAGCCGGGCGCCGAGGCCGTTCTTGGCGGCCTGCTGCCCCGCTTCGTGGAAATGGAAATCTATCACGCCATCCTGGAGTCGATTGCCAGCGAGCAGTCGGCCCGCATGGTGGCGATGCGTAATGCCACCGACAGCGCCAACGAGCTTATCGGCGATTTGACCCTGCTCTATAACAAGGCCAGGCAGGAGTC
>CAZRQP010000133.1:0-3300 GCA_964602315.1 uncultured Dehalococcoidaceae bacterium
TCTTTATTATGGGCTTCATACTGATTTTTCATGTTACCCCAAAAGGTCAGCGGCAGTTCTCCGGTTTTAACCTTACCGTTTTCTTGTTTAATCGTAAGAAATTTGTTCCATTCCGACGGGTCCAGGGTCGGGTAGTCTATCCTGCGGAAATTCAGCGGGGCACTGCTGGCTTTGCGCGCCAGCATGGCCTGTGTGATGATTTGAGCGTAGGATAAAAGGCTTAAGTCTTCCAGGCTGCGTAAAAGCTTATGCGGGTCGAGAGCGAATAGCAAAGGCACTGATTCCTCTTCAATTTTTCGCAGGGCATCGAGAGCCATATTAAAGAGAGACTCGGTTTTGAATTCACTGACATAGTATTGCATAACTCGTGCGATACCGGCATGAAGCTCTTTCCATTCAATACCGCTACTGCGCTTAATCGGGGCATAAACCCGGGCCTTCTCACGGTCGACCTGTTCACGGGATATTTTAGACTCACTTATCTGCCGGGCATAGGCAGCTGCTTTCCGGCCAGCGTATCGGCCGGTGGCCGCCGCATAGCTGTGGTCCTCGGGGGCAAACATCTGCGTTCCGGCAGCGTACAAACCATCCAGAGTAGTCTTCAAATTCCAGTCGACCACTATTCCGCCGCCGTAACCAGCCTCGCCCCATTGTGGTAAGCTGTTGCCTTCGATGAACTTGTAACTCTGGAGTAAATCCCGGCTCGGGTCATAACCGGCATTTTCGAAAGTACTGGTAATAACTTTCGTGGTCGATTCTTCACCAAGCATTAAATTCCACGTAGCATTTCTTTCAACCTCCGGCATAGCCGGGAAATCACCATAAAACGGCAGCTCATACTCGCCTTTCAGGACGCCCTCACGAACCTTTTTTTCATCTTCAGGAGATGGGACCATAGCCCCGGCGTCGACCCAGCCTTGTATCGGAAACGGCAGCCTCTTCCCATTAGCATCTACGAGGGGAACATTCTCATAACTGGCGTCACCTGCACCGGAATACCACTTATGCTTAAGTCCGGTAGCAATGCGCACGACTCCAGAGCCTTCCATCGTCGTCAGCTCTGCCCCGGCCTTCCAGGCCATGACAGTACCATCGCCGGAAATAGCCCGGGACATCATGTTTGAATAGCCGCCTAATTCGGTGCTCATCAACCATATCGACCCGGCTCCAGCGGTAGAAAGAATGGTCGCTTTGGATTTAAATATCATGAATTCACCGGTACGGTTATTGACACCGGTCGCCCCTATAACGCGGCCTCCCTGGACACCGTTCTCGGTCAGCAGGCTGGTTCCCATCACGCGGTCGAAAATTTTCACCCCCAGGCGCTTGCATTCCTTTTTAAGCACGGGTTTAAAAGTGCTTCCCCAAACCCGTATCACCACGTTATTCAGTTTATGGTCCGGATTACTTTTAAAAGTTGTTGGCTTTATCCCCCAGGGGACATAGCTGTGCACTTTGGTATAGCGCGGCGAAATCATGAATTTGGTCTTGTCGTCCCGGCCTTCAGCGCCCGCGTACTCATCTTCGGTATCTCTAATCTTGCCGCCCATCTGCTCCAGTTCAAGCAGGGTATCAAAATTTTCGCGGCATTGTATTTGCAGGCCGATACCGTTACAGTACGGGCGGTCAGCCATGTGCTGCGCCCATTCATCCGGGTCCACGTTGGATAAAGGATTTGCGGGTGCATTACACCAGTGGTCGCATCCGGGACCCCCGGCACCGCTTCTGACGGTGTCGCCCTTTTCCACCAGGGCTACATTTAGTCCCTGTCTGGCAGCGCTTATAGCCGCCCAGCACCCCGCGATGCCACCTCCAACCACCAGGACATCGGAACTAATTTCCTGCTCCTGGTCAAAGCGGACAGGATACGGCCAGTCAGGTGCTTGACCCTTTTCTTTAAAATAACTGTGCCATGTACTCATTTACCTACCTCCTTTATGAGTTACCTGTTCTTCTGCTCTAATCTGAATAGACGTTGATATTCTATCTAACCTTATTATAAGGATACCGGGATTCCCTGTAAAAAATCAGCACGTTTAATGGTCAGGCTATATGTCACGGGGTTTTCCATAGACGCTTAATCCCGATGATATATCGCATCTAATCCGCTTGTCAAGATTGTTAAGTAACTCCCATATTTTCCGTCTCATAGCACCAGCATCGCGTCGCCAAAGCTGTAGAAACGGTATTTTTGGGCGATAGCCTCACGGTAAGATTTATCGATAAGCGCTTTACCGCCGAAAGCCCCCACCAGCATGAGCAGCGTCGAACGGGGCAGATGGAAGTTGGTAACCATAGCATCGACCATGCGGAAGCGGTGCCCCGGCAGTATAAAGAGGTCGACCCAGCCCCGGAAAGGGCGGATTTCCCCGGCATCACCTTCAAGGGCAGCCTTCTCGATTAGCCTGACCGTCGTCGTGCCGACGCAGATAATGCGGCGTCCCTCGCGGTGGGCGCGGGTCAACTCTTCAGCAACATCACCCTCGATAACACCGTACTCCCGGTAAATTTTATGCTTCAAGGGGTCTTCTTCGGTGACAGGACGGAAGGTATCCAGTCCGACGTGCAGGGTAATGAAAAGGCAGCGGATGCCCTTCTCCTCTATCTTCTTAAGCAGGGCCGGCGTGAAGTGCAGACCGGCCGTAGGCGCCGCGGCGCTGCCCGCGACTTTCGCATAGACGGTCTGATACCGCTCCGGGTCCTGTAAGTCGGCGTGGATATAGGGCGGCAAGGGCGTCTCGCCGGCATCCAGCATACGCTTTTCATCGTTGAAGCTTACGGTCCTGATGCCGGCTTCGCCAACGGCGGTTACGCGGGCGGTAACGTTCTGGGCAGTATTGTTTGTATTTATCTCTACCTCGGCACCCACATTAAGACGCTTAGCGGGCTTGACCAGCGCCTCCCAGAGATTTTCTTCAAGACGGCGTAATAAAAGGATTTCCACCGCCCCCCCACTCCCCGCCCTCTTGCCCTTGATGCGGGCGGGTATAACGCGGCTGTCGTTAAAGACCATAACGTCGCCGGGGAGAAGGTAATCGACGATATCATAAAAACGATGGTGCGTGATGGAGCCGTCCCGGCGATTAAGGACAAGCAGTCGGGAATGGTCTCTCGGCTCTAAAGGCGTCTGGGCGATAAACCCCTCGGGCAGCGTATAGTCGAAGTCGCTAGTCTTCATAAGATACTCCGTACCAACTATAGCGTGCAGAGTAGAGAAAGGCAAAGCGTAAAAGTATTTAAATGCCGGAAAGATATATGTTAAAATCGGGTAACCGTAAAGGAGGAAACATGCCGAAAGCA
>CAZRQP010000134.1:0-1456 GCA_964602315.1 uncultured Dehalococcoidaceae bacterium
TCATCGCTACCGGCAACTGCGGCTACATGCACGAGAAGACCTACAGCTCCGTCCTTGGCGAAGGGCCGGCCATGGGCTACCGAGCCGGGGCGCAGCTCATCAACGCCGAGTTCAACAGCAGCTACGTCTGGGGCATCAAGGTGCTCGGCAAGGAGCTTATGGGCATCCATTTCTATCTTTACCTGGAGAATGCCCGCGGCGAGAAAATCATGGGCAAGTACTACCCGGAGTTGATGGTCGGCAAGCACTCCGTCTATACCTTCGACCCGCGCGTTATCGACGCCATGCAGAAGGAGGTCAAGGCGGGGCTGGGGCCCATATATATAAACCTTACAGGCTTAAGCGACGGCGAGATTGCCGGGCTGGCGGAGGACCAGGTGGAGGGGCTGACCCACCTCATGGCCAACGACACGATGAAGCTGCTTAGAGAGAAAGCGGGCATCGACCCTTCAAAAGAGAGGATGGAGATGTGGCCGAGATACCTCTACAGCGGAGGGGGACTAAGGATAGACACAAGCGGTAAGACCACGCTGGACGGACTCTATGCCGCCGGAGGCGCTAGCAGCAACAGCTGGTCGGGGGGCGGGGGAGGCCAGGGCGGCCTCGGCGTGCAGTCGGCGGCGGTGACGGGGTTCGTGGCAGGGGAAAACGCCGCTAAATACGCCGCGGGAGCCAGGCGACTTGAAATCGATTATGACACGGTAAAGGGCATCCTTGAAAGAGTACTATCGCCGATGCAGAGGAAAGGCGATACCGACGCCGGGGAGGTCGCTTACAGGATTCACGAGGCGGTCGTCCCCATGAAATACAATCGACAGCGCGAGGCCGGCCGTATGAAGGAAGCGCTGGGCATCGTGCAGGAAGCCCGGACCAAACTAAGTCGCGTCGGCGCTAAAGACTTCCACGACCTGGCGCGCTACCACTCGGCGGAGAGCATGACCATGGCGGCGGAGTTCACCTACCGGGCGGCCCTTAAGCGGGAGGAGAGCCGGGCGGGGCATTTCCGCGAGGACTTCCCCAACCGCGATGATAAGAACTGGTTCAAGTGGATTACCATCGAGCAGAAGGACGGCAATACCCTGCTGTCCACCCTGCCCGTGCCAATAGGACAGTACAGACTACAGCCTTAAGGTCTTTGACATTTGCGTTTTGGCTGGATATCATTGAAATAGACATCCCTGGAGTGATTGATGTATACCGACCTTTTCAACGAATTCATGGACAGCAGCGATACGCTGCAAATTTACCGGGACGAAGACCTTATCTTCACATCGGAAAAAGAGCGTCTCGTGCCCCTGATGGAGTACCTGGCGGAAAGCGACTCCGGTGAGGGGCCGGTTACCATCTTCGATAAGGTCATGGGCAACGCCGCCGCTTTGCTGTCGGTCAAGGCCAACTGTCGCGAGGTGTACAGTCCGCTGGGCAGCGAGCTGGCCGTCAAAACGCTGGAAAAATA
>CAZRQP010000134.1:1556-3262 GCA_964602315.1 uncultured Dehalococcoidaceae bacterium
CATGACATGGGCTTTATCGTGATGAAGCCGCTGGCCGGCGGGATGCTGGATAACGCCACCCTTTGTTTCAAATACCTGCTGCAGTTCCCGGACGTAGTGTCCATCCCCGGCATCGAAAAGATACACGAAATCGAGGAGATTGCGTCAATTTATGAAGGACCGCATAATATAACCCCCGCCGAGCGTAAAGAGATGAAGCGGATGACCGAAGAGCTGGGCACGCGGTTCTGTCGGCGCTGCGATTACTGCCAGCCCTGCGCACAGGGGATACCCATATCCCTGATAATGACCTTCCCCTCCTTCGTCAAGCGACTGCCGCCGGACTGGTATCTCAAGGGCGGATTTATTCCTGAAGCCATGGAGAAAGCCGCTGAATGCACCGAGTGCGGCGAGTGCGAGGAGAAGTGCCCCTTCAACCTGCCCATCAGGGAAATGATTAAGGAAAGTTACAGTCTCTACGAGCAGGTAAAAGCAGCAAATACAAAATAATTTTTTAAAAGGGGCTGGCGCCCTTCTTAAACACCCTGTATAAAAAACTTTTGTCTTGTCACCTTTTAAAGGTATATAATTCTCCCAAGCATCTGTTTTACGAAGGAGGTATCCCCATGGCAGACAGTGAAAGAGCGATTCTGGAAAAATACTTAAGAAAAAGCGTCATGACCAACAAGACCCCCCACTCGGAAGTAACCTCGCCGCGACTCGGCCTGCACAGCGATAAGGAATACGGCGGCAGGAACTTCTCCATGAGCTGGTGGGCGATTACCAAGCCGTTCGAAATGGTGAACGAATGCCACTCCCACGACTTCGACCAGTTTTTGATTTTCGTGGGGGGCGACCTCACCAATATGCCGGACCTGGGCGGGGTGGTGGAGCTTACGTTGAGCCGGGACGGCAAGAAGCTGGAGAAATTCGTCATTACCGAGGCCTGCACCATCTATGTACCGGCCGGTTTATACCACTGCCCGCTTAATTTCAAGAAGGTAAACGACCCCAAGAAGCCCATCCTCTTCCACGACCTCTTCTTCTCGCCGGAGTATAAGCGCAAGTAAGCCGGGAATATTAAAAACGGGCGTACTCTAATAATTGCGGTATGCCCGTTTCTTTTTTAGGAGGCCAAAATGGACATGACTTTTAAAGATAAATTCATTACCCTCTGGGGCAAATATTTCAATAACGCCGCCCTGCCCATCACCTTTTATTACACGGATAAACCGGTAAACGCGGAAACAGTCAAGCCCGGTTCGGTGCCCCCCTGCGTCATCGGGGCGCTGGCGAACGTGCAGAAGGGACAGTCGCTCGCCTTCGATGTCGATGCCGTAGGCTGTCCGGGCGGCAAGCAATACCTCGGGTTTATGCAAAACGTCGATATGCCCAACTTCGAGTATTTTCTTTCGTGCGGGATTCCCGGCAAGCTTGAGGGCGAACGGTATAAGAAGTCGCCGGAGCTGGTAAGAGAGTACATGAAAAAGCACGATTCCGCGTTGAAAGCCCCCGCCAGATACATCGTCTTCAAGCGCTGGGACAAGCTGGAAAAAGATGATAATCCGGATGTGGTCATTTTTTACGCAGAGTCGGACGTGCTGGCGGGACTATATACGCTCGCCAGTTTCGACGAGGCGGAACAGGACATGGTTATTGCCCCATTCGGGTCGGGCTGCGCTTCCATCGTGCATGACCCGTTTCTAGAAGTAAAGTCGGCGCGTCCC
>CAZRQP010000135.1:0-3201 GCA_964602315.1 uncultured Dehalococcoidaceae bacterium
GATAAGTCAAATATCGAAGGAGATGGAGTTCTACCTTTCGTACACCACCGCCCACTTTGGTGTACAACAGGTAGAACTTTTCGATTGGAGTTTAGCCTGATTAAGTAATTAACAATTGCATAATACAAGCAAATGTGACCAAATTGTTTATGCTTTGAGTAAGAGTATAAAATACTGGCGTCGTTGAATCCCTCTGTCTGAAATGATATTATTCTCAAAGTATATTCGAACTGAGTCCCAACATGATCAAGGATCTATCTGCAAAAGATACAAGCATAATATATGAAGTCATAAATAAAGCGGCTTGTGCCTACCAGTTAACTAAAACTAGTGCTCAGGAACGGGAAAATTTATGGGTAGCATGTACGAGGGTACTCTGAATAGAAAATTACCTTGTTTTAGAGCTCGGACATTACCTGACCAGACCCTACGTAATTTTTATTTATCGCCTTTTTCCCTTGTCATGGTGTATTTGGTTGTAAACATCAGGTTCGTGAAAATTATAGGCTTGGCAGGATCATTTACTCTCTTGAAATTGAGCGGGCAATGACCATATAATTTTCTTTGCCGTCGTTAATAGTGATGTCTTCAAATCCAACCTCGGATAACATCCGTCGCGTATCTTCGTTCTCTGGAAAGAGATGCTTGCATACCTCCGGTATGCTTTGATGAACTTCATCTATGGCCTGCCGACTGGAAGTATGGCAGATAAACAGATTACCGCCTTTTTTAAGTAAGCGGTAGATTTCCTTGAAAGCTTTCAATTTATCGTTAAAGTGCGGGAAGACGGAATAACAAACAACGGCATCAAAGGAGTTATCAGCTAGACAGCTGTTTTCGATATCGGTACATAAATAACTGATGTTACCCTTGAAGCCTTTTGTCTTGGCTATCTTTAGCATCTCTTCGGCAAAGTCGAGGCAAACGAGCTTACCCTTGCTGCCTATCTTGTTGAGGAGAAAAGGCACGAATACTCCCGTGCCTGTGCCGATATCCAGTACGGAAGCTCCGGGCCTAATATCGAGGCGTTCTGCCATAGCCCTCAACCTGGATGCATCCTTTTCAGCTACTTTGTCATCCCAGGTAGCGGCTCTCGAATTAAAGAAATCCCTGCTCAAGGTGTGTTGTCTCCCAAGGGTTTTTTCTGCCAGCGTTTCACCTTCCGCTTGGGCGAGAAGACTACCGCGAGTAAGAATATTACCGATGAAGTCACCACGATAGTAGCGCCGCTGGGAATATTAAAGAGATAGGAAATAAGCAGCCCGATCCAGCCTGATAAAACGCCGAATACCGCGGAAAGGATAAACATCTTTTTCATGCTGTAAGTAAGCTGGTATGCCGCCGCGGCCGGATTGAGAATCAGGCTAAAGATAAGCAGTCCGCCGATAGAACTGAACGAAGCGGTGATGGTGGCACCCATCAGAAAAAGGATACTGTAAAGCATCACCGTAGCCGGTATGCCTACGGCGCGTGCCATATCGCGTTGAAACACCGTTGCCTGAATCTCTTTATAAAATACGAATATAATGCCTACCACGAGTACAGCTACTATTGCCAGAACCACGATATCGCCGCGGGTGTTAGTAAGGATGCTGCCCCAGAGGAGCTCAAGAGCTGCGGATTTAGGGCCGGACATCAGCCCCATGAAGAGGAAAGCAAGGCCAAGCATGAGAGAAAAAATAACCCCGACTGATGTCTCCGGATTAAGGTCGCCGCGGTCGGCAAGAGGACCGACTATAGCGGCGGCGCCTAGACTAAATATAAAGGCCCCTATTAGTGGATTAAAGCCGAGCCATAATCCTAGGAGCGCCCCGGCGAAAGCGGCATGAGACATACAAACGCCGATAAACGGCATGTGTAGCAGGACTACGAAAACGCCGATAATAGAGCAGGCGATACCTCCGAGAAAGGCGGAAAGAATAGCGTTCTGCATAAACGGGTAAGTAAAAATAGATAAATCCATAAGTGCAAACCTTATAATATCAAAATAGCGCAGCTTCCCTGCGCCTTTTTTCCACTTCAGCAACGGGCAAATCATAAAGCTGCCCGAGTTTTTCATCGGTCAGCAAACCCTTGGGCGGACCTTCGTTCCAGATAAGTCCGTCTTTCATCAGAACCACCCGGTCGCAGGCAATCGGAAGAGCGCTTAAGTCATGAGTCACAAACAGAGTGGTCAGTCCCCTCAAGTCATGTATGCGCTTGACCAATTCCATGATGTCGGTTTTTGCTTTCCAGTCCAGCGCGGCCGTGGGCTCGTCAAGCAGGAAAATTTCAGGCTCTTGCACCAGACAGCGGGCAATGGCGACTCGCTGCTGTTCTCCTCCGGACAAATGCCCGATGGGACGCCTTGCCAGATGCGTCATGCCTACCAGCTCCAGAGCCTTATCCACAATTTCCCAATCGGTTTTCCCCGGCTTCTTGAACAAGCCGAGGCGGCCGTAGCGACCTATCATCGCTACCTCGCGGACAATCATTGGCATTCTGGGGTCGATAGTCTCCGCCTGCGCTACGTAGCCGACCTTTTTACGCAGTGAATGACCGTTACCGGAAGTCAGGTTTTGGCTGAGCACAACCACCCGACCGTGGAGCAGTTTGCCCATTCCGTTAACAATAGTAAGTAACGTGGTCTTGCCGGCTCCGTTGGGACCGACGACTCCAATAAATTCACCGTGTTTTACTTTGAGATAGACGCCTCTTAAGGCGATATCCTCACGGAAAGAGACCACGGCGTTATTGATGTCAATAGAGTAGCTGTTTGTGTTATTTGTGTCTGACATAATTGTATCCTAGTTGTTGATTGCTTCTAAAATCAAGTCGATATTCATATCGATAGCCTGTTCCCATGTATCGGTATTCTCATAGCCACCGGGGAAATTTGAAAGTACGATATGCGCTACCCCGAGTTCTTCTGCCAGGGACTTGCCTGATTCTCCACCCGACTGCATGTTGTCGATAATCAGGGTAACATTGCCTTCCCTACCCTGGTCCACGAGGTCTTTAATCACCTGTGGAGTGAATGTCTCCGGTCTGCCGTAGGTGGCAATTATATTAAGACCTGTCCACGTAACGAAACCTGTCTGCTGCTCATCGCACAGGACATTGATTGCTGATAGATTTACCTGGCTTAGCCTTGTATTTATCTCCGATTCTTTGGCCGTTACCTCGGCCTTGTATTCATCAGCGGAATTTTGATAGTAAGTA
>CAZRQP010000136.1:0-3134 GCA_964602315.1 uncultured Dehalococcoidaceae bacterium
AGCTGCCGGCTGATGCACCAGTCGCGGATGTTCTCCATCCAGTTCAAATAGACCTTGGTGAATCGTTCCGGCAGTATCGTAATCCGGCCGTTATTTACCACTTCGATAGCCGGCTTGGCCAGCGGTGCGACCTTAACGAACCATTGCTGACTGGCAATCGGCTCGACGACCGTTCCGCAGCGGTCGCAGTGCCCCACCGCGTGTGAGTACTCCTCGGTTTTCACCAGCTGCCCGCTTTTCTCCAGGTCGGCGATGATGGCTTTGCGGCATTCGTGCCTGTCCATGCCTTTATACGGTCCGGCGTTTTCGTTCATTGTCACATCGCTGTTGAGGATATTTATCAGCGGCAGGTTTTGCCTTTGCGCAATCTCGAAGTCCACCGGGTCGTGGGCCGGGGTTACCTTGACCGCGCCGGTGCCGAATTCCATGCTGACGATTTCGTCGGCGACGATTGGTATCTCGCGGTTGACACCGGGCAGGACTACCTTCTTGCCCGCCATGCCCCTGAACCGCTTGTCTTTGGGATTGATAGCCACCGCCGTGTCGCCCAGTATTGTCTCCGGGCGCGTGGTGGCCACCGTAATGTATTTGTCATTCTCTCCCACAACCGGGTATCTCACGTACCACAGGTGACCGTTCAAGTCCTGGTGATCAACCTCCAGGTCGGATAGCGCCGTGCCGCAGCGCGGACACCAGTTGATGATGCGCTCGCCGCGGTATATCAACCCCTTATCGTAGAGGTTTTTAAAGGTCGTGCGCACCGCCCGCGTCGAGACCTCGTCCATGGTAAAGCGCAGGCGCGTCCAGTCGCAGGATACGCCGAGTTTCGTGAATTGATTTGTAATGGAATCGCGGCACGCATCGACCCATTTATACATTCTCTCCAGGAATTTATCGCGGCCCAGCTTATGCCGGTCTATTCCTTCTTTAGCCAGCTGCCTCTCCACCACCACCTGGGCGGCAATCGCCGCGTGGTCGAGCCCCGGCAGCCAGAGCGTCGGCTCCCCTTTCATGCGGTGCCAGCGTATCATGGAGTCCTGCAGTGCCATTTCCAGCGCGTGGCCGGAGTGCAGCTCGCCGGTGACGTTAGGCGGCGGCATCGTGATGACGAATGGTTTTTTCTGCTTATCTATCTTCGGCGTGAAATAGCCCTTCTCCATCCAGAACTTGTACCACTTCTCCTCCGCCTTTCCCTGGTCGTAGGCCTTGGGCATCTCCGCTTGCTTATCAGGTTTAGTTGTCATGAGTATCTCTTTCTAGTAACTTGCCCTCCGACTTGCCTGCCGTAGCTTTAGCGTAGGCAGGAGCTTCAACGCAGGAGGGTCATTCCCGACCTGCTTGGGAATTCATCCCCTTTTAATTGTCCTCTCCCCTTGTGGGAGAGGATTAAGGTGAGGGGGAATCCACTCCCCTCTACCGTCTCCCCCTCTTATATTTCTTCTCCCTTTTTGTCAACCATCTTCTTATCATTGGGATGGGCTAATTTCCAACTAAACCAGCTAGCGATGAAAAGCGGAATTAAAATTAAAAGTGCTCTCCCGAATATACCCCAACTAAAACCTTCATTAGGGTAAGCAGCACTAAGTGATGCAATAGTAGATATTGTTACCCATATTATACCGATTTGAATAATTAACCATAGTACCCAACCCCATACTTTTCTTTTCATCTTTGAATCTCCTCATTCCTTTAAGACTGTGAGATGGTATTTGTTCATTGGTTCAATGACTGAAATAAGTATTGTAGTGTCCTTCTGAATATTATGATTTTCGTATAATGCACTTATGCTCTTTTCACCCTGTATTTCCCCCACCTTGCCAAGAATCCTCTCGGGCACTCCCTATTACTTTACTACTTCAAGGCGGTATTTGTTATTTTGTAGCTTAGTTATGCGTAATTTATCACCTTCCGAAGGCTCGTAGGTATTGAACCATTCTGTCAATCCCCAACCAGCGAGGTTATGATATCTAGAAGGATGTAATCTTAATGAAGTATGAAAAGGTTTTCCATTATATTCTATTATTATTGGGGACTTATTGACGTTAGGAAATAGACATCTATAATCTTTTATTATATTAAGCCACTTTCCTTTAACATGTGCTTTAGAAAGGGTAATTTCGAAACTATTACTTTGATTAAATTTGGTACATCTATTGTTCATTTGTTTTACTTCTCTTCTCACGCCATTTTTAACTTTTAAGCTGTGGTTTGGACTTTTAAGCTTTGAGTTTTAAGATTTCAACCACCCTGTCCAGAATCCTCTCCGCTGCCTCCCGCTTGCTTAATAAGGGCAGCTTCTCCGCCTTGCCATTTTTATCTATAATTATTACGCGGTTTGTGTCCGCGTCGAAACCGCTGTCCGACTTCGTAATATCGTTGGCTACAATCAGGTCCAGTTTTTTCTCTATCAATTTCTTTTTAGCATTAGCGACGATGTTCTCGCTCTCCGCCGCAAAGCCCACCCTCAAAAATTTCCCCTTTACCTCCCCCAGTATGTCCGGCGTCTTGACCAGCTTCAGCGTCATATCCTGTTTACCCTTTTTTATCTTGGCCTTGGCGATTGCCTCCGGCTGATAGTCCGCCACCGCCGCCGCCATTATCAGCGCGTCCGCTTTCTTGACCGCCCCGCTTACCGACTTTTTCATTTCCGCCGCCGTCTTGACCTTTATAATATCGATGCCCGACGGCTCTTCCAGCGTCACGTTCGCCGATACTAGCGTCACCTTGGCCCCCCGGTCTCGCGCCGCTTCCGCCAGGGCGTAGCCCATCTTCCCCGACGACCGGTTCCCTATATGTCTCACCGGGTCGATTGGCTCTCTCGTGCCCCCCGCCGTCACCACGATGCGCTTACCGACTAAGTCCTGCTTCTGCCCCAGCGCCTTCTCGATTGCCTTGATAATCGTGGCCGTGTCCGGCAGCCGGCCCTTCCCCGCTTTCCCCGAGGCTAGCCTTCCGTATTCTGGCTCGATAAACGTAAAGCCCCGCGCCTTGAGCTTGGCGATGTTCTTCTGCGTTACTGAATTGGCGTACATCACGTCGTTCATCGCCGGCGCGATTATCACCGGCGACTTGGTAGCCAGCACCACCGTCCCCAGCATGTTGTCCGCGATGCCTGTCGCCAGCCTGGCGATGGT
>CAZRQP010000137.1:0-3027 GCA_964602315.1 uncultured Dehalococcoidaceae bacterium
ATCGGGCTCTTTGTCGGGGAGGTCTTAACCACGACCTTTGGTATATTTTCTATCGGCGGCCTGGTGTCGCTGGTGGCCGGGTCTTTGATGCTCTTTAAGGGGGCTTCGCCGGAGTTCCAGATAGACCCCTGGCTCATTGCTGGAGTTTGTATCGTCATCACCGCTTTTATGGTCTTTGTCATTCAGCGTGCTATCGTCGCTCATCGTAAGCAGGCATATACTGGCCGCGAGGAGCTGGTCGGCAAGACCGCCACGGTCAAAGCTCCCCTTAACCCCGAGGGTATGGTATTATTCAAGGGCGAGCGCTGGACGGCTGTTTCCGAAAGTGGTGAGATTAAGGGTGGTGAGGAAGTGGTTATCAAAAAGGTGGAAGGTCTGGTATTATATGTGGTGAAAAAGCAGGATATGCCTTCCGAAGGCAAGTCGAAACGTTAGAGGAGGCTTTTTATGCCTTATATCGAACCCTGGTTGCTGGCTATTATAATCATCATTGTTGTTGTATTCGTGTGCTTCGCAGTAATCTGGGGAATTCGGGCTCACAAGAGGAAAGTTGAAGCCGGAAAAGAAGATCTCATTGGTAAAACGGCCGTGGTGGAAATCGCTTTAAATCCCAAAGGGGTGGTTCTTGTCGAGGGCGAGCGCTGGACTGCCGTCGTCGATAATGGCCAGGTCGAACCTGAAGAAGAGGTCGTTATTACCCATGTTGACGGACTTAAACTAAACGTGACTAAGAAATAAGAAAGGAGTTAAAACATGGCTGTTGGTTTTGGAATATTAGGTTTCATAATTCTGATTTTGATTCTCATGGCTATCAAGATTGTCACCGAGTACGAACGCGGTGTCATCTTCCGCCTGGGCCGTCTCGTCGGTGCCAGGGGGCCGGGTCTTTTTGTTATCATTCCCTTTATCGACCGCATGGTTAAGGTAGACCTGCGTGTTATCACCATGGACGTGCCCTCCCAGGAAGTCATCACCAAGGACAACGTTACCGTGCGTGTTAATGCGGTTGTCTATTTCCGCGTGGTCGACCCCGAGGCTTCGGTGGTTAAGGTGCTCGACCATATCCGGGCAACTTCGCAGATATCCCAGACTACTTTAAGGAATGTGCTCGGACAGTCGGAACTCGATGAGCTGCTGACCCAGCGAGAGAAGCTCAACCAGATGCTCCAGAAGATAATCGATGAGCATACCGACCCGTGGGGTGTAAAGGTCAGCACCGTGGAAATTAAGGAAGTAGAGCTCGCCGAGGAAATGAAGCGCTCCATGGCTGCCCAGGCTGAAGCCGAGCGTGAACGCCGCGCTAAAATCATCCACGCCGAGGGCGAACTCCAGGCCTCGGAAAAACTGGCGCAGGCCGCCCATATCATCGGACGGGAGCCGGCCGCGATACAGCTGCGCTACCTCTCGACGTTAACGGAAATCGCCAGTGAAAAGAACAGCACCATTCTCTTCCCCATTCCCATCGAGCTTTTCAAAGCTTTTGGAATGCAACCAATAGAAAAGAAATAAACCTTTAAAAACTGGAGGGGGGGGTATTAAACCTCCCCTCTCCCCTTTTTTACTTGTTACTTGACGTTTCCCGAAGCGTCACATCTCCCGCTACAACTCTCTTAAGATTCCCGTCCTCCCCCCTAATCATTAACGCCCCGCCCTTGTCCACTGCCTCCGCTGTGCCTTCGATAACCTCGTTGCCTGATTGCGCTTTTACCTTCTTCCCTAAGGTAACCAGTTTGTCACGCCATGCTTCGTAAATCGGTTTTCCGTCGGGGAGCAGTAAATACAGCTTTTCAAACTCCTCCAGCAGCGACCTTATTATCTTGAGACGCAGGTCGTCTTTACCCGATTCTTTTTTCAGGCTGGTGGCGGTGTTCGCTATCTCGGCGTAGTCGGTTGTCCTTAAGTTTATATTTATCCCGATACCCACGATGGAAAACGCAGCTCGATTGCCTCGCACCTCGTTCTCGATAAGAATACCCCCCGCCTTTTTCCCCCCGATGAGGACATCGTTGGGCCACTTGATGCCTGCTTTCACCCCGGCCACCGACTCGATACTCTGCGCTACTGCCAGCGACGCTATCATTATCAGGTAGGGCAGGGTCTTAGTCTCCGGGTGCAGAATGATGGATAGAGCAATATTCCCCTCCGGCGCCAGCCACGTCCGCTTGAGCCGTCCCCGCCCCCCGGTCTGCTCCCCGGCGATGACTACCGTGCCTTCCTGTAACCCCTTGAGAGCTGCTTCACGGGCGGTGTCCATCGTCGAGGAGAGACTGGGGTAATATAGGACCTCCCGCCCGATGCGGCGCGTCTTAAGCTCTCTCGTTATTGCCGCTGCTGATAATTCTTTCACCAGGATGTTACTTCCGCCGTGTCTTTTTAAAGATATTACCATATCGGGTGATAACGGGGCTAAAAATTGAATAGCTGCGTAATATAGTGTAAATTATACTTGTATTTGTTATAAGGATAAAACATGAAAATCCAGCGTTGTAAAGGAATGCGCGATATGTCCCCGCAGGCTATGGCGGTGTTTCGCCGAATGGTGGGGATATGCCGCGACACGTTTGTTAAGTGGGGCTACCGCGAGGTACGCACGCCCACTATCGAATACATGCACCTGTTTACCTCGGCGGGCACGCTGACGCCCGGCATGCTGGGCAAGGTCTATTCTTTTCTCGACTGGGACGGCTGGAGCGGCGAGCGAGTCGTTCTGCGCCCCGACGGCACCATACCGGTGGCGCGACTTTACACCGAGAACATGCAGGGGCTCGCCAGGCTTTTCTACACCATGAATATGTTCACCTTTGAGTCGGGGGAGGGGAACCGCGAGCGGTGGCAGGGAGGCGCCGAGCTTATCGGGGCCGGGTCGGCCGTGGCTGACGCCGAATTGATGGCTCTATCGATGGAAATCGTCAAGAAATTGGGACTCAAAGACGTGGAATTAAGACTATCCCACGCCGGGCTGATTAAGGCGCTGCTTTCAAGACTCAAGCTGACCGATGAGGAGCAGCACCGCATGTTCGATAGCAT
>CAZRQP010000138.1:0-2922 GCA_964602315.1 uncultured Dehalococcoidaceae bacterium
GCTTTATCATCGGAGACAACGCGGCAGTCCCGGTAAAAAGCATGGAAAATGGTGGCCAGGTCCTGGGCGTAATAGGTGAGGTGGTGGGGCTCCAGAGTCATGGCTATGGTCTCGACCAGTTCCGGCAGGAGCAGCATCTTGCGTATCAGTGTCAGTTCCGGTTCCGTCGTTAACAGGGAAATGTCGCCGCCTTTATCGGTCGCTCCTCTTTCCTCGGCCACTTTCAAGATGCTGGCGATGCGCGCGTGGGCGTACTGCACATAATAGACGGGATTTTCCGCGCTCTGCTTTTTGGCCAACTCCATATCGAAGTCCATCTGGGCATCCGCGGCGCGGGACAAAAGGATAAAGCGACAGGCGTCGGGGCCGACCTCTTCCAGAAGCTCTCGCAGCGTTATCATGTCGCCGGTACGCCGGGAAATCCTAACAACCTCGCCGCCGCGCCGCATGGTAACCATCTGGTTAACGATTATTTCCAGTCGCGCCGGGTCGATTCCCAGGGCGCTAATAACGGCTTTCATGCGGGAAACGTGCCCCATGTGGTCGGCGCCCCAGATATTGATAACCTTGTCGAACTTACGCTCGATGAATTTATTATAGTGATAGGCGATATCGGCGGCGAAGTAGGTGGGAGAGCCGTTGCCGCGGATGACGACGTTGTCTTTGTCCTCTCCCAGGGCGGTTGAGGCGAACCACGTGGCGCCTTCCTTCTCCGCGATGTAGCCCTTCTCCCGCAGCAGCTTCATCACCTTATCGAACTGCCCGTTTTCGTATAGCGTCTTTTCACTATACCAGACGTCGTACTCGACGCGGAGGGTTTTCAGGTCCTGTTTTGTGCCTTCGAGGATTTTTGCCAGCCCCACCTCCCCCAGCTTATCGAAGCCTTCCGATTCGGGCATTTTCAGGTAACGGTCACCTTCCTCGCTGACTATTTCTTTAGCCAGGTCCACCATGTAGTTGCCGTGATAGCCGTCCTCGGGCATGGCCGCATCCTCGCCCAGCGCCTGCTGGTAACGCGCCCAGATAGAGTTGCGGAAGGCGTCCATCTGGCTGCCGGAGTCGTTAAAATAATATTCTTTGGTTACATCGTAGCCCCCGGCGCTCATTACATTACACAGGGTGCTGCCGAGGACTGCCCCTCTCCCGTGCCCGACGTGTATAGGCCCGGTGGGATTAACACTCACGAACTCAATCTGGATTTTCTTACCCTTGCCCAGCGGAATATTGCCGTAAGTCTTGCCTTCCGATAATATCGCCTCCACCTGTTTTGCCAGCCATTCTTTTTTCAGGGTGAAGTTAATGAATCCCGGTGGGGCAACCTCTACCTTCTCAATCTCCGGGGAGGGCGATATAAAGCCAATGACTGCTTTAGCAATATCCAGGGGTTTCATGCGGGCTTCCCGCGCCAGCTTTAGAGCCAGGCTGGATGAATAGTCGCCGTGCTCCGTGTTCTGCGGGTGCTCGATGACTGTTTCCGGCGGGGCAAAGGCGGGGAGTTTGCCAGCCTTTTGCGTCTCTTTAATTGCTTTAGAAAGTAAAGTGGCTATCGTTTGCTTGAGCATTAAAATAACTCGGCTTTGGTGAAATGATAGTGAAATTATAACATAAGGAGGCTGTATTTGATAACTAATGTTATTATAGTAAAAAGGGATAATGCTTGATTTCTTAAAAAGTAAATGGAGAATCTTAAATGAAATTGACTAATGTTATTTTGGCTGCTGTGATTTTTCTGGTCGGCTTAGCGGCACTGAACGCCTGCCAGACGGTTAAATCGCCGATAGAGGACTATACCTGGGTTCTTACTACCCGCACGGATTCCGGGAATGTAATAGCCCCCCTGCCGGACACCGAAATTACCATCCTTTTTAAAAGTGAAGATAAAACATTCAGTGGCAACGCCGGCTGCAACTATTACAGTGGTACCTATTCTTTAGCCGGCACCAACCTCGGTATAAACGAAAATATAGCTGTTACAGAGATGTGGTGCGGCGAAGAAAAAGGCAGACAGGAAACGGAATATCTGGCCGCGCTGGCCGACGCCGTGAAATTTGAGATGGACCACGGCAACCTGATTATGTTCTGCGGACAGCAAACACTTTATTTCTCAAGGGAATAAAGAAAATAGTCTTAAAAATTCTTTTTCCCAAGCCCCTAAAAATTGTTGACAAACATATAGCCCTATGCTATCCTTATATCTGCATATGATGAAGGCAAAAACATAGTAAACTGAACTGGTGGTGAATAACCAGACAGACAGGGTCTGGTGGGCAAAACCGCCAGACCTTTTCTTTTGCCTTCCGCACTTTAAAAACTGAATATAGCTGTTGAGTGTCAAAAAATAAGATCTAATATCAAACCTGAAGCAGGTCAAGCGCAAAGGGCATACGGTGGATGCCTTGGCATCAAGGGCCGAAGAAGGGCGTGGCAAGGCTGCGAAAAGCCTCGGTTTGCTGCCTAGCAAGCTTAACCGGGGATTCCCGAATGGGGCAACCCGGCTCGATAAAATCGGGTCACCGCCGGCTGAACACATAGGCCGGATGGAGGTAAGCGGGGGAAGTGAAACATCTCAGTACCCCGAGGAAAAGAAAAAGAATTTGATTCCCATAGTAGTGGCGAACGAAATGGGAACAGCCTAAACCTGGTAAACCTAACGGCGTCAGGGCCTATGTTTACCGGGTGTCGTAAGGCAGGTAGGACCGAACCTGAAATAGGTCAAGGAGTTACAAACCCAACCCTAGTTGAAGGTCTCTGGAAAGAGCCACCATAGAGGGTGAGAGTCCCGTAGACGAAAGGGGTAAGCTCCTTATCTGTCCTTGAGTACCACGGGACACGAGGAATCCTGTGGGAAGCTACCCAGCCCACTGGGTAAGGCTAAATACCCTTGATGACCGATAGTGAACCAGTACCGTGAGGGAAAGGTGA
>CAZRQP010000139.1:0-2912 GCA_964602315.1 uncultured Dehalococcoidaceae bacterium
CATGAAAAAGCGCGTTTTTTCCGGCATCCAGCCTACCGGCGAGATTCACATAGGCCGCTACCTGGGGGCCATCAGGCACTGGGTAACGATGCAGGAAAATTATGATAATATTATCTGCGTCGTGGACCTGCACGCCATTACCGTTCCCCAGGACCCCGCGCTGCTAAAACACAGGGTTAAGGAGTTTGCCGGCCTGCTGATAGCCGTCGGCATCGACCCGGCGCGCACCATCCTCTTTGTGCAGTCGCACGTTCATGAGCACAGCGAGCTTGCCTGGATTCTCAATTGCTATATCCCGATGGGCTGGATGCAGCGCATGACCCAGTACAAGGAGAAAGCTGCCAAGCAGAAGGAACAGGTAAGCGTGGGGCTTTTCGATTACCCATCACTGATGGCAGCCGATATACTCCTGTACGATACGGATATCGTGCCAGTGGGCGACGACCAGAAACAGCACGTCGAGCTTGCCCGCGACGCGGCGCAGCGTTTTAACAATATCTACGGTGATATTTTCACCCTGCCGGAGCCACTGATTGCGGATGTCGGCGCGCGCATCATGGGGCTGGATGACCCCACCAAGAAGATGAGCGGCAGCGAGGAAGGCCCCAACCACACCATCGCCCTGCTGGACACGCCGGATGTTATCCGCGCCAAGATTATGCGGGCTACTACCGACTCGCTAAAGGAAATCCGCTTCGATGAGAGTCGCCCGGGCATATATAACTTACTGACTATTTACCACACCTTCACCGGGGAGAAAAAACAAGCAATAGAAGCTAAATTCGAGGGTAAGGGTTATGGCGACTTCAAGAAAGCCCTTGCTGAGGTGGTCGTCGAAGGCCTGCGTCCCCTGCAGGAACGTTATCAGCAAATAACGTCCGAAAAGGGATATCTGGATAAAATCCTCGCCGAAGGTGCCGCTAAAGCCCGTCCCATAGCGGAAAAAACTTTAGCCAGGGTCCGGGAGGCGGTGGGGCTGGGGTAATATTAAGCCCCGCCCTTTTTCAGCGCCCTGCCCCAGAAAAGTATAATGCGAGAAGACCCATCACTACCCGAAACCGTCATGAATCCTAACCCCTCCAGATACGGTTGGGTTATTGTGACCGCCTGCTCGCTAATGATTTTCATCACCTACGGCCTGATATACAGCTATAGTGTATTTTTCAAACCGCTCGCCGAATATTTCCTATGGGACAGGGCTACCGTATCTTTAATATATTCCTTATCGGTGATTATCCGGGGCGCCGCAGCCATCGGGACCGGCTGGCTGGCGGACAGGTACGGCGCCAGAAAAATAATGGTAATTTCCGGTATTTTAATGGGCGCCGGCTTTTTGCTTTCCTCCCATGTGAGTGCTTTATGGCACTTTTTTATCGCTTACGGCATTATCGAGTCCATCGGCATGAGCGGGGTCTTTGGCGTCGTAACGGCCACAGTATCGCGGTGGTTCACAAAAAATCGCGGTCTGGCTCTCGGCATCGTCGCCTCCGGCTCCGGACTGGGAACTCTGCTGCTCGTCCCCGGCGCCGAAAGGCTTATCAACGCCGTCGAGTGGTCGCAATCTTTTTTTATCATCGGTATTGCTGCCGGAGCGCTGATGGTAATTGCCGCATTATTTCTCCGCGAACCGCCCAATACCCCACCCACCAACGATATCAAACAAACACAGTCCGAGGATATACCTCTCGGTGAAGCTATCCGCGACTCGCGACTGCTATTGATTACCGTAATGTTCTTTCTCTTCTTCTTCGGTATACAGATTGTCATGGTGCACCTGGTTAACTACGCCACCGATGTCGGCATCCAGCCCCTCGTTGCCGCAACCTTTATTAGTGTTATCGGTGCGGTGAGTATCGCCAGTCGCCTTTCGATAGGCGTTATAGCCGAGAAAATAGGCTTGTATAAAAGCCTGGTGCTATTATGCATTTCACTGGCGGCATCCTTTATACTCCTTATTTTTACGAGGTCGGCGTGGTCGTTCTATCTTTTTGCAATAGTGTTCGGCATTCCGTACGGCGGAGAAGTGACGCAAATACCCCTCGTTATCGGCAGATTTTTCGGGACACATGCCATGGCTACGCTCATGGGGATAACCGTTTTCGCTATCAGTCTCGGCGGGGCGCTGGGGTCGTGGTTAGCCGGGGCTATTTTCGATTATACGAGCAGTTATAACGGGGTATTTATCGCCGGCGCGGCTGCCGCTATCGGCGTACTGGGAATAATATGGCTGTTGAAAAAACAGGACAGACAAAAGGCATCCGGCATCACAGGCACCGGAGATTGAATACACCACCGCTACTCAAGTTATTGACAATCCCTTTCGTACGATATAATGTTATTACTGGAAAAGTAAATTTCGGCAAAAAAGATGATTATGCCCGAAAAGAACGAAGCCAAGCGTAAACTTAATTTAACCGCCGCCGTCGAGGAAGGCCCTTACTATAAACCGGGCTCGCCGGAGCGTAAAGCGATAGCCGGACCGGGCACTTATGGTATAAAACTGATTTTAGAGGGTCGTGTCCTCGATAGACAGGGACAGCCGATACCCGGCGCATGGCTGGATTTCTGGCACGCCGACGGCCATGGCAATTATGATAATGAAGGCTATAACCTGCGCGGCCACCAGTACGCGGACAAAGACGGGCGGTACAGTCTGGAAACATTAATACCCGGAGATTATATGATGCGCTCTCCGCACGTTCATGTAAAAGTCCGCGCCAACAAAAAATCTCCCGTAATTACCACCCAACTTTTCTTTCCCGGGGAAACTAAAAACGAGACTGACCCCATTTTTGAAAAGCTAACGGTAATAGACGTCAAAGACACCTTTGACGGTCACAAAGCGACGTTTGATTTTGTGGTGGAGCGGCACTAATACAATCCCCTCACTGCTTTGGGGAAAACAATATTAG
>CAZRQP010000140.1:0-2911 GCA_964602315.1 uncultured Dehalococcoidaceae bacterium
GCCTTTCCCTACGGAACTTACTACGCCACCGGTTACAAAGATATACTTCGGCATACTAATTTATGATAAACCTGGAATTATTCCAGTGTTATCCCGGGGAATTGTGCGGTGAATCACTTTGAAATTCGGTAACACAGTGCCTCTGGAAAAAGTATTTATAACTATAAAATAGAGATACACTGTCGCGTCGGGTGGGGGTTTCTTTTAATTATAAGAACGAGTATATGGTTTGTCAAGCCTTGTTAGTACTATGTCTCTTACCTTTTGACTTTTGTTTTTTTCTAATTGACACCCCTTTTCCCCCTATTATAGACTTAGGTAGATGTTTGCCCCCATCTTAAGGAGTTAGCTTCAATGAGTTTCTTAAGTCGGTCCGACCCCGAAATAAATAAAGCTATCGAGTGTGAGGCAAAGCGCCAGAAGGAGACCGTCAACCTTATCGCCTCGGAAAATTACACCAGCCGGGCGGTGCTGGAGGCCCAGGGCTCTTTCCTGACCTATAAATATGCCGAGGGCTATCCCGGCCGGCGTTACTACGGCGGCTGTGAAAATGTGGACACCATCGAAAAGCTGGCTATAAAACGCGCTAAAGAGCTTTTCAAAGCCGACCACGCTAATGTCCAGCCTCACAGCGGCTCGGCGGCCAACATGGCGGCCTATTTTGCCCTGCTGGACTACGGTGACACCATCATGGCGATGGACCTCGCCCACGGCGGCCACCTTACTCACGGCTCGCCGGTTACCTTTTCGGGTCGGTCGTATAAATTCGTCCATTATCATGTCAACCGTGAGACGGAGCGTATCGACTTCCCGGAAGTAGAAAAACTGGCCAAAGAGCACAAGCCTAAGGTAATCCTCGCCGGATACACCGCCTACTCCCGCATTATCGACTTCGAGAGGTTCCGCAGGATTGCCGACTCCGTTGGCGCCAAACTGATGGTTGACATGGCCCACATATGTGGGTTGGTCGCCGCCGGTCTGCACCCCACCCCCGTTCCCTATGCAGATGTCGTCACCACCACCACGCACAAGACCCTGCGCGGTACCAGCGGCGGTCTGATACTCTGTAAGAAGGAATATGCAAAGGCTATCGACTCCGCGGTGTTCCCGGAAGCGCAGGGCAAGCCCCTGATGCACGCCGTCGCCGGCAAGGCGGTTGCCCTCTTCGAGGCAATGCAGCCGTCATTTGTTGACTATCAGAAGGCGATTCTGGAAAATGCCCGCGCTTTAGCCGCCCAACTGCAAAAGCAGGGGCTCCGCCTCGTCTCCGGCGGGACGGATAACCACCTTGTCCTCGTCGACCTTTCTGCTTTCGGCGTTACCGGCAAGCAGGCGGAAAAAGCCCTTGATGCCGCCGGTATCATCACTAACAAAAACACCATTCCTTTCGATACCCGGCCTCCGGCTGTGACCAGCGGTATCAGGCTGGGCACTCCTGCGGCCACCGCCCGCGGCTTTAGTAAAGAAGAAATGCAGCAGATTGCTGACCTTATTGTAAAAGTCATCAGGAATATCGATAAAGAGAAAGTAATTGAAGAAGTCAGGCAGCAGGTGGCGGAAATATGCCGCCGCTTCCCTGTCCCCGGCATTGATGATTGACCTGCCTTTAAAGTGATATAATTTCTATGAGGCAAATTCACATGAAAAACGGCAATATTAACGTCCTTAGCGCTATCGGCAAAACCCCGCTGGTGCAGATGACTAATCTTAATGGGGTCGCCGGCGTTAAAATCTATGCCAAGCTTGAAGGCAGCAACCCCAGCGGCTCCGTTAAAGACCGCCCAGCCTTTTATATGATCACGATGGCGGAAAAGTCCGGTGAACTGACCAGAGAAAAGACTATCATTGAGCCCACCTCCGGCAATACCGGCATCGCTATCGCTATGATTGGCGCCGCTAAAGGCTATAAGGTCAAGCTTTTCATGCCGGAACGCGTCAGCGTCGAAAGACAGCTCATCCTCCAGGCTTTCGGCGCCGAGGTTGTGCTCACGCCCGCCAGGGAGGGTATCGATGGCTCCATCCGCTGCGCTTGGGAGGCCCTGAAAAACGAGCCCGACAAGTACTATATGCCCAACCAGTTCGATAACCCCAATAATGTCCTCTCTCATTACGAGACCACCGGCCCCGAGATTTTCGAGCAGATGAAGGGCAAAATCGACGTTTTTATTTGCGCCATCGGCACGACGGGTACCTTGATGGGTACCGGCAGGTATCTTCGGGAAAAAGTGCCGGGTATCAAAATCGTTGCTGTTGAACCTACTCTCGGGCATACCATTCAGGGGCTTAAGAATATGCACGAGAATGTTGTCCCCGGTATCTTCAATCCTGAAATCTACGATGAAAAACTTACTGTCGAGGACGATACTGCCTTTGAGACCACACGGCTGATGGCCGTTCGGGAAGGACTTTTCACCGGTATGTCCAGCGGTGCTGCCGTCGTCGGTGCTCTGGAAGTCGCTAAAAAGATGAAGAAAGGCAATATCGTTGTTATTTTGCCCGACCGCGGCGACCGCTACTTAAGCACCGACCTCTTCCGCTCCATTTGCGCCGAATACCCGCCTTAAGCGGTTGTGCTCATGTCCATAACCGAAGCTTATATTGATATCGAGACCACCGGCCTCATTTATGGCGCCAGTGAAATCACCGTCGTCGGCATCTATCTATGCCGCGGCGAACAGTCTGAATTCGTCCAGTTCGTCGGGAGTGATATTACCGCCGAAGCTATCTTGGAAGCCCTTGAAGGCGTGGATATCATCTACAGCTATAATGGTAGCCGCTTCGACCTTCCCTTCATTCATTCCCAGTTCGGTATAAATCTGGCGCAGAAGTTTCACCACCGCGACCTCATGTACGATTGCTGGAGTAAAAACCTGCGCGGCGGACTCAAGAGCGTGGAGCGGCAGGTCGGCAT
>CAZRQP010000141.1:0-2910 GCA_964602315.1 uncultured Dehalococcoidaceae bacterium
GTCGGGCTGGACGGCGCGCTGGTGGAGGTGGAGGTGGATATCCTGCCCGGCCTGCCCAAGACCATCATCGTGGGACTGCCGGACGCCGCTGTGGAGGAATCCAGCGAGCGCGTGCGCTCCGCCATACGCAATTCCGGGAGCAGTTTTCCCGGGACACGCATCGTGGTCAACCTGGCGCCGGCCGACCTCAAGAAAGCCGGGCCCGCTTACGACCTTTCCATCGCCATCGGCATCCTCTTGAGTTCAGAGCAGGTCAGCGCCGACGTCGGCGACACCATGTTCCTCGGCGAGCTTTCGCTGGACGGCGGCCTGCGCCACACCAACGGCATCCTGCCGCTGGTCGCCCTGGCTAAAGGCGAGGGCATCCCCAATGTCATCGTGCCCGAGGCAGACGCCAAAGAGGCAGCATTGATAGAAGGCATCAACATCATCCCCAGCGCCTCGCTGGCGAGTCTGGTCAGTCACCTGCGCGGCGAAGCCGTTATTCCGCCATTCAAAAACGACGGCAATATCTTCGCAGTCGCGCCGCTGATAAATTACACCGACCTTTCCGACATCAAGGGCCAGGAACACGTCAAGCGCGCCCTGGAGGTAGCCGCCGCGGGAGGGCACAATGTGATTATGAGCGGGCCGCCGGGCAGCGGCAAGACACTGCTTGCGCGCGCCCTGCCCTCCATTTTACCCCCCATGACCAACGAAGAAGCCCTGGAGGTCACCAAGATATACAGCGTCAGCGGGCTTTTACCGGCAGACACTCCAGTGATAAGGCAGCGGCCCTTCCGCTCCCCCCACTATACGATTTCCAACGCGGGGCTGGTGGGCGGAGGACACTGGCCCAAGCCAGGCGAAATCAGCTTGAGCCATAAAGGCATCCTCTTCCTCGATGAGCTGCCGGAGTTCGGGCACTCTCTGCTGGAGGTGCTGCGCCAGCCTTTAGAAGACAAAGTGGTCACTATCTCCCGCGCCCAGGGGAGGGTCACCTTTCCCTCCAGCTTCATGCTGGTGGGGGCGATGAACCCCTGTCCCTGCGGGTATTACGGCGATCCCTTCCGCAAGTGCACCTGCCCGCAGAGCCTCGTGTCACGCTACCAGAGACGCATCAGCGGGCCGTTTATCGACAGGGTGGATATATTCGTCGAGGTGCCGCATATCGACTACGAGAAGCTGACGGACAAAAGGCTTGGCGAGACATCGGAGAAGGTGCAGGCGAGGGTTACCGCCGCCCGCGAACGCCAGCTCAAGCGCTTCAGCGGCACCAGGCTGACCAGCAACACAGAGATGACGCCCGCCGAGATACGGGAGTTCTGCCACGTGGAAGACTCCGCCCAGAGCTTATTACAGGCCGCCATGAAACAGCTTTATCTCTCCGCCCGTGCCTTCCACCGCATTCTGAAACTGGCGCTGACCATCGCCGACCTCGATAGCTGCGATACCATCAAAGCTAACCACGTCGCCGAGGCCGTGCAGTATAGGCCAAGACGGACAGAAGACTAGACAAATTGACACTCTTCTTTAAATGGTTATAAAATCAGTCAATAAACGTTATCCTTAGTTTCAATCCCCAAGCATTATCCTGAAAGGAGCATGATTTACAATGCCTAAGATGGACTATAATCAGTTACTCGTCAGGAAACCCGTGTATGAGGTCGGGGCGCAGGCGGTGGGCAAGCATAAGGGCCATCAGATTCCCTCCATGACCTACATGAGCAACGCTTTAGTGCCCGGCAGCAACACCTACGTGGAAGTTAGCTGGATTTACGACGTACCCACCCCAAACCCTTACGTTTTTGAGCATGCGCACAATTTTGATGAAATCGTTATGCACATCGGCAGCGACCCCAACGACCCCGAGGCGCTGGGCGGGGAAATGAGCATAGAGGTCGAAGGGCAGCCCCTCACTTTCGACAGAACAACGGCGCTTTTTTTACCCAAGGGAACGAAACACGGACCACTGAAGTGGAAAAAAGTCACCCGCCCGCACATTGAAATGACCATCATGCTCGGCTGCGGCGACTTCGCCAAAGCAATGCCGGGTCGCGACCCGGATTCAAAATAGTATGCTATCCCTGTTATAATAGAGGCAGAGATCAATTCAAGTTTATTGAGAAAGGAACCAGCAAATGGCAGAAACAAAGTACGGAAAATACATCTGCACGGAACTCAAGCCAAACATCCCCCTGCCTCCTTACAGAGAATGGGAGCGAGATATGATTGGCGACGGGTTATGGGAAGGTTATCACCGCGGACTGGAACACGTGGTCTGGACGGACGCTAAAGTCATCCCCGGCTCATTCTACTCGGAGATGGTCTGGCAATGGCCGCAAACTTATCCCAACCAGCGACCACGCCCGGTACTAACTAAAGAGCAAATGGAAGAAATGGCAAAAAAGCCCGGCGGACAGGGCGTTCCCCCTCATGCCCACCCCTTCCCGGAACTGCTATCCTTCTTCGGGACGGATATGGAGCACCCTGAAGAGCTCAACGGTGAGGTAGAATTCTGGATAGAAGACGAGAAATACGTCTTCACCAAGAGCTTCTGCGTCTATATCCCGGCTAACGTCACTCACTGCCCGCTAAAAATCCTTCGCATGGATAAACCCTTCTTCCATTACACCATCGGTCCCGGCGGAGAGTACGTCTAGAAACGGATTATCTTAAGAAAGAAAGGAAACGCTGATGGCGAGAAAATACGAAAAACTGTTCGTGACCAAGGATAAACCCGGCTACAAGTATCCCGCTTATATGCACCCCGATGCCAAGACGACCAAGCGTGTCGTTTACATCGACGAGGAAACCGTCCAGGGGGCGGAGTTCGGCTGCGAGAACATGTGGCTGCTGCCCGGCGGGCCCAAAGAGCAAAAAATCATGGACGCCAACACCCAGCCCTACGACCGCTTCTTCGGGTTTTAC
>CAZRQP010000142.1:0-2874 GCA_964602315.1 uncultured Dehalococcoidaceae bacterium
AAATTATATCTGGACGCCGCTATAAGGTTGTAAGTATCACGCGTTGTTGACATAAGCGCCTATCTGCTAAACTTAGTATAGTTAATAGTATGGCTAAGATAAAGAAATTTGCAAGGACTATCTCCGGCGTGACGCCGCTGGCGGTGATGACCGCGCCCATGAAATGCCCCGGCCGCTGCCTTTACTGCCCCACCTATGAAGACGCCCCCCAGAGCTATACCCCGGAGTCGCCGGCGGTGCTGCGTGCTAAGCGATTCGACTACGATGCCCGGCGGCAGGTCGAAGCCAGAATCGGCACATTCACTGAAATGGGGCATCCTACGGATAAAATCGAGCTGATTGTCATGGGCGGCACTTTTCTCGCCCAGCTGGTCGATTACCAGTACCGCTTTATCAAAGAATGCTACGACGGTCTTAACGGTGTCGCCTCCGCCTCGCTGGAGGAAGCCAAGCGCCTTAACGAGACCGCTCCCAACCGCTGCACCGGACTCTGCATCGAGACACGGCCCGATTGGTGCGGGAAAAAAGAAATAATGCGGATGCTGGAATTCGGCACGACGCGGGTGGAGTTGGGGGTACAGACACTAGACGATGATGTTTTCCGGCTGGTGCGGCGCGACCACGGCGTCGCGGAAGTGGTGAAAGCCACGGCGTTGCTGCGCAAGTATGGCTTCAAGGTCTATTATCACTGGATGCCGGGACTGCCCGGCTCGACGCCGGAAAAGGACCTGGAAATGTCGGAGCAGCTTTTTACAGATGAACGGTTCAAGCCGGACGGACTTAAGCTGTACCCGACCATGGTAGTGGAGGGTACGGATCTTGAACAGTGGTACAAAGAAGGTCGCTACCAGCCTTATGATGACGAGGTCATGATAAATCTCATTGTCAATATAAAAAGTCTGGTGCCGAAGTATGTACGGATTTCCCGGGTGCTGCGCGATATCCCCTCCAAGTACATCGTCGGCGGGCTCAAGGACTCGCTCCGGGATATCGTCAGAGAACGCATGAAGCGGCAGGGCATCGAGTGCCGCTGCATACGCTGTCGCGAGTACGGCCACCGCACTTATGCCGGGTGGGAGACCGGCGAGCCGCACCTGACTAGGCTGGACTATGAAGCGGCGGGGGGCAAGGAGGTATTCCTGTCCTTCGAGGACGATAAGGAAACGCTTTTCGGCCTGCTGCGCCTCCGCATACAATCGGAGCCTGTTCCCGCGTTGAGTGGGGAGATAAATGGCAGCGAGGCAATCGTCCGGGAGCTGCATATCTTCGGGCCGGAGGTGCCGCTTAGCGAAAAGAACGCTGGCGCGGCGCAGCACAAGGGACTGGGCAGGTCATTGTTGCGTGAGGCGGAAAGGATTGCCAGAGAAGAGTTCAGTGCCGGTCGAATGGTTATCTTAAGCGGTACGGGCGCTAAAGAATATTATCGCGTTGGCTCCGACTACGCCTCGCAGGGCGACTACATGGTGAAAAGCCTGGCGTAGCCTAGTACCGTCCCAGTTCTTCAAGCCTGTCGTCGTCGATGCCGAAATGGTGGGCTATCTCGTGGCGGACGACCCGCTGTATCTTGGACGTTATTTGAGATTCGTTTTTACATGAGGCCTCGATTGGTCTCTGGAAAATCGTTATTTTATCCGGCATGACATAGCTGTATCCTTGTGTCCGATTGGGCAGCGGCACGCCTTCATAAAGTCCGAGCAGCGTTTCATTCCTGCTTAAACCCGTGCTTTGAAGCTGCTCTCGGGTGGGCTCATCGGCGACTACGATGTCAACGTTCTCCAGCCTCTCGCGAATATCCTCGGGCATGCTTTCGATTGCCCGGGCCACCAGCTGCTCGAACTGCTGTGTATCCACGATATTACTTTCCCTCCTCCAGTTGTGCGAGGTCGAACTTCATGCCGTCCCGCGCGGCGATTACCTTTACCCCCGTCTGCTGAGTAAGCTCTTCGGCGATTTTCCAGGGCTTTGCCTGCCAGACATGCATCCCATAGTGGCTCAAGATAGCTGCCTTGGGCCTGATTGACGCGATAATCCTAGCGGCATCAGGTATAGACAAATGCTCCACAGGCGGGCGCGGCTCAGTTAATACCAGGTTGATTATCAGAAGCTCGCTATCGGCGTAGTGTTTATTCAGGTCATCAAAGTAGAGCGTATCCGTTATATAGGCAAAACTGTGCCCCTGCCACCGGAATACCATGCCGTAGGTCTCCACCGGATGCTTATGGCGTACCGGCGTGGAAAAAGATACGTTGCCTAAAGAATATGTGCCGCCTTCTTTTAAAACCACCACGCCTTCAAGGTATTTTTTAAGATATGAATAAATGACCGGCTCGCCGTCCAGGGCGTCGGCGGGGGCGTAAAACCGTCCGTGAGGGTTAAAGCCTCCGTTGGTCATGGCCTCGACCATTACATTGACATCCGCCGAGTGGTCCAGGTGCCGGTGAGAAAGTATTATGGCATCGAGTTTCTCGGCATTTAATTTTCGTTTGGTGGTCTGCACAATGCTGCCCGGGCCGGGGTCGAGCAGTATCTGGGTGCCGTCGAGGTCCAGCCAGATTCCGCCGGAGGCGGCTAGCTGCCGGCTGACCATGAAACGGGCGCCGGCGGTCCCCAGGAACGTAATATTGCCTGATGTATTTTTATCATCTATCATGGCTGGTCAATCCGATTAAATAATAAGAGATATAATGCATTTTTACAATCAAATTGAATTGGCAGAGCCTTTGACATTTCGCTGTTCTGAAAGATATACTTATATGCTATAAGCATAAAGTGCTATATCTTTAGACCTAATTTTGATATATCATATGATACACGAATATGTGAAGATAATTTGATATAATTAGGAGGTAAAGTAAATGGAACGAAACGTTACAG
>CAZRQP010000143.1:0-2846 GCA_964602315.1 uncultured Dehalococcoidaceae bacterium
CCGGCAATAACAAGTCCAGGGAGGAACTGGAACTGGCGGTGCGGGAAGGCATCGGGCACATCGTGGTGGACAACTTACCGGAGCTTAACATGCTTAGTAATATCAACGACAAGCATAAGGTCGATATCCTTTTACGCCTGAACCCGGGCGTTGACCCGCATACCCATCGATACAACACCACCGGTATCGCCGACTCCAAATTCGGACTGCCCAAGGCCGACTGGGATGAAGCGGTGAAGGCGGCGCTGGTGGAATATAACCTCAATGTGGACGGACTTCACTTTCACATCGGCTCTGGGCTCTTCGAGTACGAGCCTTATTTGAACTCGCTGGAAGAGGTGCTGTCGTATGCCGCTGATATCAAGCAGAAATACAAGTTTAAACTGAATCTCTTGAGTATCGGTGGGGGGTTCGGCGCACAGTACACCGTAGATGCCGTGCCGCCGACCGTTGCGTCATTCGCGGAGGCAATTATCGAGCACTTAAACTCCATGTGCCGCGAGCTCGAACTGGAAACACCGAAATTGATGATTGAGCCGGGACGTAAAATCGTCGCCCAGGCCGGCGTGGCGCTTTACACGGTCGGCGTAATCAAGCAAATCCCGGGCGTACGTACGTACGTCTCGGTGGACGGTGGGATGGGCGATAACATCCGCCAGCCGATGTACGGCGCCGTGCAGGAAGCCCTGGTCGCCAGCCGACCTGCCGATAAGGACACCAAAAAGGTCACCATCAGCGGTAAGTACTGCGAGGCGGGCGACGTTTTAATAAAGGAAATCAAGCTGCCCGAGCTCAAGACGGGCGATATACTGGCGATAGCCGGCAGCGGCGCCTACTGCGTGCCGATGTCCAGCAACTATAACGCCGCCCTACGCCCGGCCATTGTCTTTGTGAAAGACGGTAAGGCGCGGCTTATTCGGCGACGGGAAACGCTGGAAGACCTCATGAGAAGAGACAAGGGGGAATAACCAAATTACAAGATACAAATTCCAAATTTTGGTTATTGTATCTTGGTTATTGGTCATTAATCATTAATGTGGAATATAATCGGACAGGAGCGGGCTTTAACCCTGTTCAAGCACGGCCTGGAGTCGGGCGGACTTTCTCACGCTTATCTATTCATCGGTCCGCCGCATATCGGCAAAATGACGCTGGCATTGAACCTGGCGCAGGCTTTGAATTGTGAATCTGATGATAGACCCTGCCTCGAATGCGATTCGTGCCGTAAGATAGCCGCCGGCAGTCACAGCGATGTACAGGTTATCGGGCTGGACTACAACCAGGACGAGGACGCCGAACGCAAGATGATCCGCAACGTACAAATCGATGGGATTTTGCACGACGCCAGCCTGCCGCCCTTCGAGGGCAAAAATAAGGTCTTTATCATCGACGGGGCGGAGCTGCTTTCCATAGGGGCAGCCAACCGCCTGCTGAAAACGCTGGAGGAGCCGGAGGACAACGTGACCTTTATCCTGCTGGCCGCCGATGAAAACAGGCTGTTACAGACTATCGTCTCGCGCTGCCAGCGCATCGAGCTGCAGCCGATGTCCGTCGCGGCGGAAACGCAGGCGCTGACAGAAAAAATAAATACCGATGCAGAGCAGGCCAGGCTGCTGGCGGGGCTTTCTCACGGCTGCCCTGGCTGGGCGATTACCGCCGCCGGCGACCCCAAGATAATGGAGCAGCGGGATAATGAGCTCGACCAGATAATAAGCATCATCAAGGGTGATTATGAAGAGCGTTTCGCTTACGCCTTCAGGCTGGCGACGGGATTCACGCAAAACCGGCAGGCCGTTTACGACACGCTCGACAGGTGGCAGGACTTGTGGCATGATATGCTGCTGGTCAAGCTGGACCGTGCGGAAATGATAACGAACACCGACCGCAAGGAAGAACTGGTCGGAATGTCCGGGAATTATAGTTTATCAAGCATAAGAGAATTTATACAGAGCATCGCCTCGGCGGGGCTGCAGCTCAAGCAGAACGTGAACCAGCGGCTGGCCCTGGAAGTGCTGATGCTAGATATACCCGGAGAGGAGGCGAAAGCTCTCCCGATATAGTCGGGAGGCATAAGATATGGCAAATATCGTAGGAATACGCTTTAGGAAAGCGGGCAAGATTTATTACTTCGACGCGGGCGACATCTCGCTCCAGGTCAAAGACCGCGCAGTGGTGAAAACCAGCCGCGGCATGGAGCTGGGGCATGTCGTCATCGAACCGGGTCAGATAGAGGCCAACGATACGGGCGAATCGCTGTCGCCGGTCGTGCGCAAGGCAGATCAGGGGGATATCGACAAGGAAGAGGAGCTTAACGTGAAGGCGGAAGAGGCTTTAGTCGAGTGCGCTAAGATGATTGAGGAGCTCAACCTGCCGATGAAGCTGCTCTCGGCGGAATACTCGCTGGACAGCAGCCGGCTGACCTTCCTCTTCAGCGCCGAGGAAAGGGTTGACTTCCGGGAGTTGGTGCGCCGTCTGTCCGGCAGGTTCAAGATAAGGGTGGAGCTGCGGCAGGTGGGCAGTCGTGACGAAGCCAAGCTGCTGGGTAGCTACGGCCGGTGCGGTCGCGAGCTGTGCTGTCGCAACTTCCTGACGGAGTTCACGCCGGTCTCCATCAAGATGGCCAAGGAGCAGAACCTGCCGCTTAATCCGATGAAAATCTCCGGTGCCTGCGGACGACTTATGTGCTGCCTCGCTTTCGAGGGCGAGCAGTATAAAGCCATGAAGGAAAAAATGCCCAAGGTCGGCCAGCGTGTCTCCACTAAGATGGGGGAGGCGACAGTGGTGGGGAACAACCCGCTTAAGGAAACGGTGACGGTGGAGCTGGACTCGGAGGCAACGTCCGAACT
>CAZRQP010000144.1:0-2762 GCA_964602315.1 uncultured Dehalococcoidaceae bacterium
GCAGCTATTACCGCTTCCAGCGCTCCGGCAAGGTTGGCTGCTTTATTACGCCCCCCGCTGGATTCTTCTCCCTTGCCCATTAAAAGAAAATTGCCCAGCTTGATATTCCTGGCGATTTTAGCCAGGGTATCGCCACGCACCAGGACCGCACGCAGCCTGGTCATCCTGCCTTCACTAAAATCCGGGAATTCCCGATATAGTTTATCAGCAACGATGAAACTCAAGACGGCATCGCCGAGGAACTCCATTCTCTCGTTATGACCCAAATTATAAGCGGGATTTTCATTAATATATGAACTATGGACAATTGCCTGCTCCAGCAAGGCAGGCTGTTTGAAAGAGACGCCGAGTATTTTTTGAAGTTCAGCGATATCCGGCACGGGAAGCCCCCTTTTTTATAACAATAGCTCCGTCACACGTATAGTGTCAATAGAATACATAATTATTGTCTCGGATAATACTACATGATATAATTTTATATGTATTGGGGAGTCGTCTAATGGTAGGACAGCGGACTCTGAATCCGTAAGTGAAGGTTCAACTCCTTCCTCCCCAGCCATGTCATCAAGGTAGCAAAAAATGCCAGAAGAAGAAGAGAGCGGCATCGATGAGTTGATGCGTCTTTCGCAACAATTTACCCGGCAGCAGAAAGAGCACGACAAACAGGAACGCCATAGACAGGAACAAGGGAAAAAGGTCAAGGGTGTCCTGCAGGGACTGAAAGACCTGAATCTATCCATGGCTTTGAGTCAACTCAAGGATGTAGCTTCGCCGGAAGTAATAACACAGGTTACAGCCCTTAAAAACAAAAACGACACCGAAGACCTCCGCAAAATAATAACCAACCTAGTTGACGAACTCGAAAAGCGGCTTAATACCGCGTCCGGCTCCAAGACCGAAACGACAAAACTGATTAATGTAACCAGGACATTGAGCATCCTCTTAGACTTGTATTTTTCCCTTCAATAAAACCCCTTAATAGTCCCTCTATATCTGAAACTTCGGATTTGGCGTTCCCGTATTTGCCTGATAAACCAACGAATTTAGGTATTTTGTACGATATCTATATTGCCGGAGAGTCTTAGAATTTCGGAAGCAGGATGTAAATCCTGCAAAACATTTTCCCCCTCCTCCCTCAAATGTGGGGGAAGCTGACAAGGGGCATTACGGCTTCCCCCTCACTTCCAAAACCACTCTCTAGTTTACACACATTTTCCATAAGACTATAATATATAGCAGTACACTAGTTTTTTACATATAATTCATTCTAAAAGCTATAATATGAAACTCGGTATTGATATAGGCTCGGTAACCGCTAAAGCAGTAGTCCTTGATGATGATAGCAATATCATCGAATCGAGATATGTCCGCACTAAAGGACAGCCCATCGAAACCATCCTGGCTATTTTAGAGGAGTTACTGGCAAAATACCCGCCAGCACGATTCAAAGCGGCGGCTGCCACCGGCACGGGAGGGCAGCTTATCGCGTCCCTACTAGATATACCGTTCGTAAACGAAATTACAGCCCAGGGTGCAGGAGCCGCCCATTTTCACCCCGAAGTAGAAACGGTACTTGAAATAGGCGGCGAAGACTCCAAGCTCATCGTCCTGCAAAAAGAGCCCGGTGAGAAACTGCCCAAAGTAAGCGACTTTGCCCTTAACGGGGCATGTGCAGCCGGCACCGGCTCCTTCCTCGACCAGCAGGCCTCGCGCATGGGTATCCCTATCGAGCAGTTCGGTGACGTTGCTTTGAAGTCGGAACACCCCCCCCGCGTGGCTGGCCGCTGCAGCGTATTCGCCAAGAGCGACATGATACACCTGCAGCAAGTGGGCACTCCGGTCCATGACATTGTAGCCGGGTTATGCTTTGCGATGATACGTAACTATAAAGGACAGGTCATCCGGGGCCGTGACCTCTGCAAGCCTATCTCCTTCCAGGGAGGCGTGGCAGCTAATAAAGGCATCCGGCGGGCCCTGCTGGAAGTACTGGAACTGGAAGAAAATGACTTGATCATCCCCCAACACTTTGCCGTCCTCGGGGCTGCCGGGGCGGCACTGGCCAGCGAGAATGGCACATTACCGCAAAATACTATCCAAATCTTAAAAGATTATATTACCAGTCGCAAATTCGATTTTGTTACGCTGCCCCCGCTGCAAGGCGATGATTACCCGATTGATATCGAGTCAGTAAAACCGGATTCCGATAAACCTATTGAAGCCTACATCGGCGTGGATATCGGCTCTATCAGCACCAACGTAGTCTTGATTGATAAAGATAACAGGGTACTGGCGAGGCGCTACCTGATGACCGCCAGCCAGCCAATCGAGGCCGTCAAGCGGGGTCTTCTGGAGGTCGGTCAGGAACTGGGAGACAGCGTAATTATCAAAGGCACCGGGTCCACCGGCTCCGGACGTTACATGACCGGCGAGTTCTTCGGGGCTGATGTTATCCATAATGAGATTACCAGCCATGCCAAAGCCGCTTCGTTCGTTTTCCCTGAAGCAGATACCATTTTTGAAATAGGCGGGCAGGATGCCAAGTACATCAGCCTGCAAAACGGCACGATTATAGACTTTGCGATGAATAAAGTATGCGCCGCCGGCACCGGCTCTTTCCTTGAAGAGCAAGCGGAAAAGCTGGGAATAAGTATCAAGGAAGAATTCGGGAAGCTGGGGCTAGTATCAAAACACCCGCTGGATCTAGGCGAGCGCTGCACCGTTTTCATGGAGAGCCAGCAGAACTACTGCAAACAGCGCGGCGC
>CAZRQP010000145.1:0-2745 GCA_964602315.1 uncultured Dehalococcoidaceae bacterium
TCTATGCCACCTTCATGCCCAAGCCGGTTTTCGGCATCAACGGCAGCGGCATGCATGTGCACCAGTCGCTGTTCAAGGGCGAGCGCAACGCCTTCTTCGACCCCAAGGACTCATATCAACTCTCTAAAGATGCCAAGGGCTATATCGCCGGTCTGCTCAAGCACGCCCCGGATATTACGTCCGTCTGCAACCAGTGGGTAAACTCCTATAAACGTCTGGTACCGGGCTATGAAGCCCCGGTATATCTCTCCTGGGCGCGGCGGAACCGGTCGGACCTCATCCGCGTGCCGGAATACCGGCCCGGTCGCGAAAAAGCCACCCGCATCGAATTCAGGTCGCCCGACCCCGCTGCTAATCCCTATCTCTGTTTCAGTGTGATGCTGGCCGCCGGACTTGACGGTATTAAAAATAATCTACCTATCCCCACACCCACCGAAGAAAACGTTTATGAAATGTCCGCTGAAGAGAGGGAAAAGCGCAACATCGGCATACTTCCGGGCAGCCTGTCGGAGGCCATTGCCCTGACCGAGTCCAGCGCACTGGTGCGGGAAGCCCTCGGCGAACATGTTTTCAAGTCCTTTATCGAAAACAAGAAGAGAGAATGGCACGAGTACCGTACCCAGGTGACCGAATACGAATTGAATAACTTACTGCCGATAATGTAGGTAGAGGTCAGGCCCAACAATGAAGTTGCCGGAAACCCGCCGCCTTCGTATCGGAATGGCGCAGATAAATGTCACCGTGGGTGATTTTACCGGCAATGTACGTAGAATCACCCAAGCCATCGGTAAAGCTAAATCTTCGGGCGTGGATATACTCACCTTCCCCGAGCTTGCTGTATGCGGCTACCCGCCCGAAGACCTCCTTTTTAAGCCGCAATTTATCACCGATAACCTGCACTCCCTAGAAAAAATAGTCCGGGCATCAAAAGGAATCACCTTAGTAGTCGGCTTCGTGGACGCCAACCAAGATATCTACAATGCCGCCGCCATCATTCATGACGGCAAGCTAGCCGGGGTTTACCACAAAATGTTCCTGCCCAACTACGGTGTTTTCGATGAAAACCGCTACTTCCGGGCGGGCAACGAGACCCCGGTTTACGTCATCTCCGGTGTTAATGTCGGCGTCAACATCTGTGAAGACATCTGGTACGAGTCCGGGCCGGCAACAGCCCAGGCGTATTCCGGAGCCGAGGTCATTATCAATATCAGCGCCTCGCCTTACCACTTCGGCAAAGCCAATCTACGGAAACGCATGATTGCCACAAGGGCTGCGGATAACGTAGCCATTTTTGCCTTCAATAACCTGGTCGGTGGACAGGACGAACTGGTATTCGACGGCAACAGCCTGATTATAGACGAAAAGGGACAGCTTATCGCCCGGGGCAAGCAGTTTAAAGAAGACCTGATAATAGCCGACCTCGATGTTGAGAACGTATTCCGCACCCGACTGCACGACCCGCGCTGGAGGCAGGGTCTCCTGCAACAGCAGGAACATGGGTGGCAGCCGGTCGAAATGACTAAAGCTTCCGAGGCCCCGTTCGGCACGGATAAACCACCTCTCCCCACCCGGAATATCACCACGCATGACCTGCCTGGAGAAATCTACGAGGCATTGGTGCTGGGTACGCGCGACTATATCCTGAAAAACGGTTTTAAAAAGGTATTGATCGGGCTTTCCGGCGGTATAGACTCAAGCCTGGTGGCAGCCATCGCTGTCGATGCGCTGGGAAAAACCAACGTCATCGGAGTGGCAATGCCATCCAGATACTCATCAGGCGGCAGCACTTCAGACGCCAAGCTACTTGTGAAGAATCTCGGCATCAAGCTTCTTACTGTTCCCATCGAACAAATTTTCCAGGCATTCCTGGATACACTGGCTCAACCCTTCAAAGGAACAGAACCCGGCACCGCAGAGGAGAACATCCAGGCACGTATCCGGGGTAATATATTGATGGGAATATCAAATAAGTTCGGCTGGCTGGTACTCACTACCGGTAACAAAAGCGAGTACGCTACCGGCTATACAACCTTGTACGGCGACATGGCGGGCGGCTTTGCCGTGATAAAAGACGTGCCCAAGACGATGGTCTATAAGCTCGCTGAATACCGCAATAAACAGTCCGGCGGCAATCTAATACCTGCTACCGTAATAAATAAGCCTCCCTCCGCCGAATTGAGGCCCAACCAGGCGGACACGGACTCTCTGCCACCTTACAAGGAGCTCGACCCCGTTTTAACGGCATATGTCGAGGAAGATAAAAGCATCGAGCAGATTATCGCGGCAGGCGCCGATGAAAAGACCGTCCGCCGAACGGCGCGGCTCGTGGATACCAGCGAGTACAAACGTCGGCAGGCGCCGCCAGGTGTAAAAATAACGCCCCGAGCCTTCGGGCGCGATAGAAGGCTGCCGATTACCAGTAAATACAAAAAGTACTAGCGTCTAAAACATAAGAGGGGGCCATAAAAAGCCCCCTTTTTTTGTTTATAAAAATTGTTGAAGTAACTACTTCTTCTTCACGTAAACCTTTATCTCCCCGCCTCTCTCCTCCACACCAAGAAACTCATTACCGGTGGTCTGCGCCCAGGCCGGCATATCCTGCTTGATACCTTTATCATCGGCAACAACCTCCAGCACCTCACCGGACTTAAGCTCCTTCATTTTCTGTGATGTCTTGACGATGGGCATGGGGCAATATAAACCCACGCAGTCCAGAGTATGGTCGGCTTTCATCTTTTACTCCTT
>CAZRQP010000146.1:0-2732 GCA_964602315.1 uncultured Dehalococcoidaceae bacterium
TTGAGAACAACCTCATGTTTGTCAACCGGCACAGACTCTCCGGTAAGGATTGCCTCGCTTAGCTTAAGATTAGCAACTTCCAGCAACCTGCCGTCGGCGGGGACTTTATCGCCGGTTTCCAGAAGCATGATGTCCCCGGGGACGATATCGCGTGCGGCGATATCTCTAGCCACGCCATCGCGCCGGACGCTCGCCTTGGGAGCCGCCATGCGGATAAGGGCTTCCATGGCTTTTTCCGCCCGCGTTTCCTGCATAAAACCGATGACGGCATTAATCAGCAGCACGCCGAATACCACAAGGGCGTCCGTAAGGTGGCCGGCAATAATGGAGATAACGCCGGCGAGCAGCAACACATAAATCAGGGGGCTAAGAAACTGCTGTAAGAAAACCACCAGGGGCGGGGTCTTTTTCCTGCCCGTTAAAACATTGGGGCCGTAACGCGCCAAACGTAGTTTAGCTTCAGTAGAAGTCAATCCGTCGCGCGAGGACTCAAGTCCCCGCAGGACCTGCCGGGCGGGGATATTATAATACCGTTCCACCAATTTAATATTCCCTGATGAGCTCCGCTAACGTCCTGTCGCCGTTTTCCACAGGATAATATTTAAGAAAAGCCCCGAAAAGCGGGTCGGCCCCTACTTCTTCCATAGTCAAAGAAAGGCTTTGCGATAAAGTCATGTTATCGATGCAAAGATGGTTCAGCAGGTTTAATATCATACCATCGACATATCCCAGAGTGACAACCTCGTTCCAACCGACGTAAGCCGAGGCACCTTTTTCTATAAAAGCGGTCGGCATGTCATCGTACTTATAACTTTCACAACCCAGCGCCAGGATAACCGTGTTATTGAATTCACCGTCGGCGCTCTTTATATATTCGGAGTTGACGGCAAAAACGTAGGGAGAATCATAATCCATGGCGGCGTAAGACACTTTATCCGTAAGCTGGTCGCCGACATATTTATTCGTGGAATAGGGTTCCGCGGTAAATAGGTAGGTGGTATCCAGCGTTATAACCTGGTCGCCTTCCAGAGAAACCAGCAGTCCGGAGTGAACCCTTAAAACAATGAGCTTGTAGCCGAGCGACGGCAGCTTGTAATAAAAATCAACGGTAACATCGTCCCCCTGCCAGACATCCACCTCAAAACCATAAGATTCAAGGACGCTTTTCGCCCCGGCGATGAGTTCGGGGTTAGGCTCAAGCAAATAAAGCTGGTCGATAATAGCGGCTTTGTTGGCGGAACCGTCTTCTACGGGGGTGTCATTACAGCCGGACGGCAGGACAAACGCCGCCAATATCAACGCTACCGACAGGATTTTTAAGAAATTCCTCACCTCACAGTAAGTATAAAGGACAGCGTGCTATTTCTCAATGGCTGGCATGCTGATGAGCCGGCTCTCCCTTGACCCACAAAAGGGGGAAGACAATATCGCTGACACAGCAGGGAAGCCAGACGGCCAGGAAGAGGAAAACGAAGATAATCGGCAGCAGGGGCAGCCAATCGGCGGTGCCGAAAGCAGTGAAGCCGAATAATGAAGCCCACGTGCTTATCAGGACGTGCCCCAGGTGCGGCACTCGGGTAGCAAAACTGAAGTAGCCTATAGCGATACCGATTACGGCGGCGGAATTGACTATTATCCATTTGGGAACATTGAAATACGGCATTACATCCGTCGATATAAGGGGCAGGTGGAACTCCATGTCAATCTGCATGCTTTTACCCTCCAGGAAAGGGATAACAGCATCGCTAAGGGTGGCAATGCCCACGGAGCCAAGGTACCCTATGATGAACACCAGCCAGAGCTTATGTTTTTCATGCTTCCGGTAGATGCCGGTAGTTACCATAGCGCTGAAAACCACATGAAGGGGATGAAAGATGTAAAAAAGCATCTCGGAAACATCATTGGGGGTATTCAGGAGAGTAACCAGAGCCATAGCCCCGATACCGATAGCCGCCCCGCCCGCAGTAAACGGCATGTGATGCAACAACTCGACGCCGATACGCTTTAACATCAGCTATTCTTTTCCTTCTGTTTTTGGCTGCACTGGAGGCATTGCCCTATAAACTCAAGCAGGTGGCCGTTGATTTTAAAGTTGGTCTCCTTTGCCAGCCGGCGTTCCAGCTTTTCCAGTCCGCAGTCGGTGAAATCCACGACCCTGCCACATTCGGAGCAAATTAGATGGTGGTGGTGTCCGGAGGGCCGGCGCATAAGGTAGCTGCGGCAGTTGCCGCCGGCATGCGTCTCGCAGATAAGGTCGAGTTCCGCCAGGATATCGATAGTGCGATAAACCGTCACCAGCCCGATAGAGGGATTTTTACGGTGGACTCTCTCATAAATCGCTGCCGGGGTCAGGTGTTCTTGAGTACCAGCGATAGTGCCGATAATAGCGCGTCGCTGGGGTGTCAGTTTATAGCCGCCCCGGCGCAATTCCTGTTCCGTTATTTTCTCTCTATATATCATAATCCAGGTTCTAAATGAAAACGTTTTTCAATTAGTAATATAACAAATGAGCAAGCAATTGTCAAAGGGGCATTTATTATTGTCCCCTCGCCATAAAGTATGGTAGAATTTATAAGCGTACACAGGTGTAAATGTATTGATGCACAATATATTTGCATTTATGTTACGCTTTGTGTTATAATATTGTCTGATTTATTAAGTATTGCGTGAATAATGATGGATAAAACTCTGCAATTGCTATCGGGGAATGAAGCCCTGGCGCTGGGCGCTTA
>CAZRQP010000147.1:0-2686 GCA_964602315.1 uncultured Dehalococcoidaceae bacterium
GTCATTACCGCGTAAGCCACCAGCATCCCCCCTGCGTGGTCGCAGGCGGGGAAGGGTATCATCTGGGGCGCCCCGCCCGGGTAACCGATAACGCTGACTATGCCGGACATTGCCTGGCTCCACATGTCCCCGCCGGCGCGATGAGCGACGGGGCCAGTCTCGCCGTAGCCGGAAAAGGAGCAGTAGATGATTTTAGGATTGATTTTGGATAAATCATCGTAGCCGATGCCCAGCCTCTCCGCCACGCCGGGACGGAAGCTCTGGATAACTACATCGGTCTCTTTAGCCAGTTTCAGGACGATTTCCTTGCCCTCTGCCGACCTAATATCGATGGCGAGGTCTTTTTTACCGCGGTTGAACGCCATCCAGTCGGCTTTTTCCGGCAGTTTCTCCACCTCGCTGGTATCGAGATAATCGTCCATGCCGGCGGGCAGTCCCAGGCGCTGGGCTTCCCCCTGCACCCGCTCCACCTTGATAACCTCCGCCCCCATGTCGGCCAGCATGACCGCCCCGAATGGCGCCGCCACGGCGATGCTGAAATCTAAAACTTTAATGCCTTCCAGAGGATATGTCATAGCCTGCCTCCTGGAATTTACTTATCCAGTTGCTCGAAGAGCTTATTCCGCGCGTGTATCGCTTTCCTCACCCCCATGTCCCGCCGCGCCTTGAAGAAGTTGAACTCGTCCTCCTCGAAGTGGATGTTAGTGCCCATCGTATGCGCCAGGAAGTGGTTGGACAGGCCGCTGGTGATGCCCATCATGTCATACACCATCTGCTTGGAGGTCTTGCCCATGGCAATGCCGTCGAGGGGGAACTTGGAGAAGCCCTCGGCGTAGCGGTTGACCTCCGCCTCCAGCTTGTCCGCCGGCACCGCCCGGTTAATCAGCCCGATGCGGGCGGCTTCCTTGCCGTCCATCATTCTGCCCGTCAGGCATATGTCGAGGGCGTTGGTCAGCCCCACCCGCAGTATCATAATGGGGGTGATGGTCATCTGGGGTATGCCCAGTCGTACTTCGATTTCGCCGAACTTGCAGTCCTCCGCCCCCACGATGAAGTCGCAGAGCATGTACATGTCCATGGACGCCCCGAGCAGGAAGCCGTGCGCCTGCACGATGGTTATCTTGGGGAAGAAGAGCAGCTTCATAGCGCACTCGTAAAACAGCTTCCTATCGAACTTGATGCGATGCCGTATCGGCGTCTTGGGGGATTTTTCGCCGGACTTTGGATCTTTCCACCCGTAAACGAAGCCGACCTCATGCAGGGGGGCCCCGGCGGCTAAGGCGCGCCCCTCCCCCTTGATAATCAGCACCTTGATATCGTCAGCTTCCTCCACCACGGATAAAGCCTTCCAGAAGTCCTTGACCCCGGTGTTCATCGTCTCGGGGTCGTTGAGCGTGATGCGGGCGACGTAGCCGCTCCGCTCGTATATTACGTCGTCGAATTTTCCGGCTTTTTTAAACTTTAACATTGTGGGCCTCCACTTTTTGTTACTTGTATCTTGTTACTTGTTATTTACTCAAAAAGTCCTTCCTGCATCAGGCTTACGAATTCCTGGTCGGACATGCCCAGCATCTCCGTGCAGACCTGTTCCGTGTGCTCGCCCAGCAGGGGACTCGGCGAGTATGCCTTGGCCGGCGTTTTAGAAAGCATGAAGCTCTCGCCCAGGTACGTGAACTCGCCCATCTCGGCGTGCTGCATCGGCCAGTAGATGTTGCGCTTCCTCAACTGCGGGTCTTTGTAAGTATCGGCTGCGTTCTGGACAACCCCCGCCGCCACACCGACCTTTTGCAGTCGGGCCATCACGTCTTCCGGAGTCCGGTCTTTCGTCCACTCGCCGACCAGCCGGTTAAGCGCTTCCTCGTTCTTTTTTCTATTCTCCAGGGTGTTAAAGCGCGGGTCTTTTATCAGTTCCGGCCTGCCGATTTCGCGACAGAACATCTGCCATTCTTCCTCGGTGCTTACTGCTATGGCGCACCAGCGGTCGTCGCCCTTGCAGGGATAGACGCCGTGAGGCGCGGCGTAAGGAGATGAGTTGCCGATTCTCTCCGGCTCTTCGCCGGTGGCGACGTATTCCAGCAGTCCGGGCAGGATAAAGGAGATGGCCGCTTCGAACTGCGACACGTCTATCAGCTGTCCCTTGCCGGTCTTGTTGCGGTGGTCGAGGGCGGCGATTAAAGCCGCCGAGGCGAAGCGCGGACTTATGCAGTCGGTATAAGCGGAAACGCCGACGGGCAGCGGCTCTTTACCCGGCCAGCCGATAAAGTTGGGCAGCCCCGCGATGGGCACCAGCACCATCCCGAAGGCCGGCAGGTTTTTATAAGGCCCCCACGAGCCGTAGCCGCTCTGTCTTAACATAATAATATCCGGCTTAATCTTTTTCAGGCTTTCGTAGTCCAGCCCCCATTTCTCGATGACGCCGGGGGTGTAGTTTTCCATGAAAACGTCGCACCATTCCACTAATTTACGTGTCACTCCGGCGGCTTTGGGGTGGTTCATGTTGATGGCGAAGCTTAAAATATTGCCGTTGTAATAGGTAAAATACCCGCCGCGGTTCAGGCCGGGCTGGTTGTCTTTATAGGGCGCCGACGACCTCATCGTGCAGGGACGGTGGCTCGTCTCGATGCGGATAACCGTCGCCCCGTGGTCGGCGAAGAACTTCATCGTCAGCGGGCCGACCACCGCCCAG
>CAZRQP010000148.1:0-2684 GCA_964602315.1 uncultured Dehalococcoidaceae bacterium
ATGAGCGCGTATCCGGTAGATATAAGGGGAGACCTTTCAGCGCCGCCGGAGCGGGGGTGGTGGCTGATTAAGTGGCTGCTGGCACTGCCGCACTATATTATCCTGGCCTTTTTACTAGCAGCTTTCGTGGTGGTGTGGGTGATTGCGTTTTTTGCCATTTTGTTTACGGGGAAATACCCCAAAAGCCTGTTCGATTTCAACACCGGGGTGCTGCGGTGGGGCTGGCGAGTGGCTTTTTACAGCTACGGGGCGCTGGCGACGGACAAATACCCTCCTTTCAGCCTTAAGCCCGACCCGGACTACCCCGCCGATATAGAAATACCCTACCCGGAGAAGTTTTCCAAGGGGCTGGTGCTGGTGAAGTGGTGGCTGCTGGCAATCCCGCATTATATTATCGTGGGGATAATTTCCGGGGGATGGAGCATGGGGTTCCACTGGGGAAGCACGCCGACGGAGACCTGGACATGGCAGGTGGGCGACCAGATTGTAACGGTTGATAAATGGCAGACCAGCGGCGGCACCAATCTAATATTCATACTGGCTATTTTCGCGGCGATATACCTGCTGTTCGTGGGGCGTTACCCTAAAGATATCTTCAAACTGGTACTGGGCTTCAACCGGTGGGTCTTCCGGGTGGGGGCTTACGCCGCCCTGATGACGGACGAGTACCCGCCGTTCAGGTTGTGGGACGATTAAAAAAAACTCTAGGCTCCAAACACTAAGGCCCCCTTCTCTATGGATAAAGTGAGGGGGCTAGTTGTTTTTCAAAGTATAGACCCTACAGTAAGGGGAGAGTCAATAGTGGTATTATTCTATTTTGAAAGTCTCCAAGAGGTTGGTGAAAAAGGGTGGAGGTTGTAGGGTTTCGCTTTTATAAGAAACCCATGTAATATCCCATGAATAGCCATTGTGATTAAAAAACACATATACATGAGTACCAAAATCATTCCAATCAATCTTATTACTAAAAACTTCTTCCACTGATATAGATAATTGATATGCTGGAATATCACCTACCATTATTTTTACATATTCAACTCTTTGATATTCATCGGGATTTTTATAATGTTCCAGAATCGAGTCTTTGTAGGCATCAGCATCCAATATTGTTTGATTAGAACATGAAATTCTTATTTCTGAACTTATGCCATGTGTTAAAGCATTTCTAAATTCTATAAATTTCATGACTGTTCGATTTTCACCGTGAATATAATTGAATTGATAATAGATCGGCTCATAATGACTGGCTGGATATTCAAAAGACACCTCTGGAAATTCTGAAAAGACAGACCCAGGCAAATGATATGTAAGATAGCCGAAATGGATAAATAGGCACGAAATGATTGAAATAATTATGACAAAGACAGCCCCATATATAATTGTATATCTGAACTTGGTATTAGCACTATAAAAACCGTGTAGTAAATTTAAACGTGAAACTTTAGTTGGTATGTTCTGATTATCATTGGTTTGAATAGACTTGTTGCGGTTATTCAATGCAAGAAGCACGACCCACCCTATTAAAAAAGTAGCAACAGTAGGAAGAGCGATTTGAGGGATGTAACTCCTGTAGGCTATTTCATAGCTAACACCATAAACGATATCCATAACAAAATCTATATTTGAAAAATAAAATGTCTTATAAACAATACAGCCGATAATAACAACAAAAGCAGGAAGGAAAAACAGTAAAAAGAAGGGGCTATGATTCTTTTTATATAAAACCCAGCCGTATCCAATAACAGTAAGCAGAAGCCAGATAATAGTAACAATGGCAAGAAGCAATAAAACGGGGAAGCCAAGATCGATGAATTTCAGAATACGGACTTGCTCAAAACCAAAGCTAATCCAAATTAGTAAAAGAAAAATAAGAATACTGCCGATAGCAATAGCTAATGCCGTTAAGTTTAGGTGGCGCTGAAACCAGTTCATCTAAGCCCTCATCTTAAGCAACATTTTAGGCCTTAGCTTAAGAATGTTCAAGCGCATCACCCTGGCAGAACATATTTTTAATATCTGGATTCCGGCTGGCATCTGGGGCAGATATAAGTGCCCCTGCCCCTTACGACAATGCGTTTGATATCCGTACCGCAGACGGGGCATTTTTTACCCATGCCATGAGCCACATTAAATTCATCGTGGGCGGTGCCGAGCGCGCCGTCGGGCCGGATATAATTGCGGACGCTGGCGCCTTTTAGATTCAGGGCTTTCAGTATCACCGACCGAATAGCGGTATGAAGTCGTTTTATTTCTGCTTTAGTTAGTTTACCCGCCTGTTTTTCGGGGTGGATTTTAGCCATAAAGAGGGATTCATCAGCGTACATGTTGCCTATGCCGGCGATATGCGACTGGTCGAGGATTACAGCTTTGACCGGCGCTTTACGTCCGTGCAGAATGCCCGCCAGCGCTTCCGGCGTGAAACCGGGGTCGAGCGGCTCCGGGCCAAGCTTGTTGATAATATTATTGGAGTGTTTTTCCAGCCACAATTTGCCGAACTTGCGCGGGTCCCAGAAATGGACGTCGATGCCTTTATCCAGGTGGAGTACGGCGCGGGTAAACCTTGTATCGGTGGGGTTTACGAGGAGCGAGCCGGTCATTTTCATGTGCATGACGAGCACATTACCGCCGCTCAAGTGAAAGAAGAGGTACTTGCCGCGGCGGGTAAGACCGACGATTTTCTGTCC
>CAZRQP010000149.1:0-2657 GCA_964602315.1 uncultured Dehalococcoidaceae bacterium
GGTGTTGCAGCTACAAATAAAAAAATTTTAAAAATGCCCTTTTTACAAAACGAATCGTAACTATTGGGTGGGGTGGTCTTTGGTGCTTGTATCTTGTGATTTGTATCTTACCTGCTGTTCACTTGCTCCCCAGGTACTGCAAAGCCAGCCTGACCTTCTCCTCCAGCTTCATCTTGGTGTCTTCGGGCAGGTTCGCCACCGCCTTCACCGCCTCTGTGGGGGAATACCCCAGCGCCGTCAGCGCCGCCAGCACGTCTTGATTCTCCTTCGTCTCCTCTGTCGGCGTCACTGCCAGTCCCGCCCCTATCTTCTCTTTAAGCTCGAGGATGATTCTACTCGCCACCTTCTTCCCGATGCCCGGTATCATGTCCAGCATATCCGTGCTGCCCGTTGCGATTGCCATCCTTATCTGGTCGGGCGTCAGCGACGAAAGCATCGCCAGCGCCAGCTTCGGACCCAGCCCCGTTACCCCCAGCAGCACCTCGAAGAGCCATAGCTCCTCGGCTGTTGGGAAGCCGTACAGCGTGATGTTGTCCTCGCGCACGTGCGTATGTGTATAGACCTTTACTTCGCCGCCCGGTTCGCCGATGTTCGCCAGCGATGACGTGGGCATGTACACCCGGAACCCTACCCCTCCCACATCGATAATCACCGCGTCGCTGTCGATGGACTCCACCCTGCCGTTGAGGCTGGCTATCATTATCGTCCTCCCTGTTTCGTCAGCAGGTCGTTCATGTGTATCTCCTGCGCGTGGCAGATAGCTACCGCTAAAGCGTCGGCGGCGTCGTTCGGTTGCGGCACTTCCGCCAGCCCGAGCAGTATTCGCACCATTTCCTGCACCTGTTCTTTGCTGCTCGCGCCGTAGTTGGATACCCGCTGCTTGACCTGCGCCGGGGTGTACTCGAAGCTCGGCACGCCCTTTTCCGCGGCAGCTAATATGGCAATTGCCTGCGCCCGTCCGATTGCCAGTGCCGTCCTGACGTTCTTGGCGACGAATGGCTGCTCCACGGCGACGGCATCGGGTTTGTGGTGCTGGATGACCTTGAGGAGTTCATGGTAAAGGCGATTGAGTCTCTCGCCCATTTGAGTTTTGTCTGATACCTTTATCGCCCCGAAATCAACCGGGCTAAGCTCATCGCCATCACTTTCGACCACGCCGTAGCCCATCACTATCGTGCCCGGGTCGATTCCAAGTATCTTCATTTCATATTCTTAAGGTTTACGAGGCCTGCATGGCTTCAAGCACGGAATCGGGGATGTCGGCGTTGCTGTAAACGTTCTGCACGTCGTCGATTTCTTCCAGCTTATCCAGCAGCTTGAGTGCCTGCATGGCGGCCTTATCATCGAGTTTGACCAGTGTTTTCGGCACCATCTGCAGTTCGCTGGACTCTATTTTAACCTTTTGCTGCTCCAGCGTGGCTCGCACCTTTTCCAGCGCGTCCGGCTTGGTTATCACTTCTACAAATCCGCTTTCTACCTGGACGTCTTCCGCTCCCGCGTCAATGGCGGTCAGCGCCAGTTCGTCGGCATCCACATTTTCCGCGTTGATATTAATCACTCCCCGCGACTCGAATATCCAGGATACGCAGCCGCTTTCCCCCAGGCTGCCCCCGTGGCGCGTGAAGGTGCTCCTTACTTCCTGGACGGTGCGGTTGCGGTTATCTGAAAGTGCGCTGACCAGTATCGCCGTGCCGCTCGGCCCGTAGCCTTCGAGCGTTATCTCGATCAGGCTCCCCCCTGCGAGGTCGCCGGTGCCTTTTTTTATCGCCCTGTCGATGTTGTCCATGGGCATATTGCTATCGCGTGCCTTCTGGACGGCCAGGCGTAAACGGAAGTTTGTGGCAGAGTCGCCGCCGCCCTCTTTCGCCGCGATGATGATTTCCCTCGTCAGCTTGGTAAAGAGGTTGCCCCTTTTAACATCGTCGGCACCCTTCTGGTGCTTTATCTTAGACCACTTTGAATGTCCTGACATCGTCTTAGCCCTCCTTGACCTCGAATCCCCCCTAGATGATAATTCTAACATAAATCGACATGGGGTCAAAGAGCGAGATAATTGATATTTTCCCGATTTCTGAAAAATGTTACCGGAAATCAAGTTAACTTGATATCGGGCAATTTTTTCTTCAGGGCTTCTCTTAATTCGCCGATTAGCCTTTTGAAAGGTTCGCTGCCGATGCTCTCGGTGGACATTATAATCGCGTCCTCCCGGTTGTCCAGGTAGTAGCCGCGCCTGACACCCATCTGCGTGAAACCGTATTTTTGATAAAGACTCTGCGCCGCCAGGTTCGAAGACCTCACTTCCAGCGTCATAAAACTGGCTTTAAAGCTAACGGCAAGGTCGATAGTGGCTATAACCAGTAGTTCCCCCAGTCCTTTGCCCCGGTATTGCTCCCGTACGGCAATATTGGTCAGGTGGGCTTCATCGGCTATCATCCAGATGCCGGAAAAACCAACGATATACTGGCGGGTCACGTGAGGCAAAGGCGCTCTTTCGGGTGTTTTTTGCCTTGCCCAGGGCATCAGCAGGGATAGTATATTGAATCTTTTTTTCGCCGGCTGTTCGGGGGGAACATCGATTGTCCTGGTATCATCATAGAGGACAATATAATGGGCCGTTTTGTTTTGCAGTTCATGTTTGTAGTTGGCCGGCGGCCAGT
>CAZRQP010000150.1:0-2572 GCA_964602315.1 uncultured Dehalococcoidaceae bacterium
CTCTGCCATTAGCTATGTAACGGCTATGCTGATAAACATCACTCTCTGGCTGGCCATAGCGCCTCTGGCAGCCGTAGGACGCGGGGGTTTTCATATGTAAAGCTGTTCATTCTATTTGTGAATAATAAATAATCTACTTTTCTGGGAGCTTTTATGAAAGTGTCCGATAAAGGATATCGTAACCGCTGGATAGCGCTTGCTTTCATGGGTGTTTCTTTGCTGATTATTTCCCTTGATAACACGGTGCTGAACCTGGCACTGCCGTCTATCGCCAACGACCTCGGTTCGAGCGCCAGCCAGCTACAGTGGATCGTAGATGCCTATGTATTATCTATTGCCGGTCTGCTGCTTACAATGGGCTACCTGGGTGACCGTCTCGGACGCAAACCGACCCTCATGGTAGGCCTGGTATTTTTCACTCTTTTTTCACTCGGTGCGGCGTTATCCGGCTCTACGGGTATGCTTATAGCTATGCGGGCTTTGATGGGTATCGGTGCTGCCATAATTTTGCCGGCCACCTTATCGATACTGACCGCTACTTTTCGGGAACCCAGGGAGCGCGCCCAGGCAATCGCCCTCTGGGCAGCGGTATTTGCTCTGGGCATGGGTATAGGACCGCTAGTCGGGGGATGGCTGCTTGATAGCTTCCACTGGAGTTCAGTTTTCTATATTAATATGCCCGTTGCTTTAATTGGGCTTATCGGTGGTTATTACTATATTGAAAACTCAAAGACAGACAAGCCGCGTAAATTAGACCTCCCCGGAGCGCTTCTGTCCATCGCCGGGTTCTTTGCACTGGTATATGCCATTATACAGGCGGGTATGGATGGCTGGGCAGCGTCACATGTGTTATACGCTTTCGGGGCGGCTGTAGTGCTCTTAGGTAGTTTCATCATTCTGGAATTGAAGTCAAAAAATGCTATGTTGCCGCTGCATTTTTTTAAAAACATGTCCTTTACCGGGGCTAACGTGGCATTAACGCTGGTTTCGTTTGGATTGATGGGCGCCTTTTTCTTCTTGGGACAATTCCTGCAGTCCGTGCAGGGTTATACTCCTTTTGAGGCCGGTATACGACTTCTGCCGATGGCAGCCGTATCCTTTATATCGGCTGCGTTATCGGCGCAGGTAGCTAATCGCATCGGTACAAAAATTACCGTTGGACTGGGAATTATGATTGCCGCTGTGGGTTTCCTCTATTTTTATCTGGTGGCGGCTGTAGATGTAACCTATGCCAATATCGTTATAGCGATGTCTATAACTTCCCTCGGTATAGGTATGACCATGAGCCCGGCTACCAACTCTGTCATGGGGTCGGTTCCCATTGGCCAGTCTGGCATAGGTTCGGCCTTAAACAACACTACCAGACAAATAGGAGCTGCCCTGGGGGTTGCTATATTGGGCACGATAATGAATGCAACCTATCTAGCCAAGATAAACGCCGTGGAATGGCCTGCCCAGCTCCCTGCACAGGCTATTGAGGCGATTCGCAATAGCATTCAGGGAGCTCATATAGTCGCTCAAAATGTACCCACCCCACAGCTATCAGAACTAATTATTAATCAATCCAACCAAGCATTCACCTACGGCTCTTCTTATGCGCTTCTTGGTGCTGCTATCGTCTTGTTTGTCACTTCTATTATTACTTTTATTATCCTGCCCTCGAAGGTACAACCCAGCCAGGAAGTATAAAATTAGAGTCAGCCATATTATCGAGTTTTGATGCCCAGTTCTTTGAGCTTGGCGGGCGTGGGCTTGCCGTTCTTGTCCCAGCCCCGCTCCGCGTAATATTCGTCCAGCATCTCATCAAGGTCTTTCTGACTGATTAGTTGCCCTTTGGAAGCGCCAGCCTTGATGGGCTCCGTTAGTATCCGCTTGGGGAAGGTATCGTCCTTGCGCGTGAAACCCTCGGCAATGTTGAACAAGCGGGCGGTGTTGTTGAGCCTTTCCCCGATTTTCTCGATTTCTGCCGACGTAAAATTTGTGCCAGCCGCCGCGTTTATTAGGTCGGCGCTGTTCTGGCAAGCTATTGCGGGTACCGCCATGTCGAGGAGGAAAGAGCACATCGTCGCACAGTCACAGGTGACGGCTCGGGTGTCCTGGTTCCACTTGGTTAACCTGCCCTTGCCTTTAATAGCGTTACGGTCCACCTTTTCAGGAATGGGGATATCGAAGATTTCTTGGAAGGCGTAACCACGGTTATGGTCGGCCCCTGTATAGGAAGTGGCATAGTTCAGGCCGTGCGCCTTGGCGCCCCGTATGTCATAGGCCGGCATTTCCAGCCCCTTTACCTGCATGGCATAGTCCGCTGTGCCCTTGCCTATTTTCGCCGCCGCCTTTTTCGTGCCCTGTCCCAGCAGCGCCCCCAGACCCTCCTGGTAGGCTATTTTCCGCAGCATCTCTATCACGGCGGCGTGGTTGCCGAACTTAAGGTCGAGTCCGTCGGTATCTTTTTTCGTGAGAATGCCCTTTTCGTAAAGTTCCATCGCCCAGCCGATAGACACCCCCGCCGAAATCGTGTCGATGCCGTACTCGTCGCAGAGGCGGTCGGCGGCGATAACGGCCGGCAGGTAGT
>CAZRQP010000151.1:0-2569 GCA_964602315.1 uncultured Dehalococcoidaceae bacterium
TCATCCGCCCGGTGGGAACGGAGAACTACACGCACGTGGTCATGCCCATGTTTGTGCAGTGGTGATTATGTCTAACTAATATCTCTAAGGGAAGCTTTGGTGCTCCACTTTTATAATTTGAACATTTTGACGAAACGTTCAATACCTTATTGTTTTGCGTATTCTACCATTAACTGGACTCATTCATGGGGGCAGGTCAATAATCGGTATCACTTAAGCCACTCCAGAATGGCGTTAACACTGCCGGTGGCTAGGGCAATGCTCGTATCAGCCGCGCCATAATACAAGTGAATCGTGTCGCCATCGGCGGCGATGGCGTAGCCGCATGAAAAGACGACGTTGTCAACATCCCCGCGCCGCTCGTAAGGTTCTTCAGGGCCAAATATCCACTCGTCGCTGCGTTTGAGGCAAATCTCCGGTGCGTGCAAATCAAACAAAGCGAGGCCGAGCCGGTAAATACAGCCTGCTACGTTTTGTCGCACACCGTGGTAAATCACCAGCCATCCTTTAGTAGTTTCGATAGGCGGAGAGGAAAGTCCGATTTTATGCGCGTCCCACCATCCTCCCAGTCTGGCTTTCAGCATTATTTTATGACTACCCCAGTGCCGCAAGTCCGGCGAGTAGGACAGCCACATATGTGAGTCCTGCCCACTGACTGGGCGATGGATTAACACCCAATGGCCGCCAATTCGATGCGGAAACAGGGCCGCATCCTTATCCTCCGGCGCCATAATCATGCCATAGCGTTCGAAGGCATGGAAATCCTCTGTGAGCGCAAGCGCCACCCCTGGACCGCTACTGGAGAAGGCGGTATAGACGACGGCATATTTTTTTATTTCAGGGACATAGGTAATGCGCGGGTCTTCAATCCCCCACAGTTCTTCAGGGAAGTGCTCCGGGTCAGGCATAAGAGTAGGCCGGGTATCGATGTCCCAGCCATCTACACCATTGGCGGAGCGGGCAGCGCACAAGTGCGAAAGCCCACTCCGATCTTCGACGCGGCACAGCAGTAGGGTGGTTCCGTCATGTAGCAACGTAGCACCGGGGTTGAACACGCTATTGGCCGGATAAGGCCAATCGGCCGCGGTCAGTATGGGATTGCGTTCATGACGTTTGAAAAGTTCAGGGTGACGGTTATTCATTGGTTTCGGTCCTCCAGAGTAATAAGAATATTCTCAGCCAGACGCAGTTCCAGCAGAGCCTGGAGAAAGGCCAGTGTCGATTCTGCGCCCTGATTCTCGTTCACGCGGTCGGGATGCAGGCCGTCTCGACAACCGCCAGTCGTCGGATCATATACGGGCAAATTCAGGCTATTGCGCCCAAGAAACCATTCAAAGACGCGGCGGGCTTCCTTCTGCCATCGATTATCGAGCGTGATCCGGTAGGCTTCGAGACAAGCGGAGACCATCGTCTGTGCTTCCACCGGCTGTTGGTCGAATAGGGCCCGCTTACCACCTTGCGGATAAAAACCATTGGAGCCGATAGGAACAAAGTACCCTGTTTTTGCGTGTTGCAAATCGGCCAACCAACTCAGCGACTCCAATCCGGCTTCGGTCATGGCGGCATTGGGTATCGCATGACCACATAGGAGCAAGGCATGTGGCAACGCGGCGTTGCAATAGGTCAGCCGGTCTTCATACCAGCGCCATTTATCTGAGTTGTGGCCTTGATACAACTTCAGCAGTCGGCCGGACAATTCCTCGCGGATATGGTTTGCCCGGCTATCACCGGCAAATCGCTGCAGGTATTCCTGGATGCCCATGATCGCGAAAGCCCAAGCGCGAGGACTGGTTGTTTTGAGAATAGCAGGCAGAGCCTTTTCGAACATCCATCCTGCCATACTGTGCAAGGCCGGTGTGTTCGAGCGGCCCAACACGGCGCCTAACGCCCACAATGTGCGACCATGGCTGTCGTCAGAACCGCCTTCTTCCAGCCAGTGGCGCTGGTAATCCATAAAGTTACGGAAGCGTCCGTTTTCAGTATTGAAGGCATACCAAATAAAGGCGAGATAACGGGAGCCTAGTTCCAAGGCCGATTTGTTACCCAGGGCTTCCAGGAGAGCACTCACCATCAACGCGCGGGCATTGTCGTCGATTGCGTAGCCCTCGCGATAGTTGGGCACCGTGAAAATAGCGTGTTGCAAGATGCCGGTTTCGTCCGTCATATGATGCAAGTGGTCCAGCTTGAGAGGCGGCAATTCACCCGGGCGTTTGTCCAGCGGTTTAACCGCGAAGTCCGGGTGAGTAAAATGACGGCGTTTTGCTCGTGCGCTTTCAAAACTCTCCATATAACGTTTCGCTACCTTCGGCCAGATCATCTCTCGCCCAAACACATAGGCCAGCTTGCGCATGGCATGTCGCTCGGACTCGTTATCTAATAAGTTAATCACCTGATCGGCCAGCGCTGCCGGATCCCGAAACGGCACCAGCACTCCCCGTCCTTCAGCAAGCATTTCTTCCGCATACCAATATGGTGTCGAAATCACCGCCTTGCCCGCTCCTATGGTGTAGGCGAGTGTGCCGGAGGTGATTTGTGCTTCATTGAGATAGGGTGTAATGTAAATATCCGC
>CAZRQP010000152.1:0-2535 GCA_964602315.1 uncultured Dehalococcoidaceae bacterium
GGTCGGTGGTGCAGATGCCCCAGGCGCACTTGCCGGTATGGCACTGCTGGCAGACATGGCAGCCCAGCGAAATAAGCGCGGCCGTCCCGATATTCACGGCGTCGGCGCCGAGGGCGATAGCCTTTGCCACATCGCCGCTGCTGCGAATGCCCCCCGATACAACCAGGGAAGCCTTGTGGCGTATGCCCTCCTGCCTCAAGCGGGTGTCCACCGAAGCAAGGGCCAGCTCAATGGGGATGCCCACGTTATCGCGGATGACCTTGGGCGCCGCGCCGGTTGCCCCGCGCAGTCCGTCGATGACCACAATATCCGCCCCGCCCCGGACGATGCCGCTGGCGATAGCGGCGGCGTTATGCACGGCGGCTATCTTGACCGACACCGGCTTGGTGTAATTCGTGGCTTCTTTAAGCGCAGAGATAAGCTGCGCCAGGTCTTCTATGGAATAAATATCATGCTGGGGCGCCGGCGATATAGCGTCGGTGCCTTCCGGAATCATGCGCGTCAATGAAACGTCGGCGCTGACCTTCTCACCCGGCAAATGCCCGCCGATGCCCGGCTTGGCGCCCTGGCCTATTTTAATCTCTACTATTCTGGCGGCATCCAGGTAATCGGCATGCACGCCGAAACGACCGGAGGCCACCTGTACGATGGTATTATCGCCGTATTTATAGAGGCTTGGGTGCAGACCGCCCTCGCCGGTGTTCCAGAGCGTGCCCATCTCCTTGGCCGCCCTGGCCAGCGACTCCTGCACGTTGAGGCTGACTGCCCCGTAGGACATGGCGGAGAACATCACCGGCACGTCCAGTTTTACCTGCGGTGTCATTTTTGTCTTAAGATTATGCGTGCCCGACTCCAGTTCCAGTCGTTCCGGCTTCTGCCCGAGGTAGGTGGTAAGCTCCATCGGCTCTCGGAGGGGGTCGATGGAGGGGTTGGTCACCTGACTGGCGTTAAGTACGATGTGGTCCCAGTAAATACGCTGCGTTTTATCATCGCCCATGCCGGTCAGCAGCACGCCGCCAGTCTCCGCCTGCTTGCCGATATCCTCGATGATATCCGGTCGCCAGTTATAGTTATCGCGGTAGTCAAGCGGGTTATAGGTCACCCGGATGGCATTGGTAGGACAGAACGCTTCGCAGCGATGGCAGCCCACACACAGCTCCTCGCGACTTTTGACCTTATCTTCTTCGGCGTCGTAGTAGTTTGCCCCGAAGCTGCACTGGTTGACACATACCTGGCACTGGATGCAGCGGTCTTCGTCTCTATTTATTTTAAATTTAGGTGTTATGAATGTTTTCATTTTATTTCCTCCCTGCGGCGTAAAGCTGGCTAATGCAGCGCCGCCGCCTCCCTGCTCTCCGACTGTAATTCAGCGCCCGGCTTCAGCTTGCCGATAACCGGCTCGCCGCCCATGGGCGACCAGGCCTTATCAAGGTCGTGGGATATCAGCCGGATGGCGGACTCCTCCGATGAGAGGTAGAGCATATCGCCCTTTTCCCCTACGGTCAACGGGCGCAGCCGTATGCGGTCGGTCAGCCCTATCATCTCGCCGCTGTGGGCGATGACGACGGCAAAAGGCCCGTTCAAAAGCAGGCTGCCGTAGGTCTGGCGTATCGTCCGCATCAGGTTCTGCTCTTTTTTCGGCATCCGCTCGATTTCGTCCCAGAAAGGCGCCGCTAATACCCTGGCGGCTATCTCTATTGGTAGGTTGTGCTTTCTCATGAGCAGGTCGACGGCATAAGCGATGACCTCCGTGTCTGTCTGCATGGTGCACTTGTAGCCGAACTGCTCCAGGTAGCGGCGGTTAATGCCGTAGGACGAAATTTCGCCGTTATGCACCACCGTCCAGTCTAGTATCGAAAACGGGTGCGCCCCGCCCCACCACGCCGCCGTATTGGTTGGGAAGCGGCCGTGGGCGGTCCAGATATAGGCTTGATACTGATCCAGCTTAAAATAATCGGCGATTTCTTCCGGATAGCCGACACCCTTGAAGACCGCCATATTCTTACCGCTGGAAAACACGAAGCTGTCATTATCACCGGTATTTATCTCCATAACCTGCGCCACAACGTAGTCGTCTGCCGACTGGTTTTCCGGGAGGCTCTTGGGCGCGTCCACGAAGTAGCGCCAGACCAGCGGAGGATTTTTTATCGCCTCTGTCCTTCGGGAAGGCACCTCCTCCTGCCAGACCACATTAAAGCGGTCTCGCAGGAATTCCTCGGTTTCCAGCTTGCTATGAATATTCAGGTACATCAGGTGCAGGGCGTAGTTATCGGCATGTTCCGGATATAGGCCATAGGCTGCGAAGCCGCCGCCCAGTCCGTTGCCCCGGTCATGCATGTTGGCGATAGCCTTGATTACACCCTCGCCGGAGAATCTCCGCCCGGACTTGTCCATAGAGCCGAAGAGGGAACAGGCGTCTATTACTTTATCGTCACTATAAGTGTTGTTTATTTCAATCAAATTTTTCATTGGTATCCTCTCGGATAGTAATACTAGTCACCGATGACAGCCTCTTCCTCCGGTTCGGCAGCGGTG
>CAZRQP010000153.1:0-2512 GCA_964602315.1 uncultured Dehalococcoidaceae bacterium
ATCGACCTTATAGATAATGTTATGCCCACTCTGGCCGGTGAAGAAGATAAATCTGAAATCGAGCCTGCAAAGATACTGGGTAAAGTGGCGGGCGACAAGATAGTATCCGATTCCAGTATAAAAATTTCCGCCCACTGCAGTCGCGTGGCGGTCTCCGACGGGCATATTGCCTGCGTCAGCCTCCAGTTTGCCGACAAAAAGCCCGGTCTGGAGGAAATAAAAAATATCTGGCGTAATTTCTCGTCGCTGCCGCAGGAGCTTAAGCTGCCCTCTGCTCCTTTACCCCCGATTATCTACCGCGACGAGCCGGACCGGCCCCAGCCCAGCAAGGACAGGGACGCCGGCAGCGGCATGGCGGTAACGGTGGGCAGGTTGCGACCCTGCAATGTCTTCGATATACGCTTCGTGGGACTGCACCATAATACCGTACGCGGCGCGGCGGGAGGCTCCATACTTACCGCCGAACTGCTGGTGGCTAAAGGGTTTGTGAAATAGGTTTGGATAGAGTAAAAACGAGGGGCTTCTGCAAAGAAGCCCCTTTTTGTTTTTCTCGTAGCTCTCTTATAGCTTTGGATAGAAATATGGGATGCTCCAGCCGGGGAAGGGGAAATAATCGCCCCCCTTTGCCCCGGGATGGAAATACGGTGTCCAGGGAGGGAAGATATAGCCCGGCCACCTGGTCTCCAGCGTCCTCTCCGTAAGGCAATCCGGCAGGATATGCAGGTCCAGCGCCCACTGGGCGTAAAGGAGACACCCGAAAACAATCAATATCAGCATTACCGGTATCAGCACTTTAAGCGGGAACCTGCCCATTACCAGAGCGCATATAATAACCACAGGGAAGAGCCCCGGCAGTAAAAAGCGGTTCAGGAGAACGAACCCCCCGCCCTGCTTGAGCCCCGCCGTCCATTCGTAGGTCAGGTACAGGAAGAAAACACAGACAAACCAGCCTATTAAGACCAGTAAAATGTCCCATGGCAGTTCGGAACGGAGCCTCGACCATTTACCCTCCGGCTGATTACGTTTAAAGAATTTATAGTATAACGCCGCTATAAAGCCGGGTATGCCGATTATCAGCAGCGGGAACCCGATAAATATGTTCCTCGCGAAGCCTTCAAGGTTATAGTGGAGTATCTGGAGCGGTATGGACTCCCCGCTGGCATCGACCTGCCCCAGGTACTGGAAGGCGAATTTCGTCGGCCAGGGCGAATGAGCGTAGCTGTATGTCAGCGCAGAACCGAAAACGTAATAGTTATAAATGAGGAGTGCCGCAACCGGCAGCCCGATTCCCATGACGAGCGGGATTATCTCCGTTCTGACCCCGATTTTTTCTCCTCTACGCCAGGTTATCAATCTCGTAATGGCCAGGTGTAAAAACAGTATCACCGCTATCGGCAGGTTGGTATAGCGCGCCACCACCGACCAGCCGGTGAAAAAGAAAGCCAGGAAAAGCAGCGTCCCGCCTTTTACCCCAGTGAGTTTGTCTTTTTCCAGGTGATAGTAGATGTACAGGCCTCCCCCCATCACCAGGAAAGCCAGCGAGGCGTAGGTGTCCATGTAGGCCCGGTTGAGCATCACCATGCCGATGGGCGTGAAAAGCATCAGCAGGGAGCCTATCATGGCGGCTTTTTCGTCCCGCAGGCGCTTGAGTAATATGTAGGTCACTATCACCATGCCCAGCGCCAGCAGCACGTTGCCGTACCGCGGTAGGCCCATTTTTTCAAAAGGAACGAGGTAAAAAACGTAGCCCGGCGCCTTTTCCAGCGCCCACTTGTCATATTCGAGCGGCAGGTATTGCAGCAGCACGCCGCCCTGTTGTAATGTTTCCAGGGACTGCTGGTACTGGGCGTCGTTATCTACCGTCAGGTTGCCTTGAGAGAAGTTGCGGACGCCGTGATAATAAGCCCGGTCATCGGGGTCCGGCATTTGAAGGGGGGTGGTTAATATCAGTACCGTAGCGACGATGAAGCCGACGCCGACGATGATTCTATATAGATTGAGGTGTTGTCTCAAGTGAAGCTTGTTGACAAAAGAAATAACGTTCATCAGGAATTTTTAGTACAGTATACCAGACATTTTTCACGAATAAAAATCTTGATTCAAACCGTTTTCACGGGAAATGAGGAAGGTATGAAAAAGGGGCTGCCGGATTGACAGCCCCCTGATTTTTTACTATTGACGTTTATTTTTTCTTATTGTGTGCTATGTATTTGATGGGCGGATGTTTTTTAATTGTTGCCGGGCGTACTGACGCCTCTCCGGAAATCCTGGCATCGATGAAGATGAACGGTTTACCGACGCGCTTTACCACCAGCGGGCAATGCATTACGTTCTTGGGTATAAAGATATAGCAGGGATAATTAACTTTTACTATCTTGTCACCGAGTCTCATTTCGACGTCGGCATCGAATTCGTGGAAGTGTTGCGGTTCGCCGATAAGGTAAATCCACTGGTCGTGAGGGTGTTTGTGGGTTGGAGCGCCCAGCGTTTCCGGCTGGGTGATGCGGGCGAA
>CAZRQP010000154.1:0-1225 GCA_964602315.1 uncultured Dehalococcoidaceae bacterium
ATATCCCTGCTGATAAAGATTATCCAGCTCCTCGTTTTCAACCTGCTGCAAATAGCTCGCGCAGGCCTCACGGATTACCTCCGACCTGGCTTTCCGCTGTTTTTTTGACAGATTATCTAGATTTTTAAGAAGGTCTTTATCAACGGGAACCTGTATTACTTTCTTGGCCATATTATATATCCACAAACATATTCCACATTATTATACACATGATATTACACAATGTCAACTTGTTTTAGTTTATAATAGAGTGAATCTACCTCTTGCCCGTATATCCCTTGACGAACTGCCGACCAGTATCTCAAAGTCGCCGGGCTCTGACACCCATTGCTTAAGGGCGGGGTCGTAGAAGGAAAAGGCCTCTTTATCCAGCGTGAATTTCACCGTTTTAGTCTCGCCGGGGAGGAGGCTTATTTTCTGAAAAGCCTTAAGCTCTTTGGGGGGGCGGGGCAGTCTTGATTTTAAGTCCGACACGTAAAGCTGCACCACTTCTTTACCAGCTATTTTGCCTGTGTTCTTAATATCAATACTTGCGCTTATCTTATCCCCTGCTTTGGCCCGGGCGGGGCTGACTTTCAGATTGCTATAACTAAAACTCGTATAGGAAAGGCCGTGCCCGAAGGGGAATAAAGGCTCGATGTTTTTAGCATCGTAATGCCGGTAGCCGACGAAGATGCCTTCCTTATAGAAAACCTTGCCGTTGGCGCCGGGGTAGTGGGCAAAGGTGGGGTTATCCTTGTAACGCCGCGGGAAGGTATCCGGCAGCCTGCCCGACGGATTAACATCGCCGAAGAGGACGGAGGCAATAGCGCTGCCGCACTCCTGCCCGGGGAAGAGGGCATCAACGACGGCTGGAACGTTTTTCAGCCAGGGGCTCATGGCCAGCGGCGAGCCGTTATTGAGGACGACGACGGTATGGGGATTGGCGGCGGCGACTTTAGCGATGAGCTTTTTTTGCGCGGCTGGCAGGTCCATGCTCTTTCTATCGAACCCCTCGCTCTCGTGCTCATCGGTCAGGCCGGCGAAAACGACAGCGACATCGGCGCGGGCGGCGGCTTCAGCGGCGCGCTCCAGGAGGTCGGCGGGCAAAGGCACATCGCAGCCGATTCTTAAAGAGCCCATCGGCAGCGGAACAGCGGGACTTTTACAAAACTCTATTTTTATGGAGTATGTTTTACCGGATGCCAGAGTTTTATAACTGATTTTTTCCTTCGGCTGGAAAAAT
>CAZRQP010000154.1:1325-2493 GCA_964602315.1 uncultured Dehalococcoidaceae bacterium
GATGTTATTGGGGCAGCCAAGCTCGTAAGATATCCTGACTTTTTTACCGCACTTTCGCTTAAGGGCCTCAAGAGGCGAGACCTTATAATACGGATTGACCTCCGCGCTGCCGCCGCCCTGGATGCTGGCCGCGGCGGCGTTGGGTCCGATGACGGCGATAGAGCGGACGGACTTTTTCAGGGGGAGGACATGATTATCGTTTTTCAAGAGGACAATCGCCTCCTGCGCGACCTCCAGGGCGAGCTGGCGGTGGGCGGGGAAGTCCTTGATTTTACCGGAAACAGCGACCTTTCCATCTAAAGCGCCGGTGTTTACCATCACATTTAAGATGCGACGGACTTTATCGTCTATCGTCTTCACATCAACCTGTCCGGTTTTAGCGGCTTTCAGCAACTCTTTCCCGAAATAGAGCGACGGGCCGGGCATTTCAAGGTCGAGGCCGGCACCGGCGGCGGGAGCGGTAGAATGCGTCGCAAACCAGTCGGACATGACCAGCCCCTCGAATCCCCACTCCTCCTTTAGCACTTCGGTCAGCAGCCAACGATTGGCGGAGGCATAGGCGCCGTTGACCCTGTTATAGGAGCACATGACCGACCATGTCCCCGCTTCTTTTACAGCTTTTTCAAAAGAGGGGAAGTAGATTTCCCGCATCGTCCTTGCATCGACCTCCGAGCTGATGGTCATGCGCTCGAACTCGGAGTTGTTCAGGGCAAAGTGCTTGACGCAGGCGCTCGTTCCGCTGCTCTGAATGCCGGAAATTATAGCCACGGCCATTCTAGCGGATAAATAGGGGTCCTCGGAGTAGCTCTCAAAGTTACGCCCGCCTAAAGGAGACCTGTGAATATTAACGCAGGGCCCCAATAATATGGCGCAGCCCCGCGCCCGTGTCTCCTTACCGAGGGCAATGCCAACGCGATGAATAAGGTCGGTGTTCCAGGTGGCAGCAAGAGTGACGCCGGTGGGGAAACAGGTGGCGGGGAGGGTACGGTTAAGATTCCCTGCATCCGCCGTCCGGGGTCCGTGGGGCCCGTCGGTGACTTTAACAGCCGGTATGCCGAGTCGCTCTACAGCCTGCATGTGCCAGAAATCGACTCCAGCCAGCAGGGAGACCTTTTCCTCCAGGGTCATGCGCTTTAATAATGATTCAATTTTCTGCGGCATAGCCACC
>CAZRQP010000155.1:0-2490 GCA_964602315.1 uncultured Dehalococcoidaceae bacterium
CACTCCATGGTGGAGTTCGCCGACGGCTCGGTGAAAGCGCAGTTGAGCCGCCCGGACATGCGCCTGCCCATCCAGTACGCCTTGTCTTATCCCGACCGCCTCCCCAATGATAACTTGCCCAGCCTCGACTGGGAGAATTTCTCCGAACTTGAGTTCCGCCAGCCGGATACGGAAAAATTCCCCTGTCTCCCCCTTGCCATAGAGACTGGTAAAAAGGGCGGGACTTATCCCGCCGTCCTCTGCGCCGCCGACGAGGCAGCCGTCGACCTGTTTTTAACGGGAAAAATCGGCTTCATGGATATTCCTCGTGTCGTTGATAAAGTATTACAAAAACATGATAGTGTTACACGCCCCACCCTCGACGATATTCTGGCGGCGGATGAATGGGCGCGGCAGACAGCCTTGGAGACGGCAGGGAGTATCAGCCGATGATAATCACCATTGTTATCGGTATTGTTGTTCTTTCCGTGCTTATTATTGTCCATGAGCTCGGCCATTTCATCGCGGCTAAAGCCACCGGCTGCTACGTGGAGGAGTTCGGTATCGGCTTTCCGCCCCGCCTTTACGGTAGAAAAATCGGGGAGACTATCTACTCCATCAACTGGATTCCCTTCGGCGGCTTTAATAAAATATCGGGAGAAGTCGACCCCTCTGCCACCCGCGCCCTCGCCGCACGCAAGTACTGGGTGCGGTTCCTGGTTCTCAGCGGCGGCATCATAATGAACCTGATTTTGCCGTTTATCCTTATGTCCGTCGCCTATATGGTCCCCCACAATATCGTCAAAGAGGAGGTGGTGGTGCAGGAGGTGGCGCTGGAGTCCCCGGCGGAACTGGCCGGTATTCGTGCGGGCGACATCATCTTGAGTGCCAATGGTAAGCCCGTTGAGAGCCGGTCGGTGTTGTCCCGCGAGATTCAGATGAACCTGGGCGGTCTGATTTCTCTGGAGGTCATGCACACTGATGCCACCACGGAAACGGTTACCTGTTCGCCCCGCTGGAAGCCCCCGGAAGGGCAGGGGGCTGTCGGCATTGCTTACCAGACAGTGGACTCTGTTATCGTCTCTGAAAGTCTGCCTTTCTGGGAGGCGATTCCCCGCGGCAGTGTCGAGGTGTGGGAAACCCTTATTTTGTATAAAAACGGGATTATCGGCATGATTATCGGTTCGGTGCCTTTCACTCCGGCCGGGCCGGTCGGTATCGTGCAGATAACCGGCGAGGTCGCTCACGCCGGCATAAGTCCGGTGCTGGAGCTTACCGCATTTATCAGTATTGCCATCGCCATCACCCAGCTTATTCCCTTCCCCGCCCTCGATGGCGGTCGCTTGCTATTTATCTTCATCGAGTGGATACGGCGCGGCAAGCGCGTTTCGCCAAAAGTCGAAACGCTTATCCACTCCATCGGATTTATCGTCCTGCTGGGTCTGATGATATTGATTACCTATCAGGACCTCGCCCGCTGGATTAGCGGAGGGAGTATCTTGCCATGATGCCTCGGCGTATCAGTAAAGCAATTCAAATCGGCGACGTGACTGTCGGCGGCGGCGCGCCCGTCGTCGTGCAGTCCATGACCAAGACCGATACCCGCGATGTCAAGGCCACTGTGCGCCAGGTAAAACAGCTTGCGGAAGTCGGCTGTGAAATCGTGCGTCTCGCCGTCCCGGATGCTCAAGCCGCCAGGGCGATGGTTGACATAAAGAAACAGACTAAAGTGCCTCTGGTCGCCGATATCCACTTCGATTATCGCCTCGCCTTGGCGTCTCTGGAGGCTGGCGTGGACGGACTCCGCCTTAACCCCGGCAACATCACCGAACCTGATAAAGTAAAAAAAGTGGCACTGGCCGCTAAGGAAAGAAGAGTGCCTATCCGTATCGGGCTCAATGCTGGAAGCCTGCCCGCCGAAGCTTCAGCGCAGGTGGGTTTGCCTTCCGAAGCTTCAGCGCAGGCGGGGCTGCCTAAAACAAAAACTCATATCGCCGACCGCATGGTCGCCTCCGCTCTAGAGCAAATCAAGTTGCTGGAAAGCCTGGACTTCGACCTCATAAAAGTCTCTCTCAAGGCTTTCGACGTCCCCACCACCATAGCCGCCTACCAGTCCATTGCCGAGAAAATACCTTATCCTCTCCATATCGGCATCACGGAGGCTGGCACCCCACGCACCGGTGTCATCCGCAGTTCGGTAGGAATCGGCACCTTGCTCTGGCTTGGACTCGGCGATACCATCCGCGTCTCTTTGACAGCCCCTCCCACGGAAGAAGTCTTCGCCGCTTATGAAATCCTGAAAAGCCTTGACCTCCGCCGGCGCGGGCCTGTCCTCGTAAGCTGCCCCACCTGTGGTCGTGCCGAGGCGGACGTGGTAAAATTAGCGCAAGAAGTCGAGAAAAGGCTTCAAAAAATAGATAAGCCCATTAAAGTTGCCGTCATGGGCTGCGTCGTCAACGGCCCCGGCGAGGCTAAAGACGCCGATGTCGGCATCGCCTGCGGCAAAGGCAA
>CAZRQP010000156.1:0-2405 GCA_964602315.1 uncultured Dehalococcoidaceae bacterium
TGCCTCAACGCGGCGGGAAGGCTGGCCGACGGGTTGACCGGCTACAATCTCTTAATAACAGAATCAGATAAAGAAGCACAGGAGCTGGCGGCCTGGCTGACACAGAAAAACGAGGAAAGGCAGCGGCTGACCACCGCAACCCTGGAAAAGGCCAGGGAGCAGGTCATCGCCATGGGACTGCCGCCGCTATTAATAACCGCCGATAATGAATACCCGACGGGCATCGCCGGCCTGGTGGCGAGCAGACTAACGGAGGAATTTTACCGTCCGTCCATCGTAATCCACATAGCGGACACGGAATGCCACGGCAGCTGCCGCAGCATCCCGGAGTTCGATATCATCGCCGCGCTAAACAATTTCAGCAGGTATCTTACGCGCTTCGGAGGACATGCCGCGGCGGCTGGCTTCACCATGCCGACGAAAGACCTTCCGCAAATGGAACAGGAACTCTCGGCATTTGTCACGGAAAAACTGGCCGGAGTGGAACTCCGTCCGCACCTGAATATCGACGCCGAGGTAAAATTAAATGAACTCGGAGGGGACACTTACCCAACGACGCAGTTGCTGGCGCCGTTCGGGCATGGCAACCCGATACCGACATTCATGAGTCGCGGCGTAGAGGTGCTGGAAAGACGCACCATGGGCAACGGCAACGAACACCTGCGAATGAGACTGAAACAGGGAGGCTCTGTGTGGGACAGCGTGGCCTTCCGACTGGGCAACCACCAGGGAGAACTCGCGCCGCGTATCGATATTGTTTATAATCTGGAGGTGGATAACTGGAGAGGCAAAAATCAGCTACGACTGAACATACTGGACTTTAAAAGAAGCGGCTGATAGGAGAGGAAGATGAAAAATCCGAACGGGCCTTACCCGGGAAGGCAGCTGTTCCTGGGGATGACGCAGGACGAGAGACCGGCTTTCGCCTACCTGGTGACCGGGCGCTCGCCGCAGAGTCGGGAGAGAAAAGCAACGCCTAAGGAAAATAGTATAATCATGGGACCTATCGGCAATGTTGCTTACGACCCGCTGCGGCACTATACGGCAGTCAAGTATGATAACAATATCGGATTATTGGCGGTCAGCAACGGGATACAAACGGAGTCGATTTTTGAGACATATAAACTCCTGTATCACGTAAAGTCCATACCGGCGAGCGGCTACCTGAAGAAAATCATGGACGGCGCCAATTACGAGCCGGACAGTCTGCAAACACCACGTATCTCCGGGATTATAACTAACATTAATGAGCAAAATACACCAATATATATACTAAGCATCAAGACGGCGAGTAAACCTGCTTTCACATGGGAAGTCAAGCCGAAGGCAGGGACATTGTACGGCGTTGCCACCTACCATGGAAACATGGAAAATCCGGTGGCTTTTCACGCAGCAAAAGGTCCGGCAGAACTGAAATGTGACGCTAACACGCCGCAAAAAATCGCCGAGTTTATCTACGAGATATCAGCAGCTGACCACAAAGGCGACGATATCCGGGTATGCGCTATCGGGGGGATAAGGGGAGAGGACAATACCTGGAAGCTGGCGCTGATTAACAGGCATAAGGGCTAGGCAGCAGGCTTTTCGGCGGAGTGGCCGGCGGCTTCTTTCTTAATCCAGCGCGTTTTCCATATCAGCTGCACGCCAGCGAAAATCAACACCGCAATAGAGATAAGCTGGGCTTCATCCAGGCCGATAAACAGCACGTTTCTATCCCGGATAAAGTCGATGCCAAGTCGCCAGGCGGCATAGAAAACCAGGTAGATAAGGAACAAAGAACCGTCGGGGCGGAACCTGTTTCTAAAAATCATCAGGACACCAAAAACGATAAGGTTATAGATAATTTCATACACCTGCGTGGGATGCACAGCGAAGCCAATTGGTCCGTAGCTGGCCGGATGCATATAAACGAACGCCCAGGGTAAATCTGTGGGCACTCCATAGCAGCAGCCGTTAATGGTACAACCCACCCGGCCGACTGCCTGCGCCAGGATTATAGCCGGGGCAATAACGTCCGCCAGATATCCAAAAGATATTTTCCTTATCCGACTGTAAATCCAGATGCCCAGCGCCGCTCCCAGAACAGCGCCGTAGATGGCAAGCCCCCCACCACCGATTATTTCCCCGGGATTCCGTATAAAATAGTCCCAGTGTTCGATGACATGCAGGAAACGGGAGAAAATAACGCCGGAGGGAATACCCACCAGGGCGACGTTGAGAACCATGTTATAAGAAAGGCGGGGGCTTTTCCTGACGGCAAGCAGCGCCCAGGTAACCACAGTCAGCACCGCCAGCGCCACCATGATGCCGTACCAGCGGACATCGGTGCCGCCGATGGAAAAGGCTACGGGGTTAACTTCTACATATATCATATTTTCTCTATATTATAATATTTTATGCCCCAC
>CAZRQP010000157.1:0-2331 GCA_964602315.1 uncultured Dehalococcoidaceae bacterium
CCTGCGCCAAATGCGGGTCGAAGAAAATCGAGCAGGACCCGGACACGCTGGACACCTGGTTCAGTTCCGGACTGTGGCCGCACTCGACACTGGGCTGGCCGGACGATACCGAAGACCTGCGCTATTTTTATCCAACGTCAGTGATGAACCCCGGCTATGAAATCCTGTTTTTCTGGGTGGCCCGGATGATAATGCTGGGCATCGAGAACACGGGGGAAATCCCGTTCCACACCGTCTTTCTGCACGGTTTGATACGCGACGATAAAGGCGTCAAGATGAGCAAGACCAAGGGCAACGTAATCGACCCGCTGGGAATCGTGAACAAATACGGCGCCGACGCCACACGGATGGCGCTTACAACCGGCACGTCGCCGGGCAACGACTCGCGGCTGTCCGTAGAGAAAATGGAAGCCGGCCGCAACTTCGCCAACAAGCTCTGGAACGCGGCGCGTTTCGTCATCAGGAGCCTGGATGCAGGCAGCAACGTCACCAACGAGATTAACGGAGACGAACTCAAGACCGAAGATAAATGGATACTATCACGCCTGAACAGGACAACGGGCGAGGTGACCAGACTGATGGACGAGTTCCAGTTCGGGGAGGCGCAGCGGCAGATACACGACTTCATCTGGGGGGAGTACTGCGACTGGTACATCGAGATGGCCAAGATACGGCTGCAGTCGAACGATGCCTCGCCGCTGCCGGTGCTGGTGCACGTACTGGAAAAATCGCTAAGGCTGCTGCACCCCTACATGCCGTTCATCACCGAGGAACTGTGGCAGCACTTAAGGAAATATATAAAAGAACCCAAAGCAGAGTCGATAATGATAGCCGAGTACCCGAAGGCCGATGAAAAACGGTTCGACGGGAAGGCGGAAAAAGAAATAGAGTCCGTAGCCGAGATAATACGGTCGATTCGTAACGCGCGGGCGCAGTACAAGGTGGACATGACCCGCTGGATAGAGTCGAAAATATACAGCAACCAGGCGACGATTTCCTCTTATGCCGAAGCCATAACATCGCTGGGGAGGACCAGGCCGGTAACCTTCCAAAAGGGAGAGCCGGGGGAAAAGGCGGGGGACAATACGCTGGTAATACCGCTGGCACGGGCGACGGTGGTGATTCCGATGGCCAGCATGTTCGACGTGGAGGCGGAGAGAAAGAGGCTGGAGAAGGACCTGACAGAGACGCAGGCAGAAGTAAAACGACTGGAAGCCCGGCTTAAGGACAAGGCGTTCTTGACCAAAGCGCCGGCGGCGGTTGTTGAAAAGGAAAAAAATAAACTCTATACTTTAAACGAAAAACTGGAAAAACTGAAGCAACAGCATTCCAGATTTTAGGAGGTGGGATATGTTCTCTAAAGTGCTGGTCCCGCTGGACGGGTCTAAAGTAGGCGAGGCCGCTTTACCGGCTATCGAACACATGATAAGCAAGCTGCCGGCCGGGGCAAAAGTGGAGGTTGTACTCATCGGGGTAATTACACTGCTGCGGCACTGGGTGGTGGTGGGAGAGGCGAGCGCCCCGGTCTCTTATACTGAAGAAGAACTCAATCTTATCAAAAAGAGGGTGGAGGACTACCTGGGTAAAACCGGGGAATCGCTAAAGAAGCGGGGCGTGACAATCACCGCGATAGTAAGCACCGGCAACGCCGCCGACGAAATTATTAGAGCCGCCGAGCAAACGGGGGCAGACCTGATAGCGATGTCCACGCACGGACGGTCGGGGTGGAAGCGGCTGGCGTTCGGGAGTATCACGGACAAGGTGATGCACCACTCAAGCATACCGGTACTGATGGTTCGCGCGCCCGAGGGCACGATTAACGAGTAGGGATAAAAATCCCCCTTTCTCCCTCCTTCGACTTCGCTCAGGACAGGCTCTTTTTCAAAGGGGGAGACGAATAAAGGGGAACTGGATTCCCAATCAGGTTGGGAATGACGTTGTAGCAATATCAGCGGCGAGGACTTGAGAAACGCCCTTTTGTTGCCACTGTTTTTTCAGATAGTCTAAGGCCTTTTTAGTATCGCTGGCGATGCGGGCTTTTTCACAGCGCTTAAGTCGGAACTTAAACAGCCAGTAGGTAAACTCCTTCATTTCGTCGATGGTAATGGAAAGCCGGTGGGGGTGCCTTTTTTCTTTCCTAAACTGCTTGAGCAGCTCTTCCCTTTTAATATCATAGATACGGTGATAGGCTTCATCGGAGGAGTAGTCGCGATGATAGCCCCCAACCCACATCTCCTTATCGACAGCCTCCTGGACGGCCAGCAACAGGGCTTCTTCAACGGTGACGCCGTAGAAATAGTTAAGGTACTGGCCGTACTTCCGCTCGCCGAT
>CAZRQP010000158.1:0-2297 GCA_964602315.1 uncultured Dehalococcoidaceae bacterium
TACCTGGCGGATATCAGGTACGCTTCCAATGAATCAGGCAGGAAATACTCGCGGGTGAGAAAGTATGTAGATAATGCCCGGGCTGCGATTATAGAGATGCAAAGGCAGGTCGGCGACCTGATAATGGATAGGGACGGTATCGCGCAAAAAGGACTGATTATACGCCACCTGATATTGCCAGACAGAATCGCCGGCAGCGAGGAATCGCTGCGGTGGCTGGTCGAAAAAGTCTCCCCGCACGTGGCAGTCAGCATAATGTCGCAGTATTACCCGACGCACCGCGCCTATAAATATAAAGAGTTGAACCGTAAGATACTGCCGCAGGAATACCGGGAGGTGGTTGACATAGCGGAGAGGCTAAGCATTGAAAACGGCTGGCTGCAGGGCATGGCGTCCACCCAGAGCTACCGCCCGGATTTCACGGATGAAGAACCCTTTGCAAAAGAAAAGGGAGGTAGAAGGAAGTAAAAACTCCGGTTAGCGCTTCCTCTTACGCTTGGTGAAACCGAAGGTTATCTTAAGACCGTTTACCTTGTCTTTTTTGTTGACGTTCTCAATGAAGGTCTCGAGGTCTTTGGTCGGTTTATCAGTTTTAGCAGTCTTATTAGTCTTAGCTGTTTTGGGCGTCATGGCGATGTCCTTGTAAATCAATCGTATTCCAGGTAATAATTATAGCACACCTATGAGCGTAAAGCCAGATTGGAGAAACCGATGAATGCTGATTTGGACAATATTATACGTTTGACAAAAGCGGATATACAACCGGCGGCAGAGGTACTGGCGAGGGCGTTTCATAGCTATCCTTTATCCGTGTATTTCGAGCAGAATGAAGACAAAAGGAGGAAGACGTCCTCCAGGATTTACCGGGCGATGATAAACCACGGCCTGAAATTCGGCGAGGTATATGCAACATCGTCGAGGTATGAGGGTGTAGCTGTATGGTTTTCCGACAAGAGTCGACATGATGCCTGGTGGACTAACATTATCAGCGGGAGATTCTTCGTACCTTTAATCGTGGGGATAAGGTCTACGAAGCGGCAGATGGCTTTTGGCAAGTATGCCATGGCGGCGCGTAAGCGAGCAGCACCGTTTCCGCACTGGTATTTGCAAATGCTGGGTGTCGACCCTCAATACCAAGGGCAGGGATTCAGCAGTAAGCTATTGAAACCTATATTCGCTAGAATTGATAAAGAGGAATTACCCTGCTTCCTGGAGACGCAGGCGGATAAGAATGTAGCGTTATACGAACATTTTGGTTTTAAGGTAGTTGAAGAGGGTATAGTGCCGGGGACTGGAATAAAGTCGTGGGCGATGTTGAGGGGCAAGATAGATTAGCAAGGGGTTAAGATGAAGCACAACCCCACCCCGAGATTCTTCGCTACGCTCAGAATGACAATCGTGTACTAATCTTTTGGTTTGGGGGGCGGGGGGCCGGGCGGGCCAATCGGCACATCAGAGTAAAGGGCCTCATGGGCTTTTTCGAGCCAATCAGGGATATTTATTTTCTGGGGGCACTTGTCAAGGCATTCCTCGCACTGGGTGCACTGGTCGGCGCGCTGGTCCTGCGGAATCCCGAAGGGGCCGTTATACATGAATTTGCCATGCTGTATATCGTCGTACATTATAGCATCGTTATAAAGCTGGAATACGCGGGGGATTTCCACGTTATTAGGACAGGGCAAGCAGTAGCGGCAGGCAGTACAGGGAATGGGGCTCAAGCTTTTATAAGCTTCCTTGATTTTTTTAATAGTTTCAAGGTCATCAGCCTTGAGCGTGCCGGGACCGCCGAAACGGTCGACGAACTGGAGATTTTCCACGACCTGCTCCATAGTGCTCATGCCGCTTAATGTAAAGGAAGTTTCCGGCTGGTTCCAGATCCAGTTGAAAGCCCATTCAACGCCCCTCATCTGGCGCTTGGCTTCCTTTAAGACCCTGGCGACGGGCTCGGGCGGGGGTTCTTTAGCCAGCTTGCCGCCGCGGAGGGGCTCCATGACGACCACGGCAATGTCTTTAGAGGCAGCGTATTCGACGCCCTTGCGGCCGGCCTGCTCATTCTCGTCCATATAGTTGTACTGCACCTGCGCGAGCACCCAGTTATCATAAGAATCGATGATTTCTTTAAAGACAGGGAACTCATCATGGAAAGAAAAGCCCAGGCGCCCGAATTTTCCTTTGGCCATCTGCTTTTCCGCCCACTTAAGCACACCGAAGTCACGCACCTTGGTCCAGCCGGCCTTATCAAGTCCGTGCAAGAGATAGAAATCAATCATATCTACATCTAGTTTCTTAAGCTGCTC
>CAZRQP010000159.1:0-2279 GCA_964602315.1 uncultured Dehalococcoidaceae bacterium
TATATAAACGCTATACATGGTATGTCTGGTGGAGCCGGGGGGATTCGAACCCCCTACCTTTTGACTGCCAGTCAAACGTTCTCCCAAGTGAACTACGGCCCCATTTTCTTTTGTAATCCGCGCCCCCTGCCTTCCCGATGCAGTCGGGACGTTCTCCCAAGTGAACTACGGCCCCGCGGATTCACCCATAATCTATCATAAAAAAGCCTTCATTCGCAAGAACTCCCGTATTTGACATTCACAATTCATGATGCTAATATGCGTTATCACTTCTCTTCCACTGTTGTTTAAGGAGGCATTTTTATGGCTGTTGACGGCACCTACAAAATTGAAATCGATTCCCCTATGGGCAAGCAGGAAGCTACCTTGACTCTCAAAGCCGACGGCGATAAATTGAGCGGCTCTATGGACAGCAGTTTCGGCAAGATGGATTTCAGCGGTGGCACTGTTACTGGCGATGATGTCGCCTGGGAAACGGAAGTTTCCAGCCCCATGGGTAGCATGAAGCTGGGCTATACCGGCAAGGTATCCGGCGATGATATCTCCGGCAACGTCAAGGCCGGCGATTTCGGTACTTCTCCTTTCACGGGTAAGAGAATATAATTAACCATCTGAGTCAACGCGCTAATAATTTACTAAAGGATTTTTTGGATATTAACTTACTGCCCTGTGCTTATTTAGACTTTCAATATATCTAAAGTCTTATATCAAAGCGCCATAAATTTTGACCTGTGGTAACAGATTCTGCTATTATACTCAAGGTTGGGTCCAGCGAGGTCGGTATGAATAAATGGATACCGGCACTTAGGTTGACCGGGATTGGCTTTTATATCGTCACCTGCATCGTCGGGGGCGCTCTCGCTGGATGGTGGTTGAGCGGCAAAAATGCACTTTTCTTAGTCATAGGTCTCATGGCAGGGTTGATAATAGCTATCTATGGTGTTTATCGCATGATTCGGGTGACTATCAACGAGCAGAAAGATAAGGAGAACAGCTAGTGACTACGCCTAAGAAGCGTGGCTCTCTAGGCTGGTCTTTACCAATTATAATCATTGTTGCCGTCATCGTTATCGCTATCGTCTTCATCGGCCTGCTGGCCGGACCCATCGGACAAGGCCTCCTCGAACGCTTCGGCATTGACCTCGAATTTCCTTCCTGGCTGGTAGTCGAAAAACCGGAAATTCATCTGGCGGCGCCCCACCTTTTCACGGTATTTGGCCTTCCCATCACCAATACCATGCTCGCCGGCTGGGCAACCGTCATTTTCCTCGTCCTCGGCAGCTGGTTGATAACCCGCCGCATGAAGCTGGTACCCAGCCGCATACAGGCGGTCTTCGAGTTTATCCTCGGCTGGATTTACGACCTTTGTGTAAGTGTTGCCGGCAAGGAAAACGGCCGTAAATTCTTCCCGGTCGTCTGTACTATTTTCCTGTTCGTGGCCTTTAACGCCTGGTTGAGTCTTATTCCCGGCTACGGCTCTATTCTGGTGACTCAAAACGGCAGTGAACATGAACTCCTGCGCGGTGCCAATACAGACCTTAATACTCCCCTGGCTATAGCTTTGATTTCTTTCGTATTTGTAATATACTCCGGACTCAAGAGTCTCGGTGTCAGCTGGCTAAAGCAATATTTCAATTTCGGCCCGCTTTTCCGCAGTATCGGGGGGATATTTAAAGGTAAATTAAACTTAATGGATATTTTCTCCGGCCTTGTTAATGCTGCTGTCGGCTTATTGGAACTATTAAGCTTATTTATTCGTAATATCAGTTTTACTTTCCGTCTCTTCGGCAACATGACCGCCGGCGAGATTCTGGTGCTTATAGCAGCTTTTATTCTTCCCTTGGCTATTAGCTGGGTTGTTTATGGACTTGAACTTTTCGTCGGTTTTATCCAGGCTTTAGTTTTTGCCGGCTTGACCCTTGTCTTTGCGACCATGGCAGTCGCTTCTCACGAATCAGAAAATCATAATGACTTAAAGAATAAAGAAAAGGAAGCATTAAAGGAGGGAATATAATGGACGCAGAAACCATGAAAATGCTCGCGGTTGGTCTGGTCATGGGTTTGGGGGCATTGGGTCCTGGTATCGGTATCGGTATTCTCGGCTACGGCGCCATGCAGGGACTGGCGCGTAATCCTGAAGCCAGAGGCCCTATTATGACCAACATGCTGATAGCTATTGCCATGGCGGAAGCTATCGCTATTTACGCCCTGGTCGTGGCGATATTGCTCGGCTTCGTGTTCTAGCTTGAATACAATTCGGGGAAACGTAAATATTGTTG
>CAZRQP010000160.1:0-2168 GCA_964602315.1 uncultured Dehalococcoidaceae bacterium
AAAAACGCGCAGGGGTAAACGTCGCCGCGCGGGTCGATGCAGCAGGTCATCTTGCAGGCGCCGCACATGTCCAGCCCCAGCTGCCGCCGCCCGTCCTGCGAAATCGAGAAAAAGGAGTCGCCGGTGAGGATATCCGGCTCGTCGTTGAGCCAGTCCGCCAGCTCCTTAAGCTGTGTTGAATTAAGCCTTAGCGACTCCCAGCTTGCCCGGGCCCGACCGGAGGGACGGAACCGTGATACGCGTAAATTCGCCCCGTATGAGGCCGCCAGTTCTTTAAGCTCTTTTAGCTGGAAATAATTCCGCGATGTCACCACGCTGTTGATGGAAAGCGGGATATTCTTGCCCGCCAGCCGCTCTATCCCGGCGATGATTTGAGGGAATGTCCCTTTGCCCCGTATCGCGTCGTTGACCTCCGGCGTGGCGCCGTCGAGGCTGACCTGTACGTTGACCAGCGGGTTGTTGTTAAAAAGAGCGATTGCTTCTTCGGTCAGGCAGGTGCCGTTGGTGCTGATGCAGGTGACGATGCCTTTTTTGTGAATGTAGCTTAAGAGTGGCAGGAAGTAGTCCTTAAGCAAAGGCTCCCCGCCCCCGAAGTTGATTTCAAATACCTTGAGTTCCGCCAGCTCATCGACGATTCTTTTGCATTCATCGAAAGAGAGCTCGTCCTCCGACGCCTCACTGCTGGCTGAAAGGCAGTGGATGCAGCGCAGGTTGCACTGGTGCGTGATTTCCCAGGTGATATTTACCGGGGCGGCCAGCGGCCAGTCAGCGTACTTCATGGGTAATCAACCTGCTCGATGTGAGGCGTTTGGTCAGTTTCGGCAGAGAGCGTTCTATTATTTCCGCGGGGGTGCCGGTACGCGCGGCGATGTCTTCGATGATATTTTGTTCCGTCCACGTACCGTCGAAGTGCTGCGGGTAAAGCCAGTCGCCGCTCCTCACGAAGCACATCTTGTGCCGCGTCTGATGGTAGAAAAGCAGCCCCCAGCCTTCCTTCCTTACCTGCACTCTATCTGCCAGGCGGCAGGTCACGGCTAATATACCCCGCAAATACCGTCGATGGAAAGCTCTTCTACGGCTATCTCTTCGATGATTTGAGGTTCTTCATCGGTCTGCGTTTCATCGGTTGTTATCGTAGTCTCTTTATCCATGGTGAATCTTCCTCTACTTACTATTATCCGTGGATTATGAAGGATTATCAAGCCCCAGCCCTATGCGCAGTTTTGCCACGTATTCCAGGCCGTCTTCTTTATAGGGGTCCGGCAACCAGGGCATCTCCTCCAGTGTCTCCAGCATGGGTTTTATCTTGTCATAGGGGATGGATATGAAGTGCCAGCCTTCCTCAAAGATGTGGCGGCGCCTCATCCCGAAGCCGAGACCGGAGGTGATGTGGTTTATCTCCCCTTTTAAGAAAGGATATATTATCAGCCAGTCGCACCCCACCGCCGGCGTGTACTTGCTTAGCCACATGCCTCCCGTTTTGTAGGTCGATGCCCGCAGTATGATTTCCGCCTGGGTGGTATCGGCGGTGATAAGCAGCACGTCCGGCTCGAAATTCAGCTTGTCCAGCGGGGCGAAGGTGACGCAGCTGATGGTGCCCTTATCGACTTTATAGATATGCTGGTAGAGTCGGGCGGCGGAGCGCGGCGAATCATAGACCTGGAGGCCGGTGCCGTATTCTCCGTTGGTATAGGGTTTTTTAACGTCCTTCATTCCCAGCAGGTACAGGCCTGCATCGCAGGTGTGGTCCTCGATTTCCGCGTAAAAAGAGTTGCCGTCCTGCGCCCATTTAATCATTTCGCAGAAGGTCATTTTCTTGGTTATCCGGGGGATACCCTCCACGCGCTTGAGAGTCAGCTTTACGCCTATCGGCGTTATTTTAAAACCGAATTTGTCCAGTATCGAATAATCAATCTTGTTTTTACTCATCAGTATCTCCTAAAGTGCTCCCTTCATTAACTCTATTACCTCGTCGTAGTTGAACTCCCTGGGGTTGCCCTGACTGCAAAAGTCGTTGGCATAGACCCTGACGATTTTATCCAGGTCTTTTTCCTGCACGCCGAGCTGTTTCTTGAGCTGCCCGGGCGTGATGTCGAGGTCTTTCAGCAGTTGCTCTATCTCGTAGAACCAGTGGTCGGCGGCTTCCCACTCGGTCATGCCGGTGGTAT
>CAZRQP010000161.1:0-2141 GCA_964602315.1 uncultured Dehalococcoidaceae bacterium
GTTCCGCTGACCTTTGGCAAGATGGCCAGGACCGCCGCCGACTACCTGTGTAAAATAGCCAAAGACATCGAGAAAAAAGGCTTTAGTGTTATCGCTACCGTCCTGGTGGGGAATCCTGCCGAGCTAATAGTCCATTATGTCGCAGAGCAGGGCGCAGATTTAGTTATCATGGCCAGTACAGGTAAATCGGGTCTAAGCCGCTGGAACATGAGTAATATCACTAATAAAGTTGTCAAGGAGTCCTGCGCCCCGGTACTGGTTGTTAAGCCCGGCCCCGATTTTAAAGAGACCAAGCCCAAGCGTAAGGGCGTAGCTTTTTAGGATATATCCGTATTACTTTCCTTTTTCGTAAAACATTAAGCCCCGATTTCGGTCGGGGCTTATTTATTGTTGCCTGTTTCCCTGCCTCTTCCGTATTGAAAGTGCAGGCTCTATTCAGGTCAGGACTTGCCTGCCTCCCCATCTCCCCACGTTTGCCTGTTTAAGGAGTGCTTACTACATTATTTCAAGTCTTACTCTGGTCTGGGCTTTGGCGGCTTTCACTCTCAAGAGAGTGCGCATTGCCTGCGCTATCTGCCCCTGCTTGCCGATGATTCTTCCCTTGTCATCATCGGCCACGCTCAGCTTCAGCGTGATGCCCTCCTCATTGGTTTCCTCTTCGACATTCACTGCATCCGGTTCGTTGACGATGCTCTTGGCGATGTACACAACTAGGTCTTTCATGACTTCTCCTTGACTGGTTTGAACTTTTCCATGATACCTGCCTTACCTAGTAGTCTGGCAGTGGTGTCTGTCGGCTGGGCTCCCTGCTTGAGCCAGTACAGGGCTCTTTCCTCTTTAATCGATATTGTCGGCGGCTCGGTCCGCGGGTTATAATGCCCGATAATCTCAACGGATGCCCCGTCCCGGGGCGCCCGACTGTCAACGATGACCATCCTGTAGCTCGGCTGTCCTCTGGCTCCCATGCGCCTTAGTCTGATTTTTAACATGTACTCCTTGACTTTCTAGTGCTAAAACTTTTACGTAGCTATTATGCACTATCATGTTATGTCTGTCAATGGCGGTATGGAATATTATCAGGCTTTTGTGTCGTCTGGACTGCATTGCAGTCATTATTTGCTACTATTGGCACTTTTTTCTCGCCTTTATCTTTCCCTGACTTCAAATTACGCTTCCCGCTTGACACCCCTGCCCCTATAATGTATACCATAAGGCGTAAGTATAAAAAGGAAAGAGGTTAATATGGGCTTTTTCTCTTTTTTCAAGAATATATTCACCGCTGAAAATACCGACGATGAAGTTTTAGACGCTGCCCGTGCGCGCCACGGCGTTCATATCGATGGAGAAGCTAAAAAAGAAATGGACAAGCCCACCACCGAGGCCGAGCGCTTTGCCGATAATTATGACGCCTGGGATGAGCTAAAAAACTACCGCATGACCTTCCTGTTCGGCAGCTGGATAACGCGTAAGTTCCGTCCCATCGGCGAAGACAAGGTTAAAAAGCAGCTTGAAGACTTGGAGAAAAAGCGGCGCCTGGAAGCCGAGAGGAAAAAGCAGAAAGAGGAAAGCTAAGCCTCCCAGCCTTTACCCCCCAGTATTAATCGACTAAAGCGCGACCAGCTTATCTATGAAAATCACCAGCGGCGTTATTACGCTTACCGCCCCCACCGCCCCCAGCATTACCACGTAGAGATCATACCTGGTCTCGTAGCCTTTGAAAATCGACCCGTCATAATACTGGTCCATAGCCTCGTCTTTATAGAGCTTCATCAGCCCCTCGTTCAGCTTGCCCCTTTGCTTTTTATGGTTCAGGAGCGTCAGCACGGCGTACAGGTTAATCGCTACTATCGCCAGGATAAACACCCACAGGATAATTGTGCTGGCGGCGTTGACGCTGGTGGCTCTGAACCCGGACATGCTGCCGACAATCGACCCCGTGGTGCTCGAGGCGGTTACCGCCGCCGCGGCAAACAGTATCAAAGTGACCGTTAAAGCGATGATGACGGTAATCGTGTCCATGCGCACCGCCTGCTTGAGTTCATAGCTGATTTGTTCGTGAATGCGTTCTTTCATTAGCCCTCCCCGTAAACTAAATTCTGCTTATGATATTATTTTCCTGCTATTTTTGTCAATTCTATGGA
>CAZRQP010000162.1:0-2072 GCA_964602315.1 uncultured Dehalococcoidaceae bacterium
ATATTTGAGGCTATTTCACCGCCGATAATCTTGCAGAAAATGCAGTCCGACTTGCTTTGTTCGGGGGCCATCTTTAACTTCCCTTTTCCCGAAAACTATAAATCAATCCAGACCTTGGGCTCGCCTATCGGGGATGGCGGACCTTTCATATCGAGGATGGTTGCCCTGGCATTCTTCACCTTAAAAACGCCCACGTAGTCCAAGCCGTTTTCATCCACGCCCGGTTTGTAAAAGGTGCGTTTCTCAACGACCTCTTCCTTAAGCGCCCGGTCCTTTATTTCTTCCATCTGCCCAACGACCCTTATCTGGAGTCCCTTGGCGTAATAGCAGAGTTCGGTGGCGGGGTTTTTAACCAGCTGCTTGTAAACATCCTTGGGTGACTGCATGGCGAAGATGATGCCGTTTTCGTCCGCCCGGTATGTCCCCATAGCGCGCACATGCGGCGTATTGCCTTCTGCGGTAGCCATGTACGCTATGGGATTTTTGGTAATGAACGCCAGAATCTCTTTTTTATCCATGACTTATCTCCTTATGATAAATCGACCGGTGTTGTGCTGCCCGTCATGTTCTGCATCGACCAGGTGGAGGCCTCTACCGGCTTTAGCCTGAAAATGGCCATGTGGTCCAGTCCGAATTTTTCGATGTTTGGTTTTAAAAATGGGTATTTGTCCACGACTGCCTGCTTGATTGCGTTGTCTTTCAGCTCCTCTACACGGCCGCTGACCCTAAGCTGGGTGCCCTCGGCGAAGTAGCAGACCTCCGTCTCCGGGTTGGCAAGCAGCTGTTTGCAGACATTTTTGGGATGGCTGGTGAAATAGATAATGCCGTTTTCGTCCGCCCGGAAACATCCCATGCCGCGGACGTGCGGCTTGGCGCCGTCCACCGTGGCCATAAAGCCCATGGGATTTTTATTGATGAATGCGTACATTTCCGTTTTGTTCATGCTTATCCTCCGCTTATTTTGGTATTCATAATTTTAGTGGGCTGACTTTTTATTGTCAAATGGACTACCGGAGTTTTTTGATTACCGCGTCTGCTACCTGTGAAGTCCCAACAGCCGTGGGGTCGTCACGGCGCTCTTTCATGTCGTAAGTCACGCTCTTGCCCTCTTTAATGACTGCTGCGATGGCTTGTTCCAACGCATCAGCGGCCTTTGACTCCCCGATGTGCCGAAGCATCAGCACCCCGGAGAGCATCATCGCCATGGGGTTGACTTTGTTCTGGCCTTTGTACCTGGGAGCGCTGCCATGGGTCGGCTCGAAGAGCGCAATCCCCTCCCCGATGTTCGCCCCCGGCGCCAGGCCCAGTCCGCCCACCAGCCCCGCACAGAGGTCGGAGATGATATCGCCGTAGAGATTGGGGGCGACGATGACATCGTACTCATGCGGCCTTCTTACCAGCTGCATGCAGAGGTTATCGATGAGGGCTTCCTGGAACTCGATATCCGGGTAGTCTTTAGCCACCTCCCGGGCTACGGAGAGGAAAAGCCCGTCGGAGTATTTCATGATATTGGCTTTCTGCGTCACCGTCACCTTTTTTCGATTGTATTTCCTGGCGTACTCGAAGGCGTATTTCACGATGCGCCGTGAGCCGTGCTCGGTAATCATCTTGATGCTCAAGCCGGAGTCCTCGCTGATGACATCGCCCTTTTGTTTATTGATGAACTTAATCAGCTCGCCGGCTTCTTTAGTCCCCCGCTCGAACTCCACACCGGCGTAGAGGTCTTCCGTGTTCTCGCGGACGATGACGATATCAACATTCTTAAAGGGAGTCGGCGCGCCGGGATAGCTTTTACAGGGACGCAGGCAGGCATAGAGGTCTAATACCTTGCGCATGGCGACATTGACGCTGCGGAACCCCGTGCCGATGGGCGTGGTCACCGGGCCCTTCAGCGCTACTTTGTTATTTTTAATGGACTCGATTACGCGGTCGGGCAGGGGAGTGCCCTCTTTTTCCATGACCTCCGCCCCGGCGTAAGCCATTTCCCATGAGAACTTAACGCCCGTTGCCTCCAGCACCCGCCTGGTAGCCTCGGTGATTTCCGGTCCGACCCCGTCGCCGGGTATTAAGGT
>CAZRQP010000163.1:0-2070 GCA_964602315.1 uncultured Dehalococcoidaceae bacterium
GTGCACCATTTCCGCCTCCGCCACGGCGCGGAATAGTTTAGCCACCTGCGGATAGCCGTCTTTTTCCGCCCTCTCGGCATAAAGCATGTAGCGGCGGTTAGCCTTGCTCTCCCCGCTAAAAGCCTCCTGGACATTGTCTTCCGTTTTATAATCCATTTTTTCTCCTGTATTCTTTTAATTTTTAAAATCACTTACGATAGATAATACGGGCCGGTTTGCGCGGTGGAATCCGCTGGTATTTGTACTTTGGATAGCCCAGCATCAACGCTCCATAGCACGCCATACCTTCCGGCAGCGCCACAGACTTAATCATAGCAGGAAATGCACCGGCGGCGAAATAAAAGAAGCCTGCCCAGCAGCACCCCAGGCCCAGAGTATTCGCTGCGAGGTCAAAAGACCCCAGGGCAATAGCACAGTCAGTAGCCACAATGGGATCATCTTTCTCCGCATAGGCTGCCACCAGAGCCGGGGCATCTCTAAGGAAAACATCGTAGCCTGCGTCGAGTCGTTTTATGGGGTCGACCAGCATTTCTGCCATCCCGGGTACGTTTTTAGCCGTCCACCGCATCCAGTCGGCTCCGACATCCGCCAGTTCTTTCATCTTTTGACGGTCGTTAACGACAAGCCATCGAACTTCCTGGTTATTGTGTCCTGTAGGTGCATAGCGCGCTACGTCGATAATACGCTCGATTATATCTTTCGACACGGGCTTATCCTGGAATTCACGCACGGAACGCCGACTCTTAATAAGCTGGGAGACCTGTTCGAAAGCAACCTCCAATTTCTTGTCAATGGGCAGGCATTTTTCGAGTGATAATTCTTGATGGATAACGCTGTCCGTTGGGCAGACACCCACGCAGTGCCCGCAGCGCAGACAAATATCTGCTGTACCGGGGTACAAACGGGGATAGCTGTTTTTTTTGTAATAAATAATGCCCGCCGAACATATCGCCGCACAGGCACCGCATTTGGTGCAGGTTTCCTTGTTAAATTCTACTAAAGCCATTATGCTATCTCCCTTTTCAATATCTCGTAAAACTTGTCCCATGCATATTTTTCCATCCAGGGTTCGTGGCCGCACTTCTCCAGCAGTATAAATCTGTAATTTTTCACAACGTACCTGCCAGAATAGCTTTAAAGCCCTGGTCTTGATAGAGTTTATATAAATCCTGGGCTTTTGACTTATTCCCGAGCACCGAAAATAGAGTCGGGCCGGAGCCAGCGACGTGGACGTGGGGTGCTCCTAGCTTTATTAGGTGCTCTTTATAGGCCGCCAGTCCTTCAAAGTATTCAAAGGCAATGTTTTCAAAGGTGTTAAACAGGAGTGAAGGAGTAAAGGCTTTTCCTTTTTTTAAAGATGCCACCAGCGTTTCCGTGATAGCGCCGTCGGTGTAATGGGGGGTGGTAAGGGCGGCATACATTTTCGCAGTTTTACCTGCCTCCACCGGCCCATCCGGGACTACCAATACCAGCCATAGCTTCTCGGGCAAGGTGAGGGGTGAAATTATCTCCCCCCTCCCCGTCGCTAAAGCCGTGCCTCTGCGCAGGAAAAAGGGCACGTCCGACCCCAGCTTCACAGCGAGTTCAGCCAATTTTTCTTCTGAAAGGTCAAGATTCCATAAATCATTAAGGCCGCGCAATAAAGCGGTGGTATCGCTGCTGTCGCCGCCAAGGCCGGACATGAGCGGGATGCTCTTTTCTATCTTTATTTCCGCTCCGCCCTTATATCCCGTCTCCTCTTGCAGTAAAGCCAAAGCCTTGCTGACAAGGCTTTTCTCCGCCGACCACCCCTCCATATCACATTGATAGGAAACTCCCCTGCTTTGCTCAATATACAGCGTGTCACGCAGGTCTATGGTCTGGAGGACGCTGCGTATTTCGTGGAAGCCGTCGGGGCGCTTGCGGAGGACTTCCAGCGTGAGGTTAATCTTGGCAGGAGCTTTGTATGTAATCATATTATTTAGCCTCCAGACCATATTCTTTGAACAGCGCCGCCCATTCCTCAAGCGTAAAGGTCTCGGCGCGACGGCGCGGGTCGATGTTGGCTTTATCGAGCAAGGCCAGTGCTTC
>CAZRQP010000164.1:0-2070 GCA_964602315.1 uncultured Dehalococcoidaceae bacterium
GGAAATTTGGGTGGTACCGCGGGAATATAAAGTCTCGTCCCTTAGGACGGGGCTTTTTTATTTTATATAATGGGAGAAGGAACATGTTTAAACCAGTCGGCAGCCGGGTAAGCTTCCCGCAGATGGAAGAAGTCATCCTGAAGATGTGGCAGGAAAAAAAGATTTTTGAGCGCAGCGTTGCCGCACGGGAGGGCGGGCCAGACTTTATTCTTTATGACGGGCCGCCTACGGTTAACGGTCGCCCGGCCATTCATCACGTGTTCATGTCCGTCTTTAAAGACGTAATCCCGCGCTACAAGACGATGAAGGGCTATTATGCCCCCCGCATTGCCGGCTGGGATACTCATGGCCTCCCCGTGGAACTGGAGGTTGAAAAGGCGCTGGGATTTTCCTCCAAGACCCAGATTGAGGAGTATGGCATCGACCGCTTTAACGAGATGTGCCGCCAGAGCGTTTATAAGTACCTGCGCGAGTTTGAGGAGGTTATCCGCCGCGCCGGTTACTGGGTTGACCTCGATAATGCATATATCACTTTAAAAAACGAGTATATAGAGTCCGTATGGTGGGCTATCAAGCAGATGTGGGACAAAGGGCTGGTATATCAGGGCTACCGCGTTACCCCCCATTGCCCCCGCTGCGGTACCTCGCTGTCCTCTCATGAAGTCGCCCAGGGTTACAAAGAAAACACGGAAGACCCATCGGTTTACATAAAGTTTAAGGTCGTCGAAAAAGCTAAGGCCGACCTGCCCTCCGATATGCCGGTCTTTTTACTCGCCTGGACCACCACCCCTTGGACGCTGCCCGGTAATACTGCTCTCGCCGTCGCGCCGGACGCCGAATACGTCTTACTCAAAGGTGAATCGGATTATCTCGTTCTGGCGGCACGCCTTGCCGAGACCATTAACCTTGAAGAATATAAGGAGACAGGGAAGCTGAAGGGCAAAGACCTTGTAGGTGTTCGATATGAGCCCCTCTTTAACCCCCACGCCTTTGCCGTCGAGCGTCTGCGCTTCCAGGAGGGCGGTTCTTTAAAGACTCAAGAAGCCGATAAGAATCTTACTTACCCCGTCATCAGCGGAGATTTTGTTACCATGGAGGACGGCACCGGCATCGTCCATATCGCCCCCGCTTTCGGTGAAGACGATTATGAGGCCGGCAAACAATGGTCGCTGGATTTCGTTCAGCAGGTGGACTTGCAGGGCAATCTCACCGGCAGCTATCCTTTTTCTGGTAAATTCGTTAAGGACGCCGACCCGCTTATCCTTAAAGACCTCAAGTCGCGCGGTCTGCTTTTACAGTCTGGGACTATCCACCATACATATCCATTCTGCTGGCGCTGCGATTCCCCGCTGCTCTATTACGCCAAGGCTGCCTGGTATATCAAGACCACTGCCGTGAAGGAGAGACTGCTCTCCGGCAACGAGGAGATAAACTGGTATCCTGACTATATCAAGTACGGGCGCTTCGGCGACTGGCTGAAAAACAACGTTGATTGGGCTATCTCGCGCGAGCGCTACTGGGGCACGCCTTGGCCGGTCTGGCGTTGCGAGTCCTGCGGCGCTTATGAGTGCATTGGTGGCGTGGAAGAACTTAAAGGCAAACCCGGCGTCACCGGAATGCAGGAAAATTTAGACCTCCACCGCCCCTTCGTCGATAATATTACCTTTAAATGCTCCGAATGCGGGGGTGAAATGCGGCGCGCCCCGGAGGTTATCGACTGCTGGTTCGATTCCGGTGCCATGCCTGTCAGCCAGCTGCACTATCCCTTTGAAAATAAGGAGCTTTTCGATACCCGTTTCAAGCAGGCGGACTATATCTGTGAGGCTATCGACCAGACCCGCGGCTGGTTCTACAGTCTGCACGCCATTTCAACCCTACTGTTTGACCGCCCCTGCTATAAAAATGTTATCTGTCTCGGCCATATCCTCGATGTCAAGGGTGAGAAGATGAGCAAGCGCAAAGGGAATGTCGTCTTTCCTGATGAGGTACTCAAAAAGCATGGTGCCGATGCCGTCCGCTGGTATCTTTACACCGCCTCGGCCCCCGGCAACCCACGCCAGTTTGACACCA
>CAZRQP010000165.1:0-2011 GCA_964602315.1 uncultured Dehalococcoidaceae bacterium
CTTTCTTCGGCCACCAGTTCGCGTATGGCGTTGCCCAGTCCCACGGTAGCCGTCGGCTCCATGAAGACCGTGGCGCCGGTGTTGGATATGTCGTGGACGATGCCATTAATATCATGGCGGTGTTCAACTTTCACGAGGATGACGTAGCGTCCGTCACGCTCGGTGATGACGTCTTCCTGGAGAAGGCGCTCGCCACGGGGCGAACGGACGATGCCCTCCAGCTTTTCCAGTATCTGGCTGCGGGCCGTACGCAGCTGCGACCGTATATTTGCCAGGTCCGGCGAGGCGGTATCCAGCACCTCTCCGGCGGGGTCGAGGCAAGCGCCGATGTCCTTTTCAATCTGGTGCAGTTCGGCGATGCCCCCTCCGATGTCCCAGAGCAAAGGAAAGTCTTCTGAAATGCTTTTAAGATACCTGCGGAGGTCATGGAGGGCGGAAAGGGTTTGCTGGACTTCCACCAGGCTCAAGGGGTCGAGGATGCCTTCCAGCGCCGCAAGTTTAGTTTTCTCCCGGATATCATGCGCGCTCCCGATTGTAAAGCCCTTATCCAGGGTCAGCAACTGGCGCGCCTCCGCAGTCTGCTGCAGCAGCCGGGAAATCTGTGCGTAATCCTGCAGCGGCTGAAGGCCTAACGCCAGTTCGCGGCTGGCGGAGAAAGAGGTGTAGTCGGCCAGTATTTCCCTGATATGGGGAAACTCCAGCATTTGCAGGCTTTTATCATCCATAAAATTATCCAGATTTAAAGGCTGGTCTATTATAACACGAGTGAGTCGTTTTGCTAATACAAAAAAGGGGGAGCCTGGAGCTCCCCCTCATTCTCGTACGTTATTTTAAGCGTGACTATTTTACCGTTACATTTACGGTCAGGGTATAGGTGGCTGGTGAGCCTTCTTCCCAGGACCGGCCGTAGCTGAAGGTGATAGTGGCAGAGCCGGCTAACTTAGCATTGAACACATAGACATCGGTGCCGGGAGCTCCTACCAGTTCCGTGTCCTCCGGCTCGACATAATCATGTGATTTCTGGGCAATAATCGCCATGTTGCTTATTGCAGCATCGACCCACGCGTAACCGGTTGAGGGATTTGAGCCCAGCTTGACCATCAGCGTTTTGGACTCGCCAACCTCGACGCTCTTGACGATATTGTTTTGCGCGGTAAAGTCATCAAGAGAAAGCTCGATGGTCTGGTCACCTGCTCCTCCGTCTCCGCCACACCCTAAAGCCAGCAGGGGCAGTAACAGTAAAGCGGCCAGACTGAAGACTACCAGTTTTTTCATTTACGTATCCTCCGTATTATTTTTTATTTTTAGTACAAACATTCAATGATATTAATGGTATATATATTAATGATATCAAACATGGTGGGTTTCGTCCAATGTTGAAAGAACAATTTTAGTATCAGATTAATATTGATAGATTGATATATAGTTTATTTTTTTCAATTACATATTAATCGTTATATAATAAAAAGACTTAAAAAATTACAGTCCAGCTTAACGAGGAGGTTTAGACAATGACGGATTACCCGGCACTTAAGCAGAAAGTAGATGAACTGGCGGAAAGAGCTTGGAACGTAGAGGGTATTGAGGCCAGAGTAAAAAAGATGATAAAAGAAGGGATTCCACGTAAAAAACTCGACCCCAAAGAGATGATAGCCAATAAAGAAAAAGTCCAGGACCACGTGCAGTTGCTGGCGGAAGAGAATAATTTCATTCTCAAGAACTGTGCTCAAGCCACGGCTTTGGCTCTGTTTGAAGAGTTCGGGCTAGGCAGCATGGAGATAATTAGAGCGCTGACGCCTTTTCCCGGTATCGCCGGGACGGGGAATATTTGCGGGGGTATTACCGGAAGCCTGATTACATTCGGGCTTTACTTCGGGACCGATAACCCGATGGACGGTGAGGCAACCAATAAGGTCATTTCCGTATCACAGAAGTTCATGGCTTATTTTGAAGACGCAGTGGGGCATTTATACTGTTCCGATATTATCGAGAAGTTAATAATCGGGAGGCG
>CAZRQP010000166.1:0-2000 GCA_964602315.1 uncultured Dehalococcoidaceae bacterium
CTATTTGCAGCAGGTTGAAAACGAGGAGCTGGATAATCTTTATCAGCAGGGATATATCAAAGTCCCGGAGGAGCCGCAGTTGGGAGAGGCTCAAGCGGGGATGTCGGCGGAAATCCTCTCCAGGGAGTCGTGGTAGATGCGCCGCGGCGAAATAAGGTGGGCCGAATTGCCGGCGCCCGTCGGCAGACGTCCTGTTCTTTTATTATCCAGGGAATCGGCTTATAACATCAGGACCTCGGTTACTGTAGCCGTAATAACTCGTACTATCCGCAAGATTCCTGTAGAGGTGCTACTCGGAAAAGAAGACGGAATGTCGGTGGTGTGCGTGGTCAGCTTGGATAATATTCTTACCATCCCTAAAAACAGATTGGGGGAGTGTATTACCGTTCTATCTCCCGAAAAGATGGTCGTCGTGACAAAAGCTATTGTGTTTGCCCTTGACCTTAATATCTAATCTACTTCCGTTGCCAGACCCATCCCCTCCCGGCACTCCTTTTTATCCGGCCCCGCCTCCCACCTCGCGCAGCACGCGGGCTTAACCTCGTGTATGAGACAGGTCGCCAGCCCCCCGTTGTACCTTAAAAAGGCGCAGGCGCCGTTTACGTGGCGTATCAGGCGGTATTCGGAGTATCGCCACCGCCTGTCTTCATACAGGCCGTCCCACTCTTTTAAAGTTATCCCCAGGTAATTGATAATCCGGTCTATATCCTCCGGCGTCACGAAGGCCTGGTGCTTCGTGCAGCACACGCCGCAGCGCCGGCACTCCATCCTGGGGGTCTCTTTTTTCTCCTTTACTTTACCTGTCAAAACTTCTTCTTTACTCCTGCGGCCATTTCTTCCGGCGGTATGATGCAGATGTTCTCGTCCTGCAGCACCTGGTAGTAAAACTGGTCGCTCGTCTCGATGGGTGAATAGAGGAGCAGCCCTCTCGGCGATATCCGGGCGTGCGCCCAGAACCGGTTGCGGTCGAACCCGGAATAGGTGCTCATGTTAAAGCTGATTAGATTCAGCCCGTCGATGTAGCTGAACACCTTGAGCAGGCCGGACGTAAAATCGCGCAGGTCTTTAGCAGTGAGGTCCAGCACCGAGGCCCTGCCCGGGAAGACCGCCATGATGTCCGCCAGCCTTCCCTTCGGCGCGAAAGCGGTCAGCCACTCGGTATTGCCCGTTTTACCGATGTACCGCTGCTTCGTTTTTTTCTCCTGTATCAGGAGGTCGCTCCAGTAGTTCGTGCCTTTTTCCTGGTAATACCGCTCCGCCGCTTCCAGCAACTCTTTCTGATAAACCGTAGGGTAGTAGCCGGCGTTGCTCTGGAGGTGCGGGTGGACCAGGCTGCCTCCGGCCGGAGGCATGTAGTTCCAGGCGATGAAGTGGTAAATCGCCCGGGCGTCGAATTTCGCCACGGTTTTAATGTACGACTGCGCGGCGTGGAGAGCGTTGTACATGGTCTCCGCGTCGAATTCTTTTAGAGGTATGAAATGCTCGTCGGATACCACCACGACCACCCCGTAAATATCGTAGGGGTTGGTATTCGGGAAAGCGATGGCTTTACCCTTGCTGATGACACCATCGGGGATGAGGTCGGGCGGAAAGCGCGGCGTTATTTTATCGACGAGCGGCTTGCAGAAGGGGCAGGGCGACTCCTCCGACCTCTTTTCGAGAGCGTCCATATCCGGCCTGATGATTCTATCCATGGAATACTGCACGATGCGGCAGGTCTGCCCCGTCAGCGGGTCATAGCGGAGTTCCAACGGCACAATCGACTCCCCCCGGTTGCCCGAGTTGTCGTTGACCATTATCCGCGACGGCAGCACCTCTCGCCTGAATTCGATTGGGGTATTTCTGGACGATTTCATACTGTTATTTCACGATGTTGCTTATCTGCTTGAACTTGTCGCCTTTGGCCTCTTTAAGAAGCTCGAAAAGCGCCATTTCCACGGTCGTAAGGCTTACTCCCTCGCCGACCATCCGGGATAGCGCCGTTACCTTGTTCTCCGGCT
>CAZRQP010000167.1:0-1953 GCA_964602315.1 uncultured Dehalococcoidaceae bacterium
GCGGAATGATATCTTCAATGCGGCCTTCGGTTTGCTCGCTGGCCCACTGGTTGATTGCCAGGCGTGACTCCTCCGGCTCATTGATAAAGTCGAGAGTGTTAAGTCCGCTGCCGTAATATGCCTCCAGCAAGTCGAGGAATTCCTGTAAAAAGCTGTAGTCTTTTTGTCCCCAGAGGGCATTGGCGATGTTCAGGCGGAAGCCGTCCACCTCTTCCTGAATAGTCTCCCCCTCCGGTGAGAGAACGTTTGTTATGGCTCTCCCCCGCTCTTTTATCGAGTTCTCCAGTGCGCTGAAAGCGGCATGCAGTCGTTCTTGAGGCAATGTAAAGTGCAGGGTATCCGCCATCTGCTGTTCCGTTTCACCACGGGCGCCGGCATAGGTCATCGCCAGAGCGGTGGAGATACTGTAGGGAGAGAAAAAGAAATTGCCTTCCGAATCCTTCAATTCGCGGTAAAGTTCGAACGTAAATTCGGTATTGCCGGCCACCAGTATAGAGATATCGTCTCCGGGAGTAGTCGGCGGGGGCGATGTATGTGCAGGTGTGGTCTCACTGGCAGGCGCGCTGCATGATGTTACCAAGAGTATCGTTGCAGTAATAAAAGCTAAGACGAAGCTCGATTTCTTCATAATCTCCCTTTCTGATTAACCGTTTTCATATATTTAAACGTAATTAATGTAAAAAGGTTACGTGTGCCGGGCAGATTTTAGCGTTATTTGTTTTCTGACATATGGGAAGCAGGAATAAGCACGGACTGGGAGGGAAGAAACGTAGATGACATTACAAGCCGTAAGGGGTTCAGGTTAAAAATTATAATCTGGCGGACTGTCCGCCGTCCTCGACGAAAACCTGGCCGGTGATATAACTGGAGGCATCCGAAGCCAGCAGTACCGCCAGGCCTTTAAGTTCGCTCGCCTCCGCCATGCGCCCCATGGGTATTTCATCGGTGCAGTACTGCGCCATCATCTTTTCCATCGTCTTCATCATCGCCGGGTCTGGCTTGGGGCCGGGATTGTTTTGCCCCAGCTCGGACTTATGCATACCCGGTGCGATGCTGTTGACGCGGATGCCGTCCCTGGCGTATTCCATGGCGGCAATCTGTGTGAGGAGAATAAGGCCTGCCTTGGAGGCGCCGTAAGCGGCGGGGCCTACCTCCGGTACTTCGGCACGGAGGCCGGCAATCGATGAAATGTTGATAATGGAGCCTTTTTTATGCTTAACCATTTCCGCCAGAACGTGTTTAAGAGCGAGGAACGCGCCGCGCAGGTTTGTGTTGATGATGACATCCCATTCCTCGGTGGGGGTCTCGTGAATCTTTCGCGGCGGCCTGGCGATACCGGCGTTGTTGAAAAAGATATCTATTTTTCCAAGCTGGCGGACCGTCTCATCGACCATGCGCTTGACTTCCTCTTCCTGCGTAACGTCTGCTTTGATAGCGATGTTACGGTGCCCGTATTTCCCTATTATCTTTAACGTTTCATTAAGCTTGGCGGTATCCCGGCCGACACAGGCCGCATCGGCGCCGAATTCGGCCATTGCCTCGGCAAAAGCCCTTCCCAGGCCCCGGCTGGCGCCGGTTATCAGCGCTACCTTGCCGGAAAGGTCGAATATCCCCTTGTCAGCCATTTCTTTACCTCCGGTGGATATTTATTCCTGTGGATAATCTGGTGGAGCCGGGGGGATTCGAACCCCCTACCTCCTGCTTGCAAAGCAGGCGTTCTCCCAATTGAACTACGGCCCCGTACTACAGAAAAATTATAACATACTTTTTACTCCTCTCCATATTCCTTGCCACCCTCACACATTGTTGCTATACTTTATATGTCTTTTTTTGTTGTACTAGCTATGGAATATGAGACTGTAATCGGGCTGGAAGTCCACGCCCAGCTATTGACCAAGAGTAAGATGTACTGCTCCTGCAGTGCGGATTATGCCAGCGCGGAGCCGAATACCC
>CAZRQP010000168.1:0-1930 GCA_964602315.1 uncultured Dehalococcoidaceae bacterium
TCGTAAAATGCTATTCTGATTATATCTGTTTCTACTCGGCGGATAACGGGTGAGGAGGTGCAGATATGCTAAAGGATATTTTAAAAATCCTGGAGAATGACGCCCGCGTCACGGATAAGCAGATTGCCACCATGACCGGCATGTCGGTTCCGGAAATCAATAAAACCGTCAAGCAGGCGGAGAAAGACCGCGTTATCCTTAAGTACAAGACGGTGGTCAACTGGGATAAAGTACAAAGCGACGAGCACGTCTGGGCGCTTATCGAGGTCAAGGTCAAGCCGGAGCCTGAAGCTGGGTTCGACTCCATAGCGGAGCGCATCACCCGCTACGACCAGGTGCGCTCGATTTATCTAGCATCCGGAAATTATGATTTACTGCTGGTCGTTGTAGATAAAACTGAACACAACGTGGCTGACTTCGTTTCGCAGAACCTGGCCCATATCGATGGTGTTGAGGGCACGGTGACGCATTTCGTGCTCAAGCGCTACAAGGAGGACGGTGAAATCTTAAACGGTGGGGAGGGCGCCAAGCGAGAGCGGGTAATATTATAAGACGGCAGTAAAATATCATGACTACTAAAACAAATAGCCGGACCAAACTGAATAAAATCATATCGGAGAGAGCCAGCAGGCTGTCCCCTTCGGGCATACGTAAGTTCTTCGACCTTTTGCAGAAGATGGAGGATGTTATTTCTCTGGGCGTCGGCGAACCGGATTATGCCACACCCTGGCACATCAGCGAGGCGGCGGTCAAGAGTCTGGAAAAGGGCTATACCATGTACATGTCCAATTCCGGCATCCTCGAACTGCGTGAGTTGACCTGTCGGTATCTTAGGGAAAAATACGGCATTGATTATAAGCCAATCGGCGAGATATTAATGACGGTAGGCGTCAGCGAGGCCCTGGACCTGGCGATGCGCGCCATTCTCAATCCCGGCGATGAGGTCATTATGACTGACCCGCATTACGTGTCTTACGATTCCTGCGTAATACTGGCCGAGGGTAAGCCGGTAATGGTACCCACTTACCCGGAAAATAACTTTGCAGTCGAGGCGAAGGATATAGAATCAAGGATTACCGATAAAACCAGGGCGATATTAATCGGCTTCCCGTCTAATCCTACCGGTGCGGTAATGACGCGGCAAAAGCTTTTGGATATCGCGGAGGTTGCTAAAAAGCATAATCTGATAGTCATCTCCGACGAGATTTACGCGCGGCTGACCTACGATATGGAGCATACCTGCTTCGCCAGTCTGCCGGGCGTTAAAGAGAATACGATTCTATTGGGCGGCTTTTCCAAGGCTTACGCCATGACCGGCTGGCGTATCGGCTACGCGGTGGCGCCCAGGGAAATCATCACCGCGATGACGAAAATACACCAGTACACCATCATGAGTGCCCCCACACCGGCGCAGGTGGCGGCTATCGAAGCCCTCAAGACCGGCGAGCCGGACGTGGTGGAGATGGTGGAGGACTATAATCGACGGCGTAAGTTCATCGTCAAAGGTTTGAACGAGATTGGTCTGCCCTGTTTCGAGCCTAAGGGGGCTTTTTATGCCTTCCCCTCCATAGCCCCCACCGGCATGACCTCCGAGGAATTCTCCGAAAAGCTACTCAAGGAGGAGAAAGTGGCGGTGGTGCCGGGTTCGGCTTTCGGGCAGTGTGGGGAGGGCTTTGTGCGCTGCTGCTACGCTACATCCCTGGCGGATATTGAGGAAGCTCTAAAGCGTATGGGGCGGTTTGTGAAGAAGTACCGGAAGTAGACAGTTAACAGTTGACGGTTTACAGTAGGGGCGGGTTAGAAACCCGCCCTTTTTATTGGAGATTTATTGGAATTTTTTAATTTTAAAACGATTCGTAGCTAAACAGCTTCAAATATTCGGTTTTTGTTATATGTTAACTTAGCTTCATTTTCACGTTTTTTCGTTTTT
>CAZRQP010000169.1:0-1920 GCA_964602315.1 uncultured Dehalococcoidaceae bacterium
AAGAGTCTGGCACGTGAATGGGCTACCTCGCGCACGATGCTGGCGGCCGGTTCCCGCGGCGGCGAGTCCGGCACCTGCCGTCAGGCATACGGCACCGAGTGGACGCGCCTGATGGTGCTCCTGCAGGCGATGCAGGGGCTCGGCAAACCGGGCGTGAATATCTGGGGAACCACGATGGGTTCGCCTTATAACGCCGATTTCAATTTCCCCGGCTACAGCTCTTTCGGCCCGGGTTTCCTGAACGGACTGGCCGAGAAGCCAGTGGAAAATCCGGTTAAGCAGCGTATCTACCGTCTGCTCATGCCCGAAGCCATCTTGAGTCCGCCTGTAAAATGGCTGGGCGATACCTTCTGTGGCCAGTCGCTGGAGCAGCAGTTCATCCCCTTTACCTACCCCGCCCCCGGCTACTCCGAGGTCAGGATGTTCTACCGCTACGGAGGTTCTTACTTCGGCACGATGACCGCTACCAACCGCTACGTGAAAATGTACCGCAGTCCGAAGCTGGAATTCATCGTCAACCAGGACTGCTGGTGGTGCACCGAGACCGGCTTTGCGGATATCATCCTCCCCGCCTGCACCAACTTCGAGCGGCCGGACATCGGCGAGTGGGCTAATACCGGCGGCTATACGCATCACGGCTCCAATGCCTGCAATCACCGCGTTATCGTTTACCAGCACAAGTGCATCGAGCCTCTGTTTGAATCTAAGCCCGATTACCAGATTTTCACCGAATTAGCGGAGCGACTCGGCGTAAAGCAGGAGTTTACCGAGGGTAATACCGAAGAGGACTGGATAGAGAAGGTCTATCAGGCATCCGACCTTCCTAAATATATCTCCTTTGCCGACTTTAAGAAAAAGGGCTACTTTATCGTCCCCATGCCGTCCAAATATAAGTCCACCCCCGGCCTGCGCTGGTTTTACAAGGGGCGCGCCTGTGATACGCCAGACCACTTTAACCCCAAGCGTAATACAGATAAAGCTAAAGAGCTGGGCACTTACAGCGGTAAAATCGAGTTCGTATCGCAAAGTCTGGAGCAAAACCTCCCGGATGATAAGGAAAGGCCGCCTATGCCCCGCTATATCCCCTCCTGGGAAGGCTATAATTCAAAACTCGTTAAGAAGTACCCGCTACAGCTTATCAGTCCGCACCCCCGGTACTCCTTCCACACCCATTACGACTTTAATTCTATCTGGCTTCGGGAGATACCCGGCCACCGCGTGCTCAAGGACGGCTATTACTGGCGTCCGGTGCGTCTTAATCCGGCCGATGCCTCCGCCCGGGATATTAAGAGCGGGGACATCGTCAAGCTTTTTAACGACCGCGGCGCTGTACTCTGCATTGTCGAGGTTACCGAGCGCATGCGGCCCGGCGTGGCGCACTGCTACTACGGTTCCGCCAAGTACGACCCGCTTGAGCCCGGCAATTCCGACAGTATCGATAGGGGAGGCTGTGTGGCTATCCTGACCCCATCCCGCATGCTTTCCAAGAATGCTCCCGGCATGGCGCCCAACTCCTGCCTGATTGAGATTGAAAAGTGGCAATAGGAAAGGTGATTTAGCTATGAAAACATTGATGGAAATTATTAAGTCGAGGAAAAGCATCCGCGCTTACCAGGATAAACCCCTCCCGAAACAGGTCGTCGGGGACATACTGGAGGCTGCCAAATACGCTCCTACCGCCCGCAACATGCAGGAACTGGAGTACAGGGTCGTTACGAACAAGGACCTGATGGATAAGCTCTCTAAAGGCATCGGCGATGCCTTTCAGAAAGAGGGTCGGTCGCTTAAAAGTCGCCCCGGCGTACGACCGAGCTTTTTCTACGGCGCTCCGCTGCTTATCATCGTTATTGCGCCTAAAGATAATAACTGGGCGGGAACGGACGCGGCGCTGGCCGTGCAGAATATCCTGCTCTACGCTAC
>CAZRQP010000170.1:0-1910 GCA_964602315.1 uncultured Dehalococcoidaceae bacterium
CTGTTTTCAAAAACTACATCCCCGTAAATGAGGTCGTGAAAGCGGGTCTGCCCTTGCTCTGGTACTTTGAAACGCACCACCGGCTTGATGCCGGCCGCTTCTTTCGCCGCCCTTTCCTGCGGACTCAAGTTGCGGCAGAGACGGTCATAACCGGTCTGCTGTTTGCGGGCTTCTTGCCCCTTACGTAAAGCTTCGAGACGCTCCGGGGAGCAATAGCAATAGTAGGCATCGCCCTGTTCCACCAGTTTTTTAGCGGCTTTTTGGTATAGCTCTAGCCGCTGCGACTGAAAGTAAGGCCCGTAATCTCCGCCGACCTCTGGTCCCTCGTCCCAGTCGAGTCCCAGCCACTTAAGACTCTCCATGATGGCTTCAAGCGCGCCCTCCTTTTTACGGGCGACATCGGTATCCTCGATGCGAAGAATGAATTTCCCGCCGGTATGCCTGGCGAAAATCCAGTCGTACATAGCGGTGCGGATATTGCCCACATGGGGTTTACCGGTGGGGCTGGGTGCAAAGCGTACTCTTACAGCTTCGGTCACGGCTGGCCTTTCTCGTGATTTTTACTATTCCATTCTACCATTCTGAACGTGTCAAATTCTAGGAAACCAGCTTGGATTGTATTTTGCATTAATTTATCTTAAAATAACGGAACGTCAGGGAAAACCGCCATCGGAGGTAAAAAATGCGCAGGTTCATCAGAAAAAGGTCAGAAAAGGCGGGTCTTTCACCCGGAACGGCTGTTTTTGTCGGTGAAAAAAAGGTAGACAAAGTTACTATCGAAATAATGGATTATGATGAAACACAGATTACGGAAAAGGAAGCCGCCACTATCGAGGAGTGTTTTCCGTTTAAAGACAAGCCGACCGTTACCTGGATAAACATCGACGGGCTACATGAAGTAGATATTATAGATAAGTTAGGCCAGCATTTCGGTCTCCATCCCCTCCTAATTGAAGACATCCTGAATACAGAACAGCGCCCTAAAATGGAAGAAACAGAAAATTATATATTTTTTGTTCTTAAAATGATACAACTCAATGAAGACGACCACCAGATAATGACGGAGCAGGTTAGTGTAGTGCTCGGTTCCAATTTCGTTATTTCTCTTCAGGAGCGTGAGGGTGATGTATACGAGCCCGTAAGAGAAAGAATCAGAAAGAGCAAGTGGCGTATAAGAAAACTCGGCAGTGATTACCTTGCCTATGCTTTATTGGATGCTATCGTAGATAATTATTTTATAGTACTTGAAAATATCGGCGAACAAATTGAGGACACGGAACAGCAGCTTACGGATAATCCAACTCCCGAGGTGCTTAGCCGCATCCGTAATTTAAAGAAAGACATGATTTACCTGAGAAAATCAATCTGGCCTTTGAGGGAATTGATCAGTGGTATTCAACGTATAGAGTCATCTCTTATTCAAGAGTCTACGGAAGTTTATTTCAAAGACGTCTACGACCACACGATACAGATTATAGATACCGTCGAGAGCTACAGGGACACGATTTCCGGAATGCTGGATATTTATCTGTCCAGCATCAGCAACAAAATGAACGAAGTTATGAAAGTGCTGACTATTTTTGCCTCTATCTTTATACCGCTGACGTTTGTCGCCGGTATCTACGGCATGAACTTTGAGAATATACCGGAACTAAAATGGGGGTGGGGGTATTTTGGGCTTTTAGGTATTATGTTGGTTATCGTGATAGCCCTTGTGATTTACTTTAGAAGGAAAAGGTGGCTATGATTCCTTTAGCTTAATATATGAGGGATAAAAGTCTTTTTTTCTTCTTCGGAAGTTATATAATAATAGCAGTAAACTCACTTAAGGTCGGGGCAACAAGCCCTGAAAACGGGAGGTCTCCATATGGACGAAGATAGAATAATACCCGGAGATGGAAAATCGGTCA
>CAZRQP010000171.1:0-1884 GCA_964602315.1 uncultured Dehalococcoidaceae bacterium
CGCAGGTAAAGCTAACGTCGGGGAACGGCGCTATCATCATCGACGGTAAACCGCTAGAAGAGCGCTTCCCCTCCCTAGAGCACCGGCGGATTATCGAGCAGCCGTTTATCGCAACCGAGAGCAGCGGCAAGTATAACGCGGTGGTCAAGGTGCTGGGGGGCGGCATTACCGGGCAAAGCGCAGCTATCGCGCACGGCATTTCCCGCGCCCTGGTCAGCGCCGACGAGCGCTTCAAGCCTGTACTGCGCCAGAACGGGCTGCTGACACGGGACGCCCGCGCCAAGGAGCGTAAGAAGCCCGGCCTCAAGAGGGCCCGCAAGGCGCCGCAGTACACCAAGCGTTAGTCATCTATTCTGTATTATTAAGCGCCAGGTTCAATCTGATGTATTCAGGAATCTGGCGCTTCTTTGTCCCGTAAAATATATAATATAACCAGGAAATCCAGCATGACAGACTCACGTATAATTCTAATTAAAAATATCGGCGAAGTACTGCTGGAACGGAGTCGCCGCGCCCGGCGTATTATTATCACCGTAAGACCCGCCAGAGGCGTGCGGGTGGCCGTTCCCCGTTATACTTCCTTCAAACACGCCCTGCAGTTCGTCCGGACTAAAAAGTCGTGGATTAAAAAACACCTGGCAAAAATCCAGATATATGAAAAGCAAAAGCAGGTTTTTAAAGATAATTTCCGCTCTATAGACAAAGAGGCGGCTAAGAAAACGATTACCTCCCGACTGAACCAACTGGCGGCGCAGCATGGTCTCACTTACAGCAGAGTGTCAATCAGGAACCAGAGAACAAGGTGGGGCAGCTGTTCGGCTAAGGGCGATATCAGCCTGAATATCAAGCTGGTGGCCATGCCGCAGGAACTGGCCGACTACGTAATCCTGCACGAGCTGGTCCACACGCGCGTACATAACCACGGTAAAAAGTTCTGGCAGGAACTGGATAAATACACGAAAAACGGGAAAGCCAAAGCCAAGAGGCTGGTGGAGTACGGACTGCGGATATTATAGTTCTCCCCTACCCTTTAGCCATCCTCTCCTTAAGATAGGCAATCATCTTCACGGGCGTGGGGTCCACTTTATAGAGGAGCGCCAGGTAGTAGCTTAAGTAGTCGCCGAAGGAAATCAGGCTGACCATCTGACTTAAGTCGCTCTTGCCCTCCCCGTCAACGAAGTCGTAAGCCACGCCGGACTTCTTGAGAACCTCGCAGGTTACCTCGTAGCGGAGCTTGATACGCGGGTTCAGGTTCGGCGAGCGCAGCAGTACCACCCTGGTTTTCGGGGCTATTTCCGCCGGCAGTGAATAGGCGACGATGGCGTTGTGGTTAAGCTCGGGGAAGACCTCGTAAAAGGTCCAGGCCTTGCTGTTTTCGTTGAGCTGGGTCTTCCAGCGGTGCGCCGCCTCGGCGGTAATGCCGGCGCCGTACACCACTATCAAGCGCTCAAAAAGCTTTTGCGCGAGCTGCTTGGCGGGATTGGACTTTAACGGCGACTTCTCATCGAGCCTAGTCTCCATATCCTCAAGCACGCGAACAGCTTCGGCGACATCGGCTGATTTATCTTTTATAAAGTCGAGTTTTTGCAGAATACCGAGGGTGGGGATAAGGCTGAAGCCGAGGGCGGCGCGTGGCTGGGCTTTATATTCTATCTTAAATACGGGGACATTATTACTGGCGGCTATTTCCCCGAGCCTGCCGCCGGTAGTCACGGCTATTTTCCTGGTGTCCGTTTTCAGGGCGGACTCGAAGGCGGACAGCGTTTCCTCGGTGTTGCCGGAATAGCTGGAGGCAATCAGCAGCGTCCTGTCATCGACGAAAGCGGGCAGGCCGTAATCACGGTGGACGACAACGGGGACTTTCATCTCCGCCTGGAGTAAGGT
>CAZRQP010000172.1:0-1767 GCA_964602315.1 uncultured Dehalococcoidaceae bacterium
CACGGTCTTGCCCTCATTCCAGAGTTTGCCTACTTTTTCTTCCAGTCCGTCAACCGCAATTTTATTGTCCTTCATCAATTTCATACTGCCCAGCAGGTATTTTTTACCCTCCAGGCGCGCCCCGGCGCCGTGCCCGGGAATAGCCTTAAAGTTACTGATTTTCGCTAAAGACAGTCCTTTTTCTTCGGCGGCTTTTACCACAGCTTCAGCCAGTGGATGCTCCGAGTCGTGCTCCACGGAAGCCGCCAATCGCAATACTTCATCCTTGGAATAAGAATTACCGGCGATAACATCGGTGACGCGCGGCCTGCCCTCGGTAAGCGTCCCGGTCTTATCCAGCAGCACCGTGTTTACCTTGTAGAGCCGCTCCAGCGCGCCGGCGCTGCGGATAAGAACGCCGTGCTCTGCCCCTTTGCCCGTTCCCACCATAATCGCCGTCGGCGTAGCCAGCCCCAGGGCACAGGGACAGGCGATAATCAGCACGGCGATGAAATTTAAAAACGCAAAGGTAAGCGATGGTGACGGACCTAAAAAGTACCAGATGATAAAAGTAATGATAGCGATGCCGATAACCACCGGCACGAAATAGCTGGCGATAACGTCGGCGAGGCGCTGGATGGGCGCCTTGCTGCCCTGGGCTTCTTCCACCAGCCGGACGATACGCGCCAGAGCGGTGTCTTTACCCACGCGGGCAGCCTCGAACTGAAAGCTACCGGTCTTGTTGATGGTCGCCCCGATGACCTCGTCTCCAACTTTTTTCTCCACCGGCAGGCTTTCGCCTGTTACCATGGACTCGTCGATAGCCGGGCTGCCCTTCCTGACGACGCCGTCCACGGGAATACGCTCCCCGGGACGCACCAGGACCAGGTCGCCGACCTGTACTTCTTCGACCGGTATTTCCCGTTCTTTTCCGTCGCGGATAACCAGGGCATTCTTCGGCTGCAGCCCGATGAGTTTCTTAATCGCCGCCGAGGTCTGCCCCTTAGCCCTCGCCTCCAGGAAACGCCCCAGCAAAATAAAAGCGATAATCATCGCCGAGGTATCAAAATACAAATTAGGCGCCGTGCCGCCTACAGTCAAAACTGAAGGAAATAATACTGCCACCACGCTGTAAAAATAGGCCGCCGATGTGCCCACGGCTATCAGAGTATTCATGTCGGCGGTGCGGTGCTTAAGCGCGCCCCAGGCCCCCCTGTAAAAACGCAGCCCCGCCCAGAACTGCACCGGCGTCGCCAGCGCCCACACCACGTACTCCATGCCGGCAAAGCGGGGCGCAAACATAATTGCCATGATGATGATACCCAGACCGGCCGCCAGGATTAAGTTGTTCCTTACCCTTTTTATCTCACGCTCGGCGGCGGCTGTCACGTCTTCCGTCGATTCAGCCTCTTTACCCAGTTCGTAGCCGGCGTCCTTGACTGCCCGCCGCAATTCAGATACGTCCGTTCCTTCAAGATACTCCACCGAAGCCTTTTCCGACGCCAGGTTCACGCTCGCGGTCACCACCCCGGGCACGCTTTTCAGGGCTTCTTCAACGCGGGCCACACACGAGGCGCAGGTCATCCCCTGCACCGGGAAAATCGACTTTTGTGTAGCTACGCCGTAGCCCGTTTGGATAATAGTATCCACCAGAGTGGAAATGTTCACCTTTTTGGGGTCGTATTCCAGCGAAGCTCTCTCCGAGGCAAAGCTAACACTGGCATTCTCCACACCATCGATTTCCTGCAAGGCTTTCTCCACGGTAGCCGCGCAGGTAGTTCAAGTCAT
>CAZRQP010000173.1:0-1757 GCA_964602315.1 uncultured Dehalococcoidaceae bacterium
CATGGCTTCATCGGCATTGATGACCAGGTTGTTTATGACCTGGCTGATTTGCCCCTCGTCGGCCTCCATCTGCCACAGGTCGTCCGGTAAAGATAATTCCAGTTTGACCTTGGAGCCTCTCAAGGCAAACTCGGCGGATTCTTTAATTAGCTCGGCGGCGTTAACCAGTTTCTTTAGCGGTTTACCGCCTTTGGCAAAGGTTAAAAGCTGTTGTGTCAGGTCTCTGGCGCGCACCGCGGCCGCTTCCGCCTCGTCGAGCATTTCATAAGTTGGTTCAGAGGAGGAAATGTAAGTCTTCACCAGTCCGATATTTCCCATGATACCGGTCAAAAGGTTATTAAAATCGTGCGCAATGCCGCCTGCCAGCATCCCTATTGTTTCCATCTTGGCCATGCGCAAATGTTCCTGTTCCTGCAGTTCGTTGGCGGCCACGAGCTCTATATCGCGTAGAGCAAAGGCTATATCCGTGGCAATTTCAGAAAATAAGGATATTTCCTCTGAATCCTGTATCAATTTGTTGGATATTGAAGCGCACAGAATGCCATAATTCCTCCCCTCTATTTCCAGCCTGACGGTCATGCTTCCAATGTCGGTGTTTCCGCATAACGCCGGGCAACGGCTGCATTCTGTTGCCGGGTCTTCGGTAACAACCACCTGTTTTTGTTTTAACGCCTTATTAACGCATTGAGGCATTTGCCCCTGTTTCATCAGTTCAATCAGAGTAGGGAACTCCTTATCCGTATTCGAGCCTGCCCATATAAGGGGCTGTTGATTTTCATCCAGCAAAACAATCCAGGTACTGCTAAAGCTACGGCTTTCCACAAGGCCATCGCAGACTTTCTGAATAAGCAGGCTGCGGTCCTTTTCCCGAGTTATCAGCTGGCTGACATTTCGCACGGAGCGTAACGTGAGGTTGAGATGATTGATTCTTTCCTCCGCCGCCTTTCTTTCTGTTATATCCAATGCTGATAAAACGATGCATTTATTGCCCCGCAGCGTTATTTGTTCGGCGGAAAATAAAAGCGTCCTGATTTCACCGGATTTGGTCTGCATCAATATCTCGTAATCCTTAAGCCGTCCCTCGGTATTTATTTTTCTGTAAAAATCCTTTCTCTGCTCGGGATTAGCCCATAAATTAAGTTCAAGTGTAGTCTTGCCGATAATTTCCCGACGCTCATAGCCGGTAATACGTGCATGTTCCGCATTAACGTCGATGAATCGCCCATCATCCAGTGTAAGGACGGCCATAAGGTTGGGAGAGGCATGAAAGGCTTTGTTGAATCTCTCCTCGCTTTCTTGTATAACCTCCTCGGCGCGTTTCCGCTCGGTGATATCCACTACCGTTGCAGTGATACCTTTTGAAGGATCATCAGGGTCAAGGGGGGCCGAGCTTAATATTACGTTCAAGATAGTGCCATCTTTGTGTCTGAAGCGGGTCTCTAAGGTGCCGGTTCCCATAGCGGCTATTTGATTATATTTTTTACCTGCGTATTCATATTCTTCGTCGCTGGGATAAACTGTGCGTGACAATTGGCCGAGGATTTCATCACGGGTATAACCTACCATATCACAAAAACCCTCGTTTACTTCGGTGAAAGTCCGGTCAACCAGCACGACGATACCTATAGGAGCCGCGCTTAAAATGGAACTCACTCTATCATCGCTGATTCTACGGTCTTCCTCCGCTTGTCTCTGCTCGGTAATATCCTGGGCGAAACCTACCAGGCCGATTGCTTTGCCATCATCATCCAAAATGG
>CAZRQP010000174.1:0-1753 GCA_964602315.1 uncultured Dehalococcoidaceae bacterium
CCCAATCCCTTTACTTTGATTTCTTGGCTTTAGCTGTGGTCTTAGCTTTTGCTTTTGGTATTTCTTTTGTTTTTGCTTTGGCTTTCTCTTCTGTTTTTACTTCAGTAGTCTTTGCTTTGGCTTTTTCAGCCTTTACTTTAGTCTTTTCGGTCTTCTCTTTAGGCTTGTTGGGGTATTCCGGCCCGGCATAGACCTTGAGTTTCCGGTTCATCCGGGCGCCCAGGCGCGTGTGGGGGAGCATTCCCTTAACGGCATACTCGATAGCCCTGGTGGGAAACTGCTCCATCAGCCTGCCAAGGGTAATGCTCTTGAGGCCGCCGGGATAGTTGGAATGCCGGTAATAGACCTTCTGTGAGACTTTCTTGCCGGTGACACGCACCTTTTCGGCGTTGATGACCGTTACAAAATCGCCGGTATCCTGGTTGGGAGTGTAGATGGGCTTATGCTTTCCCATCAGCAGTATGGCTACCTGACTGGAAAGCCTGCCCAGTGTCTTATCGGCGGCGTCGATTACGTGAAGCTTCCGCTTGATATCGGTCGGTTTAGCGCTGTATGTTTTCATTATTTATCTCCATTGAAGGGGACAGGATAGTTCACCTGCATCAGGCACAGTCCCACGGCGGGCGCGGTCGGTCCGGCCAGCCCGGGGTTCCTGGACTCTATCATATTCTTAAATTCATCTTCCGTCATTTTACCCTGTCCCACTTTAACCAGTGTGCCTATCGTATTACGTACCTGATGGGGCAGAAAAGAATTGGCGACGATGTCGAAGATTACCATGTCCCCATCTTGTGTTATTTCCGCTTTAAATACGTCTCGGACCGTTCTCTTTTGCCGGGCGGTCGCGGCGCTGGATACGAAGGAGGCGAAATCATGCCTTCCCACAAGAGCTTGGCACGCCCGGTTCATTGCCTCGTTGTCCAGTTTACCGGCTACCCGCCAGGAATATCCCTGCCTTAACGGCGACCGTGTCGGGCTGTTGAGTATATAGTGCCTGTATTCCCGACTCACCGCGCGGCGCCTCACGTCGAAGGAAGGCTCGACTTTATGAGCCTCTCTAACCGCTATGTCCGACGGCAGGTGGTGGTTCAGTCCGTCGATGAACGACTTCAAAGGCAATCCGGCTTTCGTATCAAAGCTAACCACCTGTCCCCGGGCGTGGACACCGGCATCGGTCCGGCTGGCTGTTTTTATTCTTGTCCTTTCTCCCGTAAGTTTTTTTAAGGCTTTTTCTATTTCTCCCTGAATCGTCGGTGCGTTAACCTGCAATTGGGAGCCGTGGTAATTAGTGCCGTCATATTCGATTATTAATAAAATCCTGTCGCCGGTCTCTAAGCTTGCAGCCATGCTATCCTTCACCCGAAGGATTATTTGACCAGCTCCAGCTGCACCATGGGCGCATTGTCTCCCATCCTGGGCTCCAGCTTGGTTATACGGGTATAGCCGCCGGCGCGTTCCTGGTAGCGCGGGCCCAGCACGGAAAATATCTTCTCGGTGACTTTTTTATCCGTGATAAACGTCAGCGCCTGGCGGTAAGAATGAAGGCCGCTTTTCTTGCCCAGGGTAATCATCTTTTCCGCCATGCCGCGTACTTCCTTGGCTTTAGCCTCGGTGGTGACGATTTTTTCGTGTTCTAATAAAGCCGTGACCAGATTACGGTACAGCGCTTTACGGTGTCCGGAATCGCGACCCAACCTTCTGCCCTTGATATTATGCCTCATTTTTATGGTTCTCCGAATAAAGTCCTTATCTG
>CAZRQP010000175.1:0-1734 GCA_964602315.1 uncultured Dehalococcoidaceae bacterium
ATTCGATTACCGGGAAGAAATATTCCTTATCATCATACTGTGTGAGAACGAGCACCTTTGTCTTGGGGAAATCCTTGCATATCCGCCTGGTGGCTTCCAGTCCCCCCATAACGGGCATAGAGATATCCATGAGCACCACGTCGGGCAGAAGCTCGCCGACCTTTTCCAGGGCCTCGCTGCCATTGGTAGCTTCCCCCACTATATCGAGGTCACCCGCCAGCGACAGCAAAGCGCAGATGCCGTCCCGCACGATGGTATGGTCGTCAACTACTAGAACTCTTATCTTCTGCATACTCAAATTCCTGACCTACGGGTACTCTTGCCCATACGATAGTCCCTTTACCTGTTTCAGACTCGATACCGCTGGTGCCGCCCAGGAAGCCGATTCTTTCCCTCATACTGAACAGTCCCCGGCCTCTTCCGCTTTCCTCGACATCGGTAATTTCTGAAACATCGAATCCCTGACCGTCGTCGGTGATGGTGATTACAAACTCTTGCGGTCTATATTCCAGCACTATAGTTGCTTTTTTAGCTTTGGAATGCTGGGCGATATTACCTACCGCTCCCTGGATGAAGCGGAAAAAGGCCGCCTCGACTTCAGGCGTAAATCTCGTTTCGGTCCCCTTGGTTTCTACACTAAACTCCATTTCCAAGGGCTGCAGTATGGTCTCGGCGTACTGGCGGACTGCCGGCACCAGGCCCAGCGTGTCTAAAAGAGCCGGACGGAGGTTCGATATCAAACGACTTACCTCTTTATGCACCTGCACGGTTAAGGCCTGCACTTTTTTCAATCCGGCTACATATTCGGGGTTTTCTTTGCCTGATATTTCGGCCATCTCTATCAGCGCCTGCAGCTGCAGGGCGATTCCGGAAAGGGACTGACTGGTCTCATCATGCAGCTCCCGGGCGATTCTTCTCCGCTCCTCCTCCTCCGCTTCCAGGTTTTGCTGTGCCAGCTTACGCAGTCTTTCACGCGCTTTTCTCAAGCGTTCATATAATCGTGCGTGTTCAATGGCTATACCAAGCTGGTCGCCGATTGCGTACAGCAGGTGCATGTCACTGGTGGTAAATTTACGGGGTACACGACTGGCAACATTAAGGACACCAAGCACCCTGTCTCTGGCACGCAAAGGCACACAAATATATGCCTTTAGCCCCTCACTCGTCACCATGTCACGGTGCGCCACACGCGGGTCCGACGATATGTCTTCAAGGAGGATAGCCTTACCGCTCCCGGCAACACTGCCGGTAATGCCTTCGCCGACGTTAACGCGCACCTTCTCCAGGAATTCCTTGCTTAAACCGCGGTGGACGATATGAGAAAGCTCCCCCGTGTCTTCATCGATAAGGAGGACTTCGCCGATGGTGCCGTTCATGATGTCGAGAGTATTGTCCAGCCCCACCCCGAGAATAGCGTCAAGGTCCCAGAGTCCGCTAAGCGCCGCCGAGATACGACTCAATACGAGAAGCTCGGACAGCTGACTCTCTGTTTTTGAGTTGAGTTTGCTTCTTCCCATAAAGCTCCAACTCCCTCGAAGAAGCGAATAATAAATATACCCGGAGTACAAAATAGCCTATATGAAATTTATCACCTTGTCAAACTCCATAGGGGCTATCTATTAAAAAAAGTAAAAATACCCTTGAATTAAGTATAGTTCAAGGATTTTTGTGTGAAAATTTGGTGGAGCCGGGGGGATTCGAACCCCCTGCCTTCCCGATTACATCGGGACGTTC
>CAZRQP010000176.1:0-1718 GCA_964602315.1 uncultured Dehalococcoidaceae bacterium
GCGACGACGATGCTGTCGCCGGTATGCACGCCCATGGGGTCGAAGTTCTCCATGTTGCACACGGTGATGCAGTTATCGGCGCCGTCCCGCATGACTTCATACTCGATTTCCTTCAAACCGACGAGTGACTTTTCCAGCAGCACCTGATGAATGGGGCTGGTGGCCAGGCCCTTGGAGACGGCGACCTCCAGTTCCTCGAGGTTCATCGCCACGCCGCCGCCAGTGCCGCCTAATGTAAAAGCGGGGCGGATGATGAGGGGGAGACCTATTTCCCTGACCGCCTCCCACGCCTGCTCCATTGTATTAACACTGGCGCTGGGCGGCACGGGTTCCCCGATTTTAATCAGGAGTTCTTTAAATAACTCGCGGTCTTCCGCATTTCTAATTGTCTCGATGGGCGTGCCCAGACTTTTTACATTATATTTTCTCAGGACGCCGGCATCGGCCAGTTCTACGGCCAGGTTAAGGCCGGTCTGACCGCCGAGGGTGGGCAGCAGACCGTCCGGTCGCTCTTTTTCAATAATACGCGTTAAAGTCTCCAGGTTCAGCGGCTCGATGTACACCACATCGGCGACGCCTTCATCGGTCATGATGGTGGCCGGATTGGAGTTGACCAGCACGGAAACAATGCCCTCTTCCCGCATGGCTTTGCAGGCCTGTGTGCCGGCGTAATCGAACTCCGCTGCCTGCCCGATAACGATAGGGCCCGAACCGATAATCAATACTTTAGACGGTTTCAAGGTTGAGTTCCTTCTATCATCTTTAAAAATCTATCGAAGAGATAGGTGCTGTCCCAGGGACCCGGCGAGGCCTCGGAATGATATTGAATCGCAAAAATAGGCAGTTCTTTATGTCGCAGGCCTTCGACTGTGCCGTCGTTGAGGTTGATGTGGGTGATTTCCAGTCCGTCCTTGAGGCTATCGGCGTCCACGGCATAGCCGTGGTTCTGCGCCGTGATATAGACCCGGCCGGTGGCCAGCTCGCGTACGGGATGGTTGCCGCCGCGGTGTCCGAACTTTAATTTATAATTGCGGCCGCCGAAAGCCCGGGCGATAAGCTGGTTGCCCAGGCAGATGCCCATGATAGGCTTCTTATCCACCAGCTCTTTGACCGTAGCCACGATATAGTCCAGCAGCTCGGGGTCGCCGGGGCCGGGAGAAAGCAGAATGCCGTCCGGCTTGAGAGAGAGTATTTTCTTAGCCGAAGTCGTGCAGGGGACAACGGTCACGCTGCAGCCCAGCCGGTTGAGAATGCGCAGGATATTAAACTTCAAACCGCAGTCAAGAGCAACGATATGGTGTTTTGGCTCTTTATTCCCGTCTTGCCATTTGTATGATTTTTTCGTGGAGACCTGCTTCACAAAATCGATGGTGCCGTAGTCAGGCGTACGGCTTAATTCCTCCAGCGCCTGTTGCGGGGTCTTGCTGCCGGTTATCATGCCCATCATCACGCCGTGCGAGCGCAGGCGGCGGGTAATGGCGCGGGTATCCACGCCGTAAATCCCGGGGGTCTTATTACGCTTGAGATATTCATGGATGGTTTCTTGATTAAGATAATGGCTGGGCTCGAGGCACTGCTCCCTGACCACGAAGCCCCGCACCTGTATCCTGTTCGACTCGATGTCCTGTTCATTGGTGCCGTAGTTGCCGATAAGGGGGTAGGTGGGTATTAAAATCTGGCCGGCGTAGGAGGGGTCGGTGAGCATTTCCTGGTAGCCG
>CAZRQP010000177.1:0-1660 GCA_964602315.1 uncultured Dehalococcoidaceae bacterium
GCTTGCTTTCCTCTATGCCAAGGCCATCGAGCATTTGCTCTTTGCGGGTGGAGCCAAGGGTGGTAATAGAGAGCACCTGTGTCTGGCCGCGGGTGAACATACCGGAACCATGAGTACGCGGCAATAGCCCCACCTCACAGGTGAGAGGGCGTATTTCCGTTAACGAGCGGCCGCTAATACGTGTGCCTTTTTCCAGCACGTCCGCCCTGACTTCCTCTTTGACCCTGGCATCGATAGCGGCGGCGATATCGCTCTCCGTTACGTCATCAGGGGTACTCTCCGCAAGCTCCTTGATAAGCGCCTCCAGCATCTCTTCGCGCGCCGCCTTATCGGTCTCTTCAAGGGTTTTATCCATCTTTTTGTCGATGACTTTAGATAGTGCCTCGCTGGCTTCCGATTTCACCTTTTCTTCCGGGGCCGGCAGCTTGGGCTTGCCGGAGGTCTTCTGAAGCTCTTCCTGGATTTTAATAATATCCTGATTGGCTTCGTGGCCTAATTTAACAGCTTCGAGTACGATATCCTCGGAGACTTCCTTGGCGCCGGCCTCAACCATGATTATTTTTTCTTTAGTGCTGACGACAACAAGGTCGAGCTGGCTTTCATCATACTGGGCCATCTTGGGATTCAATACGAGCTCTCCGTTGATATAGCCGACATTTACCGCGCCGATGGGGCCTTCGAAGGGAATCTCCGACAGCGACAGCACCGCCGAGGAGCCGATAACCGCAAGTATATCCGGGTCGTTCTCCTGGTCGGCGGAAAGCACGGTGGTGACGATTTGAATATCACTGTGCCAATTCTTGGGGAGGAGGGGGCGTATGGGTCGGTCAGTCATGCGGCAGGCAAGGGTAGCCGCCTCGCTGGGGCGCCCCTCGCGGCGTATAAAGCCCCCGGGTATCTTACCGGCGGCATAAAGTCTTTCCTCGTAGTCGATTGTAAGCGGTAGAAAAGTTACCCCTTCCCTGGGTTCTTTGTTGAAACATACGGTAACTAATACTACGGTTTCGCCGTAGCGTATGGTGACCGCGGCGTTGGCCTGCTGGGCCAGCTTGCCCGTTTCGATAGTAAGTTCACGTCCGGCAATAGTGGAACTAACAGATTGTGGTGCCAATGCAATACTCCCTCTAACGTAAAGGCTTTACTTGCGTAATCCGAGTTTCTTGATAAGCTTATTATACCGGTCGATATCTTCACGACTTAGATACGCCAAAAGCCTCCGCCGCTGTCCGACGAGCTTAAGCAAGCCCCGCTGGGTATGGTAGTCCTTGCGATTGGACGCCATGTGAGTGGTGAGTTGATTGATTCTCTCGGTAAGCAGGGCGATCTGAACCTCGGTGGAACCGGTGTCGCCCTCTTTGGCCTGATAGCCGGCAATAATTTCCGCCTTCTTCGTCTTATCCAAGTTTTTCCTCTTAAGCCTTTACATTAATTATTTATTTACGAGGCAATTATAACATAATATCAGGGGGAAGTAAATTTACAGGGGGAATTTTATTAACAATCCACCATTAATATCAGACACTCACCCCCTTTATCCCCCTCTCAAACCGTGCTGCGATAATGACCTATTCTCCTTTTGTTTGAGAGGGGGAGGTTGATTAGAGAGGGGCTGGGGCCCCTCTCCGCGAGCTATTCCCGACTTTAGTAATTCCCTCTCTAA
>CAZRQP010000178.1:0-1616 GCA_964602315.1 uncultured Dehalococcoidaceae bacterium
CCCAGTGCAACGCCGGGGTCGATAACCACCTTGCGGTCTTTTGTCCTGACTGCACAGCATAGTCCACGAACCCCTAAAGACTCGGTACCAATTATTTCTAACTGCATTACCAATTTATCTTTGGATTTAAAATCATGCTACCACTAATCATCGCCAAAGGGAAAACTAACCAGCCTTTAACTAATATAGAAAATATGGTAACGTGCAAATATTGAGATAGCTAAGGCTAATAGATAGTGTTAACGATTAAGTGTGCCAAGTGTAAGCGTAAGGTATTTAAATATGTGAAGATTGGGAAGGGGCAAGTGTTGCACTGTTGGAGGGGGCGGATAATGAGGGATTACAGCATTCGTAATGGAAATGAAGTTAAGTGCAAATGCGGTAATCTAATCGGGGTCGATGAGGGGAAGTGGGTAAAAATGAAGCAACACTCCTTTATCTACTGATAAGGAAAATTAGTAAATTCTCATAAACACCGCATTTTATTACGTAAATTGCTGTACGGAACTCTCCCTATTCCTCTTTCAACTAATCACATCAGCCGAGCTTATGCAGCAGCCTCATTACCCCGTCCACTATCGGGTCTCTTCCAACCGCAGGTGAATAAGGTGTTTCCAGTAATGCCAGCTTTTGTAGCGGTACTTTCTCAAATATAGCCAACGACAACTCATTGAGGGTGCCCCTTATCATTTCCTCGGAGATAACTTGCGCCCCGATTAATGTACCAGTCCGGCGGTCAGCGACGAGCTTATGGTGTAAGACCTTGTCTCCCAGGTGGGGGCGAAAGGTGGGGCTACTAACCGTAGAGGAAACTACATCCAGGCCTTTTTCCCGGGCAAGTCTCTCGGTAAAACCCGTAGCGCCTATTTGATTACCGAATATTTCGATGACAAAAGTCATAAGGGTGCCTTCATAGGGAGTGGTATTAGCTTTAACAAGGTTTTCACCGGCTACGCCGCCTGTCCTGCCAGCGGTAGTAACCATCAAGCGGCAGGTCTTTGAGCCAATAATCGTATCCCAGTTCTCCATGCAGTCACCCGCGGCATAAATATCAGGGTCGCTGGTCTGTAAAAATTCATTTACCAGTATCCCCCTTGTATCTCCTATTTCAATTCCGGCTTTCCGTGCCAGTTCGACGCTGGGTCTGGCTCCGGTGTTCAATAAGATAAGGTCTACTTCCAGCTCCCGGTCAGCAAGAACAATGCGTTTCTTCCCCGAATCTGTTTTTATACTTTTAATACTTGCAGATAGGACCAGTTCGATGCCCTTCTCCTGCATCACCGGCTCAACCTTGCTGGCCATATCCTTATCCAGGCCGGCCGGCAATATGTTATCCATCATATCTAGAAGATAGACCTTGCGATAACCCCGGACAACAAGAGCCATGGCTAACTCTACTCCGATTGCCCCCGCTCCGATAACGGCAGCACTGGTATATCCTGGAAGGATTTTATCCAGGGCTTTTCCATCAGCAATATCGGTGCTCAAAGTAAATTCATTGTTTCCATCCAGACCGGGGATTGGGGGAACGGAGGGAGTAGAACCGGGGCATAAAACCAGCTTATCGTAAGAATAGCTTTGGTCACCGGCAATAATACGCTTTTCTTCTCTTAGAA
>CAZRQP010000179.1:0-1577 GCA_964602315.1 uncultured Dehalococcoidaceae bacterium
CCGATAGCATTTTTCACCGCACCGAGGGTATGGTACATACCAACATGCGTTATCCGCCGTGTTTGGCTGATATATTTCCCTACTAATGCCGATATCCAGTAATGGCTGAACAAAATATCATATTCCAAGCCGCTGTCCTTCCAGAATATTTCGAGGTTATAGGTAAATTCAGGAAGGGAAAAATAGACGTCCATTTTGTGAATTGTAGCTTCTTTACCAGCTTTGAGATGAATGAGTCGCACTCCTTCATACAAGTCTTCAATTCGCGGGTCGGCCAGGTTGTGCACTCGCGTATAAATATCAATAGTATGGCCTTTTTTACCCAACTCGCGGGCAAGCTCCCGGATATAAACACTCATACCCCCCGTGTCCTTAGCCCCCAGGTCGCCTACAGGGCATGAATGCGCGCTGATGATGGCTATCTTTAGTTTATTATCAATCATTGCTTTTCCTAGCTAATTATACTATATGAATATCTGGCAGCGGTAGAGCGGCACCTCTTGCCCTCCAAGGTGTCCCTTGTAAGTCTCGGCACCCTTAAGAAAGTCGAACCTCTTTTTGCCTCTGGCAATACTGTCTTCGATGGCAAACACCTTGCTTAAAAGCCCCACGCTCAAGGAAACATACTGCGGGTCGTAGCCGCTGTTATACAAATAGATACAGTCGTTATAATCGAAGCACATTATTTCAGCCACCGGTTTACCGTCAAGCTCAAGTACACCGAGTTTCAACAAGCCGATTTTTCTCATGTTATCCGCCAGCAAGCGGAAGTATGACTTCATTCGCTCGGTCAGGAAAGCGGCTTTGTCCTCCCGGCTCTCCGTAAACATCCTGAAAAAGGTATCAAGGGCGGCTGGTAACTCGCTACACGCCTCGATAAAACGGTATTCTATTTTGCCTTCTTCATTAAGCCTTCTTAATTTACGTCTGACCTCATGGCGCTGCTTTGTGGAGAGCACTTGAAGATACTCATCGTAGGATGAGGGTAAATCCATTTCAAAAGATACCGCTTCCCGCTCGCTGGTGACTTTACACTTACGACCTTCCGCCAGAGGAATAAGGCTCTTCATCACGGTTGAGTCCGGCCTCACGTGTTTTAAATCCAGAGTTTTAATGCTGTTTTTCTTTAAATCATCAAGCAGGGTATTGAAGGATTCCTGTTCTCTACCAGGAGCAACAATAAAATCAACGTAATCGCAGACATCAGTACTGCCGATGAGATAAGCGGCATCGTCCTTAGTCATCAGCGGCGCGATGCCTATTATTCTGTCACTATCTTTGACTATACGTATATAAGGCTTGAGCCCTTCCCCGAAAACCTGCCACCATGTCTGCATCCACTCCGGCAAAACAAAAACGGAGGGCCATTTTAACGACTGTCTGGAATCAGACCGGTAAGATTTAATAAGGTTGTCTAGGCTGCTTTCAGATACAATAAGACTCATAATATCTTTATATAATTGTATCACCGGGGATTTGTTTAGACTGTAACTATTATCACATTTAGCTTTATTATATCAGCACGCCGTCGGTTAAGTTAGCTGTATACTGGTATATTTCAATGCTGGGTTCACCTT
>CAZRQP010000180.1:0-1503 GCA_964602315.1 uncultured Dehalococcoidaceae bacterium
GTCATTTAACGGTCGAATTTAAACCTGCCGGAATAATAATATACAGGGCAAAAGGATGAACACAGGGACTGATATCAATATCCGCAAAGAAGTAAGCTGTCGGGTTACTAATTCCGTTATAAAGTATCTGGAATCGCAGGGTCACGATTGTACTTCGATAATTAAAGACCTGCCCTTGCCTTATACCAGAGAATATTTAACCGATACTCTTAACTGGGTCACATATGATATCAGGGAGAAGATATGCAGGCGCGCCGTCGAGCTAACAGGTGACGATGCCGTAATGTACAAGGTAGGGTTAGCCACTCCGGCCCTTAATCCCCTTGGCGGTCTTGAATCAGTCGTCCGCAAGCTTACCGGGCCAACGATGGTTTACAGGTTTGTGCCCAGGTACGCCAGACTCTTTGACAAGGTATTTACGTTCAAGACGACTATAACGGGAAAAAATACAGCTACCGTTGAAATGAGAACTGAAGAGCTGGATTATCAGCCTTCTAAGGATTCTTGTTATTATGCCCAGGGTATCCTGTCGGCGATACCGACGTTATGGAATTTGCCCCCTGCTAGAGTCCGTGAGAAACAGTGTATGTGTATGCCGTTGCTGGGGGCCGTTAAAAATGGAGTTAAATATAAAGCTGAATCATGTGTCTATGAAGTGCAATGGCAGCCTTTAGTGTCCCGGTTTCAAAGATTGCGTGATAATACTCTTGGTAAAGTATTTCCTGTAGCAAGGAAGTTTACAGAATTAGAGCAAAGCCTCCGGCATATAGACCAGAAAAACACTGAACTGATTGCCAGAAACGAGCAGCTGGCCGCCGTACGTGAAATAGCCATGGGTGTTGACAAGGTCAGGACCATCGATGAAGCGTTGGCTTTAACCGTGGAACAATCGAGGGAGATTGAGGGGATTCGCATGGTGCTTGTCCAGAAGATGGATGAAGCGCATGAGTATGTTATTACGCCATATTACTCTAGGATCCGCCCTGATACGAAAAAAATGATTGATGCCGCCAAAGCTATAGGTTTTGACGCGGAAAAAATATTGGGCAAAAGACCTACAAGCAATAAACTCCGGTTCCCTCTCTCGAAACTAAAAGTGGCTCTGGAATATAATAAAAACCCGAGGGTCATGGTACTGACAAGACTCGCTGAATTACTGGATGGCATTTGGCCGAAAATGTTATGTGATGCCATACAAAAAATAATGGGAGTAAAGGAATTCGTCATCGTGCCTCTTATGGTTGAGGGCGAATCATGGGGGCATATACTCTACTTTTTAACCCAGGAAGTACCAACGGATATTCTGGAAATGATTGGCGGGCATTGCGCGCTGGCTATTAAAAACATCATCAATTTAAATAACCTGGTAGAGCGAAATACCGAGCTAACCGAAAGAAACAGACAACTTGCTATTGTACGAGAGATTGCCGTTGGTGTTGATAAGGTAAGTACTATTGACCAGGCTCTGACTCTGGCAGTAGAGCAGTCGAGAGGAATTAACGG